>JAIOWW010000015.1 GCA_021741925.1 Pontimonas sp. | reverse complement strand
GGACCTCAGCGAAACTGATGGCGGAGAGTGGCTGGGTGGGGTGCGCGAGCACCACCGCCGTGTTCCCACTGGTGAGAATGGGAGCCAAAACGGCACTCAACCCGAGAAGACTCTCCCCCGTCTTACCTGCCGGTGCCACCGCCACCACAACACCGGTGGGCTCAGGGGTGGACAGGTTGAAATAGGGGCCCGCCACCGGGTTTCCGTTTCCCGCAACTTGGGCGTACTTATCGGCAAATCCGGCATACCAAACCCACGTGTCGATTGCGTTTTCGACCTGCTTGTTTGCGGCCTGAGCGCTCACGCCTTCTGATGCTCGAATCTCCTCAACAAACTGATCGCGGCGACCTTCGAGAACCTCCGCAATGCGATACAAAATCTGGCCACGGTTGTAGGCGGTCAGCCCAGCAAAGCTGGCCTGGGCTGAACGAGCCGCCGCAACTGCATCGCGAGCATCTTTGCGACTCGCCTTCGCTGCATTGGCCAGAAAGGCACCCTTGGTGGTGGTCACCTCATAGGTGTATCCACTCTCGGAGCGAGGAAATTTGCCGCCGATGTAGAGCTTGTATGTCTTGGGTATGGAGAGCCTGGGCATCATCGACCACCTTTCATCCAGTCAGTGGATTCGAGATAGGGGAACAGTCCGTGACGTCCACCCTCTCTGCCGTATCCGGATTCCTTATAGCCACCAAAAGGACTGGCCGGATCGAACTTGTTGAACGTGTTTGCCCAGATAACGCCCGCGCGAAGTTTGTCGGCGATGGCGAGCATGCGGGACGCTTTCTCAGTCCAGATTCCCGCACTGAGTCCATAGGGAGAGTTGTTAGCTTTCGCCACGGCCTCGTCCGGCGTCCTAAAGGTCATCACGGAGAGAACGGGGCCAAAGATTTCCTCCCGGGCAATCCGGTGGCTGGTATGTACGTCCGTGAACACTGTCGGCGGGAACCAAAATCCTTTCGTGGGAATGTCACACGCCGCGCTCCAGCGATTCGCACCCTCCTCATCACCACTATTGGCAAGCTCAGTAATCCGAGCAAGCTGGGCTTTCGAGTTGACGGCACCAATGTCGGTGTTCTTGTCGAGGGGGTCGCCGAGCCGCAACGTGGAGAGACGGCGTTGAAGCCTCGCCACCACATCATCGTGGATGTTCTCTTGAACGAGCAGTCTCGAGCCGGCGCAACAAACGTGACCCTGGTTGAAGAAGATTCCGCTGACCACTCCTTCGATTGCTTGATCAATCGCAGCATCATCAAAGATGATGTTCGCCCCTTTGCCCCCTAGCTCGAGCGTCACCTTGGTAGAAGAACCGGCAAGAGTCTGAGCAATCTTGCGACCCACCGGCGTTGAACCGGTGAACGCAACCTTATTGATATCCGGGTGAGCCACCAACGCGGCGCCAGTGGCACCCGCTCCTGTCACGATATTCACCACTCCGGCCGGGAGATCAGCCTGCTGGCAAATTTCCGCAAACAACAGGGCGGTCAACGGAGTGGTCTCTGCAGGCTTGAGAACTACGGTGTTGCCCGCTGCCAAAGCCGGAGCAATTTTCCACGCCAGCATGAGCAGGGGGAAGTTCCAGGGGATGATCTGCGCGGCAACGCCGAGTGCTTTCGGATGGGGTCCAAGCCCCGCATATTCGAGTTTGTCCGCCCAGCCGGCGTAGTAGAAGAACCACGCAGCAACAAGGGGGATGTCGACATCCCTGGTCTCACGAATGGGCTTCCCGTTGTCCAGGGTTTCGGCGACAGCAAGCTCACGAGCACGCTCCTGGAGGATTCGAGCGATGCGAAAAAGGTACTTTCCTCGTTCACTTCCCGACATCTTGGACCAGGTCTTCTCATAAGCCTTACGAGCAGCAGTAACGGCCTTGTCGACATCTTCCTCGGTGGCTTCGGCGACAGTAGTAATGACCTCCTCCGTTGAGGGTGACACCGTGGCGAATGCGGAGCCGCGTCCCTCCACAAACTCTCCACCGATAAACAAGCCGTAGTTCTTTTGCAGGTTCAGCACCGATGTTGATTCGGGCGCTGGTGCATAGTCAAGAAAACTCATGATTAGTCCACGCTCACATAGTCGGGGCCACTGTAGTGACCGGTTGTCATTTTCTGGCGTTGCATCACGACATCGTTAAGAAGGCTTGACGCCCCAAAGCGGAAAAGGTCAGGGGTCAACCATTCTTCGCCAACAGTCTCTGCCACGGCCACGAGGTATCGAAGCGCGTCCTTGCTGGCGCGAATGCCTCCAGCTGGTTTCATGCCGATCTTTTCCCCAGTCATTCCGTGCCAGTCTCGAATCACTTCGAGCATGGTCGTGGTTACCGGCAAAGTGGCCGCAGGTTGAACCTTCCCGGTGGAGGTCTTGATGAAGTCCGCTCCCGCCATAATGGCTAGCCAACTAGCTCTGCGCACATTGTCGAGGGTTGCAAGCTCTCCGGTCTCGAGAATCACTTTCAGGTGGGCATAGCTCCCATCCGGTCGCTTACACGCTTCTTTCACCTGGGCGATCTGATCGAAAACTAGGCCCATTTTGCCGGCCAGGAAAGCCCCACGATCGATCACCATGTCGATGTCATCCGCACCCTCGGATACCGCGAACTCGGTATCCATGATCTTTACGGGCAGGCTGGCTCGACCGCTGGGGAAAGCGGTGGCGACAGCCGCCACGGCAACCCCATCGGGTCGCTTCGAAACGTGCCAATCCCCCAAAGCTGCTCTTGTCTCCGCGACCATGTCGCCATAGACACAAACCGCGGCAACACTGGGTGCAGAGAGATCCAGGGGGTCAGGCATAGTGGCTTTTTTTGCCAAAGTGCGGACTTTGCCAGGAGTGTCTGCGCCCTCCAAGGTGGTGAGATCCACCATCGAGATGATGGTGTCGAGACCCCACACTTTGGTCGAGGTCTTCAACGATCGAGTGTTGAACCCTGCGGCTCGGGCTTCAGCGCCGACTGTATCAACGCCAGGTATACCCTCCAGGAAACGCTTCAAAGCCTTCTCGGTAGGGCTCCCACCGAGGACGGTCTGAGACCGGGGAGTGTGGTGAACAGCGGGCACTCGAGTCATCATGCTTCTTTCTGGGTAGCAGCAGCGTCCAGGAGATACGCCGCAGTGGCTTCATCTGTAATCATCACGGTGGCAAGCCCATTCTTCGCGATGGCCAGCGCAATGTCGTGCTTGTCGGCTCCGTGAACTACAGCAATACTGCGTGGGGCACTTCGCAGAACATCAAGAGAGAGCCCCAGCGTTCGACTATCCAGCGCCTGGTCCGCAATACGCCCCTCGGCGGTGATGTAGCGGCCCCAGACGTCACCGACTGCACCACATTCCTGCAATCTGCCTATGTCGGAACGATCGATGTAGCCCGATTGAACGTGAATGCTCACATCCGTAGCCGGTCCAGCACTGTAGAGGAAGGTGTCCGAAGCCCTCGCCTGCTCGAGGACACCTGCCACCCCTTTGTCCTTTTCCAGGGCACGCTTGGTCTCCTCTTTCTCCACGATTGCGGGAGTCGGAAGCAAAGTAACTGACCCTCCTGCTTTATGGGCAATCATGGTGGCGGTGGCGGACGCTAGCCCAGGTTGGGAGCTGTGACTCACCCCACCGTTCACCTGAACAACCGAGAGGGACGTTGCCCACCCTTCGGGAAGCATCTGAGCGACGCGATGCAATGTTCTTCCCCAACTCACCCCTAAACGGTGAGTCATCGGCCTCATGGCAACGAGATAGTCCGCCGCCGCACGCGCCACGCGCTCCCCAATCGCCTCAGGATCATCGTGTGGCACGACGACACAGGCCTCCAGTGAAAAGGCCTCGACGAGCTGGTGCTCCATCCCCAGGCGCCTCGCGTGGGGATGGACGATCTCAATTCGGATAATCCCTCGAGATTTTGCGTCAGAGAGGAGCCTTCCCACTTTCCACCGGGTAATCCCTAGAAGTGAACCAATCTGATCCTGGGTCTTGTCCTCTTGGTAGTAGAGCTCTGCAGCGCGAACAGCCAGTAACTCGTCATCAAGAATGGTCCGGTTCGGCATGGCTCCAGAGTAGAGACAACTGCGCGTAAGAACAACATTTGTTGCAGTCTTTGCTCAGATGAGCATTAGCGATACTCCGCGAGCTCCTTGTCGACAATCTGTTCCTTGGCAAGGATCAGCATGGCCGGCAAAGACACCAGGCTCACAGCCAAAAGACCTAACAGGCTTGCGGTCCATTCCCCTGAGATTTCGCGACCAAGCCCCACGAGCACCGGAGCTCCTGCCGCGAACACATAGCCCCATTTGTTCACGAAACCGCTCAGAATCAAAGCCGAAAGGTGATTCACCGTCCGATGGCCCATCAGAGCTAAGGACATCGCAAAAGTGAGCGGACCCATCGACAGAAAAGTCACCCACACGAACGGCAGGACAGTGGGGGCAAGGAGAAGACCGCCTAGGCCGACGATGTTGAAAACCATGGACGCACCCACCAGGGGCGCGCTCCATCCCCGGCGAACAGCCAAGGGAGGAACGATGAGAGACATCGGGAAGCCCATGATGGTGAACAATCCCAGAGCCAGAGCCGCAGACGAAGCGCTCACCCCCGAGAGCTCCATCAACGCTGGAGGCAACACGGCAAACCAGGAATAGGCCATCGCACCTGAGACGGTGAAAATCGCCATGATGGAGAGCGCAGTTGGTGAGCGGAAAAGCGACACCGGCGCGGTAACGATCGGCAGGGTTGCGGTGATGACCGCCTCTTGCATCCCTTTAGCTTTCGCCCTCGGCCACAAGAAGAGCCAGGGAATGATGCCCACGATGCTGATTACAGCCCACGCCGCCAATGACCAGCGCCACCCAAATTCGTCGGCCAACCACACGCCGAGCACAGTGGGAGCTGCCGAGCTAAATGCCATCGCTGTTCCATAGGCTGCCGTGAGGGGGCCAATCCGATCAGGGGCGTAGAGCTTCACCAAGCCAGGCAAAATAACATTTCCGACACCCGCGGCCAACATCAAAACAATCGTCGCCACAAAAAGCGAAACGTAGGTGGGCGAGATTCCTCGCCACACATGAGCAACGCCTCCCAGAAGCCCCACCGCAATGACAGCACCCTCCAGGCCCACTTTCCTGGCAAACCAGGGCGACAAGGCAGCGGAGACCGCGTAAGCCACGGGCGGAATTGTTCCCAAAATTCCGAGCGTCAAACCTTCTAGTGGCACATCCAAATCAATGCGGGTCGACAAGGGAGACACCGCCGCCACCCCGGTTCGAATTCCCAACGCAAACAGCACAATGCCGGTCATCGCCAGAATGAGGGTTGATCGAGGGGTCTGACTCACCCGGCAATCCTACGCGTCACGGGGTCGACGCCAGGATTCCTCGAATAACCTCTTCGTCTCGGGCCATCTGGTCAGCCAAAGCCTCGGGCGTGGGAAATTTCTGCATGTCACGAATGAAGTCAACAAACTCAATCGTGACGGTCTCTCCATACAAATCGAGCGTCACATTCATCAGGTGAGATTCGAGTGTTCGCTCGTTAACGTCCCCAAACGTGGGATTCACACCCAGTGATGTAGCTGCGTCGTAAGTCTTTCCGCGGTGGATGACGCGAGTCGCATACACACCATCAGCGGGAAGGAGGCCCTCGATGTTTTCTCGGAGGTTAGCGGTGGGGTAGCCCAGCACCCGTCCTCTCTCAAACCCGTGCCCCACCTCTCCTCGGACCGAGTGGTAGCGATTAAGGAGGTCGCGGACGGTGGCGACCTTACCCTCCGCCAGAAGACCTCGAATCATCGTCGAGGACACTCGCTCACCTTCTGCTTCGCACACATCACCGACGACGTCCACCCGGAAACCCCAGTGATCACCTTCAGCGCGGAGTGTGTCGATCGTCCCCTCGCCGCCGCGCCCGTAGCGGAAGTCAGCCCCCACGAGAACAACGCTGGTGGAGAGCCCCTCCGCGAGAACAGTCTGGGAAAAATCTGCGTGCCCCAGTGCCGAGAGTTCTTCATCGAAAGGCAGGACCACCACACGCTGGATACCCGCCGCTGCGAGCAACTCAATCTTCTGGCTATCGCTGAGGATGGGGGTGGGCTCGGTACCCGGCCTCAAAGTAGCGTGAGGGTGGCGGTCAAAGGTGATGACAGTCGGCTCTGCCTTCCCCGCCATCGATAACAGCTGCGAAATGACCTGGCGGTGACCGCGATGGACGCCGTCGAACTTTCCGATCGTCACCGCACGACGCTTCCCATCGCCGGGAAGAGAATCGAGGCCATAATTCACTGCCACAGGACTCATTGCGCAGCTCGCTTCGAGAGCCACCACAGGCCGAGAATAGGCAGCACAAGAGGGATAAACAGGTATCCCAGGCCGAATTGTGACCACACCGTTTGGTCGGGGAAAAGGTCCGGAATAATCAGGCTGAACGCCCCCACCACCAGCACTCCGGCCAGCTCGAAGCTCAGAGCAGCCCTTGCAATCCGCCTAGCCCCTGGTCGATTACCCATCGCCACCGTGATGGTGGCGAGGACATACACCGCTGCGGCAAGCGCGGAAAGGCTATAGGCCAGCGGTGCTTGGTCAAACTTGGTGAGTATTTGAAAACTCGAACGACCTAGTGCCGCGAGGCTCAACACCACATAGAGCGACACGATGATGCGGTGCGCGGTGGAGGAAGACACGGGCTAAGCGTAGCGACTGTGTCTCAGTCCTACTTGCCTTTCTTTTTCTCGACATCACCGGATAGCGCTGCGATAAAGGCCTCCTGCGGCACCTCAACCCGGCCCACCATCTTCATACGCTTCTTGCCCTCTTTTTGCTTCTCGAGGAGCTTCCGTTTACGGGTGATGTCACCGCCGTAACACTTGGCAAGAACGTCTTTGCGCATGGCGCGGATGTTCTCGCGTGCAATCACACGCGCGCCAATGGCGGCCTGGATAGGAACTTCAAACTGTTGGCGTGGAATGAGCTCCCGCAAGCGCCCCGTCATCATCACGCCATAGGCGTAGGCCTTGTCTTTGTGCACGATCGCACTGAACGCATCAACCCGATCGCCTTGCAGCAAAATGTCCACCTTGACGAGGTCACCCTCCGCGTCTCCTGCGGGTTCGTAATCCAACGACGCATAGCCGGCAGTCTTGGACTTCAGCTGATCAAAGAAATCGAACACAATCTCACCCAACGGGATGGTGTATTTGATTTCGACCCGGTTCTCCCCCAGATATTCCATTCCCTGCAGCACTCCGCGCTTGTCCTGACAGAGCTCCATAATGACGCCAACGTAATCCTTCGGAGCCAGCACGGCAGCGTTCACCACAGGTTCCCAAACCCTCATCACACGACCGGTGGGGAATTCCGAGGGGTTTGTCACGACTTGACTCGTGCCATCGTCGAGCTCCACGGTGTAAATCACAGAGGGCGCCGTCGCAATCAGATCCAGACCAAACTCGCGCTCGAGACGCTCTGAGACAATCTCGAGGTGCAACAGGCCCAAGAAACCGCACCGGAATCCAAACCCCAACGCCACAGAGGTTTCTGGCTCATAGACCAGGGCGGCGTCAGAGAGCTTGAGCTTGTCGAGCGCCTCCCGGAGATCGGGGTAGTCACTGCCATCGATGGGGTACAGACCGGAGAACACCATGGGCTTGGGTTCGGTGTAGCCCGGCAGCGGCTGAGTGGCGCGCTTCTTGATGGAGGTAACGGTGTCACCCACTTTGGACTGGCGGACATCTTTCACACCTGTAATGAGATAGCCCACCTCCCCCACGCCCAACCCCTTGGAGGGGGTGGGCTCAGGGGAGCTCACGCCAATCTCCAACAGTTCGTGTTGGGCCCGTGTCGACATCATCTCTATTCGCTCGCGAGGGGAGAGCGAACCATCAATCATGCGCACGTACGTCACCACACCCCGGTAGGCGTCATAGACAGAGTCAAAAATAAGTGCACGGGCCGGAGCGTCCGCATCTCCCGTAGGGGAAGGAATGAGGTCAACGACGCGGTCGAGCAGTTCTGGGACGCCCATGCCCGTTTTGCCACTCACTCGCAACACATCATCAGGCGAGCCACCAATGAGGTGAGCAAGTTCATCCGCGAAGCGCTCTGGGTCAGCAGCGGGAAGATCGATCTTGTTGAGAACAGGAATGATGGTGAGGTCGTTCTCAAGCGCGAGGTAGAGGTTCGCGAGCGTCTGAGCCTCGATACCCTGCGCGGCGTCGACGAGCAAAATCGCTCCCTCGCAGGCAGCCAGGGACCGAGAGACCTCGTAGGTGAAGTCCACGTGGCCCGGAGTGTCGATCATGTTGAGCGCGTAGGTCTTGCCGTCTTTAGTCCACGGCATCCGCACCGCCTGGCTCTTGATGGTGATGCCACGCTCGCGTTCAATGTCCATGCGGTCCAGGTACTGAGCCCGCATATCGCGGGCCTCCACGATTCCAGTGAGCTGCAACATTCGGTCCGCCAACGTTGATTTGCCGTGATCGATGTGAGCAATGATCGAAAAATTCCGCAGGCGCCACACATCGGTGGAGGCCGGCTGAATATCGCGGTCAGAGTGAGAAGACATGTCAGATGATTGTCCCATGCGAAACCGTTGGCGACGGGCGCTTTCACCTGGTATCGTTGCCGATTGGCTCGCTTAGCCTCAGGCCCTCTCATCTGAAGCTAGGAACGCATCCTGACTTTCGCCGCAAGGCCCCACCAGGATGTCCCTGGGCCTGACAACACACCATAAAGGACACAGCGTGGCAAATATCAAGTCGCAGATTAAGCGCATCAAGACCAACCAGAAGGCAACCGAGCGCAACCGTGCCGTCAAGAGCGAGCTCAAGACCACCGTGCGTCAGGCTCGTGAAGCCATCAAGTCTGGTGACAAGGACAAGGCTGCAGCAGCCGTCAAGCTTGCCTCGAAGAAGCTCGACAAGGCCGCCAGCAAGGGAGTTCTGCACAAGAACCAGGCAGCAAACCGCAAGTCAGCAATCGCCAAGCAGGCAGCTGCACTCTAAAGCTTCAGCGGTAAGGGCCCCGTCGTGACGATGGGGCCCTTACTTTTTTCCGGACACCTGCCAGACTTGCACTGTGTTCGCCTGCTCTTTCATGTTCATCCCCGGAAAGCTTGACGACGAGTTTTTTGCTCTCGACGCAGTCATCGATGACTACGCCAAGTCCCTGGAGGGATTCGTGGGGGTCGACCGGTGGTGGTCAGACGATAAGACCGCCAAAAATGTCGTGTATTTCTTTACCGATCGAGAAACGGTCAACACCTTCGCGCGCTTTCCCGAGCATGTCCGAGCGAAGAAGGAATACGCGAAATGGTACGAGGGATACCAGGTCATCATCTCCGAGGTGAGCGCCACCTATGGGGACGGGAAAATGCCAGGTTTGACTCTCAGCTAGAGCGGAGATTCATCGGGGCGCCCCGCATCGCCACGACTCGCACCATTCTCTCGAGAGCGTAGTCAGGCGAGGGGCCGGAGCCCTTCACCGCACCATCAGTGTGGGCAACCTCGAGGATGGCGGACCCGAGTCCCGCTTGATCCCATCCTTGGAGACTGGAGCGGGCGTTGCGCACTTGCCACGGGGCCATTCCCAACTCACCTGCGACTGCATCGATACTCCCGCTCGCCCCTCCGACGAGCGCCATGGTGCGAAGTTTCATCGCAAAAGCCGCCACGACCATGACCGGCTCGACGCCGGAGTTCATGGCGTGACGAAGTAGAGACAGAGCCTCAGAAAAATGCCCGGAGATCGCCTGATCTGCTATCTGGAAGGTGGTGGCTTCCACCCGACCGCCGTAGTAGCGCTCGACGGTCGCGGCGGTAATCCCCGCGCTCCCCACATCGGTGATGAGCTGGGTGCACGCCGACGCCAATTCAGCCAGGTCCGTGCTGAACGCGTCGACAAGCGCGCGAACTGCTTTGGGTTCGATGGATACGCCATGACGCTGGAATTCCTGCTGCACGAACGTGACGCGCTCCGCGTCCTTCTTTATTTCCTTGCACTCCACCACTAGCGCAGACCCCGCGCCCTTAATGGCGTCTAACAGTTTCTTGCCGCGATTGCCTCCGCCGTGGCGAAGCAGCACGACCACATCGGGCTCGGGAGTGCTGAGGTAGAGAAGTGCATCCTCCAGAAATGCGTCGTTGCATTTCTCGACAGCGGAAACCCTGAGTAAGCGTGGCTCCCCGAAAAGACTCGGGCTTGCCAGCTGAAGAAGGTCGCCTTGCTGGTAGTCCGCTGCGTCAAGATCGTTAATCTCCACCCCGGCGTCAGCGGACTTCATGCGGTCGGTGAGGATGCGCAGTGCACGATCAGCAAGGAAAGATTCTGTCCCAGAGAGAAGGATGACCGGCGCTTCCCGAATGCCATGCCAGGGAACGATGGTCGCAGAAACTCCTGCCATGACAACCCTCCCCTTTTCTCATGTCTCAGACTACTGAGAGCACCATCACCTTTCGCTCCAGATGGTGAGTTTCCCGGTCGCGGTGGAGCTCACCGTCACAATTCCTCGCTCATCAGACTGAAGCGGTGTGGTCCCCGAGGCCTCGAGGATCTCGAGAGCCCCCCTCGTGGGATGCCCGTAGGTGTTCTCCTCCCCCACCCCTATAAGACCAATCTCAGCCGACAAGACGCGATACAAACCCTCGAACTGGTCTCTCGAACCGTGATGGCTCACCTTGACCATATCGACTGGTGCGAAATCCTCGCGCCCCATCACTATCCGCTGGGGTTTTTCACCCAGGTCCCCCAAGAACACTGCGCTAATGCAGCCTTCACACCCCGGAGCGCCCTCCACGGCAATCACCACGCTGGAATCGTTGCCGGGGTCAACGAACGACTGAGTCGGAGGCCAGAGCACCCGGAGGCGATAGTCGCCGACCTCGAGGCTGGTCCCCGCGCTGACCTGAAGAACTGTTGCGCCAGCGGACTTCAGTGCGTTCGCAATATCTGCATGCTCGCGCTCGAGGATGGGACCCATCCACACCTGCTCCACCCGGTCCGCAATGACCGGCCACGCACCCACATGATCAACATCAAAGTGGCTGATGATCGCGAGGTCAAGATGGTCCACTCCCAGGAATCTCAGGCAAGAACTGAGTTTCTCGGGGTATTTCCCCGTGTCAATCAGAATGGTTCTTTCGGCGGTGCGAATAAGCAGGGCATCTCCTTGTCCCACGTCACACTGGGCAATCACCCAGTCCTTGGGAACCGACGCGGAGGCGACAATCCCCGGTACCTGGTAGCCGAGCACAACGATTGCTAACGACACCGACATGAGCACACCAGAAAGGCGACGCCAGAGCCGATGGACTGGGTGTTTCAGCAGAAGGGTGGCGACTCCCCCATACGCCAGACCAGCCATGAGCAGCACGCCAGGTATCCCCGGTGCGAAGGGAATGCTCACCAGAGCAAACGACGCAAAGAACCTGCCGACAAATGCCACGAAGGCAGAAGGCCACCATGCCAACCAGGCGAGGGCATCAGCAGCTAGAGGGATGAATGGCCCGAGAAGGCTGACTAACATCCCGAGAATTGTGGCGATAGGAGCTGCCGGCGCCGCCAGAGCGTTAGCTACTACCGACCACACCGGAACCACGGGGTTCAACAGAATGAGCACCGGTTGGCAGGCGACCTGGGCGGCGATGGGGATGGCCAGCACGATTGACAGCCAGCGGGGCGCGATATCGCTCAACAGGTCACTCAGCGGGCCCACGAGAAGCAATATCCCGCCGGAGGCGAGCACCGATAAAGCGAAGGCAAAATCCAGCGCCATCCAGGGGTTCACCCCGAGGATGATGAGGACAGTGATCCCGAGCACCGGTATTCCTTTGAGCGGCTTATTCAGAGCCAGGAACACCAAAACGATGACGGCCATAATGGACGCCCGAACAATGCTGGGTTCAGGGGTGACCAAGACGACAAAACCAGCGAGTGCGAGAGTCCCACCAACAAGCTGGGTCCACACACCGCCGCGAAACACCGAGATAATCCCGACCACAATGCCCACCACGATGGCGCAATTGGCTCCAGACACCGCCACAAGATGGCTGAGTGACGTGTCCCGCATCGCTTGCACAAGTCCCCGGTCGACAGCGCTGGTGTCTCCGATGGCAAGACCGGGAAGAAGCCGCCCGCCGTCACCTTCGAGCGCCTGGGATCTTTCCAACAGCCCTCTACGCAGGGAATCCGATCCCGACAGAAACCAGCCGGGTGGCTCAACCCACTCGGGCTCTCCACGCACGAGGAGCGTCCAACCTTCGTTGTCCCAGGCGTCAGCTCGTTGAAGGTATCCCCGAAATTGAGCCGTTGAACCATAGGGAGTTCTCCCCGCCAGCTGAGGCCTCACCACCACAGCCGCAATCCCCGCCCCCGGGATGGCATCATCATCTACCTGATGAATAGTGACGCCCAGTGACTGTGCGCCGGGGGTAAAGGTCTCCCTCAAGGACACCATCACGCGCACCTCAGAACCCTCTGCCGCACTGAGCGCCGGGTGCTCGCGATACTGCGCACCTAGCGCCACCGACATCAGCATGAGGCCAGCGAGGGCCGCCATCATGGCCACATGCGCGAGAGGCGGTTTGCGCCTTCCTCGGGATGCGAGGAGAGCGAGGAGCGCAGCCACCCCCAGTGCTGCCACCCCGCCCCATCCAGGCCTGAGCCAGATCCCCACCGCTGCGACACCCCACCCCACGAGACTCGGGAGAAGAAGGCGCAGATCCTTGGGTTTCGGGTCAGCCTGATAGTCACTCACGGGACCACGAGGTCCGCGAGGCCTTCTAAGGTTGCAGGTCCAATTCCCGAAACGGCAAGGAGATCCTCAACACTGCGAAAGGGTCCCCTCGCTTCTCTCCAGGCGATAATTCGCTCAGCAGTGGCTGGACCAATGCGAGGCAGCGTCTCGAGTGTCGCTTGGTCAGCCTGGGAGAGACTCACTAGACCAAGCGCACCAATCGACGAGTCGGGTAGGTCTCCGACGCGTGGGACGAGTATCTGCTCACCGTCGAAGACTGCGCGGGCAAGGTTGACACTGCGGAGATCAGCATCCTCCAGCGCACCGCCCGCCAGCGCTAGGGCATCCTGCACCCTGGAAGATTCCGGGAGGGACACCACTCCTGGTGTACCAACAGCACCCACGACGTGCACCATGACGGTGTTCTCCAGTGGCTCAGCGCTTGGTGACTCACTACTCTCCGCGACAGGAAGAGGCTCGAGCGGCGGGGTAAGCGAGCGCATGAAGTTGGCACCCACCACCACAACGAGGACTCCCGCCACCAGCACGAGAGCCGCACGCACCCCAACCTTCCAGCGAAAAGGCCGAGCCTTGGCAAAATGATTGCTCGTTCCCGTATCCCGGGAGTCAAGAATGGCCGGCTCTTGTCGTTGGTGGTCAAGAATTTCCCACAGTGTCTTCGCTACGCCCATCCGTGGACGCTATGTCGAGGTGACTCTGAGGATCGTCGAGGAGAGTGGATCTGGGGAGAATCTTCCCCCGAAGGACTGTGTGGACTAGTCGGTCACCTGGATGGAGACCACTTTCGGTGCCCGCACAACCACGTTCACAACAGTCTTTCCCTCCAGTGCCCGCACCACCGCCGGTGATTCCATGGCGAGCTTCTCGAGCTCATCTCCTCCAATAGTGGGAGCTACCTCGAGGCGCTCACGCACTTTGCCGTTCACCTGCACGATGGCGGTGACGGACTCCTCAACCAGAAGGGTGTGGTCGGCTTTCGGCCAGCGCACGAGGGCCACAGAAGGCTCGTACCCCAAACGCTCCCACATATCTTCCGCGGTGTAAGGGGCGAACATCGACAACGCAATGGCAATGGCTTCTGCGGATTCCCGGACCGCAGGATCAGCTGCTCCGGGCCCTTGATCAATGGTTTTCCTGGTGTGGTTCACCAATTCCATGGTCCGAGCGACCGCCACATTGAACTTGAAGCTTTCGATCAAACCCGGGACATCCGCCAGGAACCGGTGAACATGACGTCGCAGTGTCACATCGCCACCACTGACGTGCACGCCGGGTTCGCTGGAGACCTCACCCGAGAGTCGCCAGGCACGAGCCAGGAACTTCTGCGATCCCACGGGTGAGACATCGCGCCAATCGATGTCGTCCTCGGGAGGCCCGGCAAACGCCATCGTCAGGCGGACGGCGTCGACACCATAGGAATCGAGTTCCTCCGTGAAGTAGACGAGATTGCCTTTGGACTTGCTCATCTTGGCGCCATCAAGGATGACCATTCCCTGATTGAGCAGGGAGGTAAAGGGCTCCGTGAACGACACGTAGCCCAAGTCAAAGAGAACCTTGGTGATAAACCGCGCATACAGCAGGTGCAAAATGGCGTGCTCCACACCGCCCACGTACTGGTCTACGGGTGCCCATTTCTCCGCCTGAGCAACATCGAAAGCTTGGCTGTCATCGTGGGGGGAGAGGAATCGCAAGAAATACCAGGAGCTATCGACAAAAGTGTCCATCGTGTCGGCATCTCGGCGCAGGGTCTTGCCATCCTGCTCCACCTCGACCCAGTCCGTCACCGCGCCTAACGGCGAGGAACCCTTGGGTTTGAGGTCCAATCCCTCACTCGGAGGCAAGGTCACAGGGAGTTGGTCCAAAGCGACAGGAATCTCATGACCGTCGGCGTCGTACATGATCGGGATGGGGGTTCCCCAATAACGCTGGCGGGAAATCAACCAATCGCGCAGTCGATACGTTTTTGCCCGGCGCCCCGTGCCGGCTTCCTCCAGAATCTCCACAATCCTGGTGATCGCGTTCTGTTTACTGAGACCATCGAGCGGTCCCGAGTTGATCATTCGGCCGTCCCCGGCCAGTGCCTCCCCCGTTTTCACAGGGTCAGCGGGCGGAATGTCGCCTGAGTCAAGCATTTCCTCGGTCACTACCGGGATTGCTCCGGTTACCGGGGCGTTGGTGTCGAGTACGACACGAACCGGGAGCTCATACTTCAGCGCAAAGTCCAGGTCGCGCTGGTCATGAGCGGGAACGGCCATGATGGCACCCGTCCCATAATCTGCGAGCACATAGTCGGCAGCCCAAATCGGCAAGCGCTCACCATTGACGGGATTGATGCCATACCGCTCCAGGAAAACACCGGTCTTATCCCTGGAGGCATCCTGGCGGTCAATCTCTGTCGCCTTCTGGGTGACCTCCAGGTAGTCAGCAAAAGCTGTCTGAACCTCTGCACTGGAGCCCTCTGCGAGCTCTGCAGCGAGATCTGAGTCCGGGGCAACCACCATGAAGGTCGCACCAAACAGGGTGTCGGGGCGCGTCGTGAAGATGGTGACCGGAGTGTCTCTGCCCTCAATGACGAAATCCACTTCAGCGCCTTCGGAGCGACCGATCCAGTTCCGCTGCATCGCTAAGACTTTGGAGGGCCAGCGGCCTTCTAGCTGGTTGAGGTCATCCAGCAACCGGTCGGCATAGTCGGTGATTTTGAAGTACCACTGGGTCAGCTTTTTCTTGACCACCATGGCGCCACTGCGATCAGACGTGCCATCGGGAAGAACCTGCTCGTTGGCGAGCACTGTTTGATCCACGGGATCCCAGTTGACCCAGGAATCCTTGCGGTAGGCGAGGCCTTTCTCATACATCTTCAGGAACAACCACTGATTCCACTTGTAGTACTCAGGGTCTGAGGTGTGGAGCACCCGGGACCAGTCGAAGGACGCGGCGTAGCGCTTCATCGACGCTTTCTGCTGGTCGATGTTGGAGTAGGTCCACTCCCTCGGGTCTACCCCACG
>JAIOWW010000014.1 GCA_021741925.1 Pontimonas sp. | reverse complement strand
TATCGGGTGTTCGAGGGTGATCCAACAATTGGCGGTCGATTCTCGGCAGTGTCACCATTTGGCCTCGTTCCAGTCGGTCTAGCGGGGATGGATCTTGTGCAGTTTCTGGAAGACGCCAGCGAGGGTTACGATGCCTGTCGCGCCAAGGATGAGAGCAATCCCGCGTTGCGTTTAGGTGTGGCACTGGCATGTCGTCACCCCGAGGTTAATAAGGTTCTCTGCGGAGAGGACCCCGAACTCCCCGGTTTCGGAGATTGGGTAGAACAACTCGTTGCCGAATCGACAGGAAAGATGGGCAAAGGGATTCTGCCGGTAGTGAGCTCCAGTCTCGAGGGGATACCTGATGCAATCTCGGTGGGTCCACGAGGTACCGGCTCCGACCTGGAGATTTCAGGATCACTGGCTGGGCGCATGGTGCTGTGGGAGTACGCAACTGCTGTCGCGTGTGCAGTTCTGGGGGTTAACCCTTTCGACCAGCCCAATGTCGAGAGCGCCAAAATTGCGGCCCGGGAACTTCTCGAATCCCCGGGAGTTGCCTCCCGGGAAGAAGAAGAGCTTGGCGGGCTCTCTGTTTTCGCCCATCCTCCTCTTCCCGCCTTGGGAGGACTTGATGAGTTACCTGAGGTTCTGGGTAAGCTCGCCGGGAAGCGGGGCTACATAGCGTTGTGTATCTTTGCACCCCGCCAGTCGGAGTCACTCTGGCGAAAAGTTGCCGACAGGATTGAGCAGCTCACCGCTCGCCCGGTCACCGTGGGGTTTGGTCCCCGATTCCTTCACTCCACCGGTCAACTACACAAAGGTGGAGCACCGGAAGGAGTCTTTTTCCAGATCATTGCCACCGCCCACTCGGACATAGCGATACCCGGTCGCGCTTTTGGATTTTCAGAGCTTCTGCTGTCTCAGGCCCACGGGGACGCCAGAGTACTCGTCGCTACAGGACAACCCGTCATTAGTGTGACCGGCTCACCCCAGCAGGTGGCGGAGCTGCGCGAAGCGCTAGGAGCCTAGAGCCGGCCCTTTTTCTGTCGGAGTCGCGTAAGCGCATCTTCCAAAATCTGCTTGGCTTCTTTGTCAGTCCTGCGTTCCTTGACGTAAGCAAGGTGCGTCTTATAGGGCTCATTTACCGGCAGCTCGGGTGGATTGTCTTTGTCTCGCCCTGCGGGCAAACCCGTCGTAGGTGAGTCAATGATGTCGGGAATTTCCTCCGGCTCAATATGAGCAGAGAAGTAACGAACGGTTTCGTTCCCCATCGCGTCCCAATAGGACACCGCGATGCGGTCGGCCTGGATGCCTCGGTCTTGCTCCCCCATGGGTCCTGAACCCACACGGGTGCCCCTAATTGCGCTGCCTCCAGATGCCACGAATAACCTCTCTTAGATATCGAATCGCGTGAAAAGACCAAGGACAATAATGCTTGACACCCATACCAGGGCAATCACGACCGTAATCCGATTGAGGTTGCGCTCCGCAACACCCGAGGATCCAAGATTGGAGGTCACTCCCCCGCCAAACATGTCAGAAAGACCCCCACCACGTCCACGGTGGAGAAGAATCATCAAGGTTAGCAGGATGCTCGTCAGCGCCAACAAGACCAAAAACACTACGCGCAGAATTTCCACACTAACCTCCCAAAGCCCTCACCACTATAGACGGTGCCAGCCATTTCCTAGTCAACACTCACATGGTGAGGGAACCGGGCAATGGCGACAAACTCGTCAACGTCGAGGCTTGCTCCTCCAACTAGAGCGCCATCGACGTTCTCGCGCTTCATGAATCCGGCGATATTGCCGGACTTTACTGAGCCACCGTAGAGGATCCGGGTGCTTTCAGCTGCGTCATCGCCATGGAGTGACCGGATGGTCTCTCTCAGGGTCGCACACACCTCCTCAGCTTGATCAGGAGTTGCGGCCTGTCCGCTGCCGATCGCCCAGACTGGTTCATACGCGACCACGATTTCCGACCCTTTTTTGATGGTCTGGAGCACCGCACTCAACTGTTCGACCGGCACTTTGCTCGCGCCGAATTTCTCAAGATCTTCAGAGGTTTCTCCAACACAGAGAATGGGGATCAGGTTATTGCGCAGCGCCGCCTGTACTTTCTCCGCACAGACATCATCATTTTCGTGGTGGTCCGCGCGACGCTCTGAGTGCCCCACAATGACGTACTGGCAGTCGAGTGCGTGAAGAAAGACACCGGAGATATCGCCGGTGTGGGCACCCTCGTCGTGCACCGAAACATCCTGCGCGCCAAGCTGAAGCGGAAGATCGTCTGCGTTAATCAGGGTCTGGACCGAACGAAGGTCAGTAAAGGGCGGAAACACCGCTACCTCGACCTCTTGTTCGTTGAACTTCTTGTCCTTGAGGGCCCAGGCGAGTTTTTGGACAAAGGCAATGGACTGGAGATGATCCAGGTTCATCTTCCAGTTACCAGCTATGAGGGGGCGACGGGTGGTTGCCATCCGAGAATCTCCAATCCAGGCAGGTGTTTTCCTTCGAGGAACTCAAGACTTGCGCCCCCTCCGGTTGAAATGTGGCCGAACTGTTCGTCGGCGAAACCTAAGGAGCGCACAGCAGCCGCAGAATCTCCTCCGCCTACCACCGACAAACCAGAAACCTCCGTGAGTGCCTGGGCGACAGCTTTGGTGCCGTGGGAGAAGGCGTCGAATTCGAAGACCCCCATCGGGCCGTTCCAAAACACGGTGTGAGACTGGGAAATGGCGTTGTGGAAGAGTGCCGCAGACTCGGGGCCGATGTCCAAGCCGAGTGCTTCCGACCCAGCGGGACCGCTTTCCAGCTGGTCCGCAGGGAGTGTGACATGGCGTGCTTCCGGGCTAAAACTCTCCGCCATCACGATGTCCGTGGGGAGCACGATGTCCACACCAAGATTGCCCGCCAAAGCGAGGAAACCTTTCACCACAACAATCTGGTCAGACTCCAAGAGACTCTTGCCGACCGCGTGTCCCTGGGCGGCAAGGACGGTGAATACCATCCCCCCGCCAATCACAAGCTGGTCGACCGTGGGGAGGAGAGCTTCGATAACACCCAGCTTGTCTGAGACCTTTGACCCTCCGAGGACGACGGTGTACGGTCGATCGGGTCTCGCGGTTAGACGCTCCAGAACCTCCACCTCCTTCTCCACGAGGAAACCGGCGAAGGCGTCCGTCACGTGCGGCAGTTCGTACACGCTCGCTTGCTTGCGGTGAACCACACCAAAACCATCGACGACTGTGGCGTCGACGTGTGATGCCCACTCCATGGCTAATTCGAGCCTTGCGGACGCTGCCTTGGACGTTTCGCGAGGATCAAACCGCAAATTCTCGAGGAAACAGACATCCCCTGGTGCGAGCGCTTCAAGGGCGCTCCATACCGATTCCCCGCTGACGCCCGGAACCAGGGGAACTGGGGATCCCAACAGCTCAGCGGTACGAGCCGCCACCGGAGCCATGCTCAGGTGGCTAACTGGTACCCCCTCAGGGCGCCCCAGGTGGCTCGCCAAGACAACGCGGGCCCCTCTTTGGGAGAGCCACAAAAGCGTGGGCAGAAAAGCCCGAATCCGGCCGTCATCCGTGATGACGCCATCATCGAGGGGGACGTTCGCGTCAACGCGCAAAAAAACAACACGACCGTCGAGATCGAGAGTGTCGGTAAGGGTTTTGAGTGTCACTACTTAGAGTTTGGAGGCCATGTAGGAGGCGAGATCGACGAGACGGTTGGAGTAACCCCACTCGTTGTCATACCAGGAACTAATCTTCACCTGATTGCCAATCACTCGAATGAGACCGCCATCGACAATGGACGAATACGGGTCACCAACGATGTCGCTCGAGACAATAGGTTCTTCGGTGTACCGGAGAATTCCCTGATAGGGACCCTTGTCAGAAGCGTCCTGGAAAGCTTTTTGCACCTGCTCGAGCGTCAGCTCCTGTGAGGTCTCCACAGTCAGGTCGGTGATAGAACCGGTGGGGACGGGCACGCGGAGAGCAAAACCATCCAATTTTCCTTTCAGCTCGGGCAGAACAAGCCCGATAGCTTTCGCAGCGCCCGTGGAGGTGGGAACGATGTTAATGCCCGCTGCTCGAGCCCTTCTGAGGTCGCTGTGAGGCCCATCCTGGAGGTTCTGGTCAGCCGTATAGGCGTGAACCGTTGTCATCAGGCCTTTCTCAATACCAAAGGCGTCGTGGAAGATTTTGGCCATCGGGGCGAGGCAGTTCGTTGTACACGAGGCATTGGACACGATGTGGTGCGAGGCAGAGTCGTATCCCTCATGGTTGACGCCCATCACCACGGTGATGTCCTCACCACTGGCCGGAGCGGAAATGATGACCTTCTTTGCACCCGCACTGAGATGGGCTTTGGCCTTGTCGGCATCGGTGAAGAATCCGGTCGATTCAATGACAATGTCTACGTTGAGCTTGCCCCAGGGCAGATTGCCGGGGTCACGCTCGGCATACACGGTGATGGCCTTGCCATCAACCACAATGGAGCCTTCCCCGGCCTCAACAGAGACTGGCAGACGACCACCAACGGAGTCATACTTCAGCAAATGAGCGAGAGCCTTGGGATCGGTGAGATCGTTCACTGCAACGATGGTGATGTCGTGTGAGCTGGCGAGGGCTGCACGGAAAAAGCTACGTCCGATACGGCCAAAACCGTTGATGGCTACGTTAACCACAGAGGTGTCCCTTCATGACAGAGCGGAAAAGGAAAAGGCCGGGAAAACCCCGGCCCAATCCAGAAGGTCTTACTGACTCAGACTAGCAGTGAAGCCCCAGCGTTCGCGCGGGCTGCGGCGAAACGTTTCGCAACATTGTCCCAATTGACGATGTTCCAGAAGGCGGTGACATAGTCCGCTTTCACATTCTGATAGTCGAGGTAAAAGGCGTGTTCCCACATGTCGAGCTGCAGGATTGGCACGGTCCCCTGCGCGGTGTTGCCCTGTTGGTCGAAGAGCTGCTGGATGATGAGGCGCGCGCCAATGGGATCCCAGGCGAGTACCCCCCAGCCAGAGCCTTGAATCCCCAAGGATGCCGCCTGGAAATGGGCCTTGAAAGCCCCAAAGGAGCCAAAAAACTCATCGAGTGCGGCAGCTACTTCGCCCTCCGGTGTGCCACCTGCGTCCGGAGCCAAGTTGGTCCAGAAGATGGAGTGGTTGACGTGGCCGCCAAGATGAAATGCGAGATCCTTCTCGAGACGGTTGATGTTCGCGAAATTGCCAGATTCTCGTGCCTCCGCCATCTGTGCGAGGGCGTTGTTTGCTCCATCGACATAGGCTTTGTGATGCTTCGAATGGTGAAGCTCCATGATTCGAGCGCTGATATGAGGCTCGAGCGCCGAGTAATCGTAGGAGAGTTCGGGTAGTGAATAGGACATGACAACCTCCAATAGCGTGCTGGACGGAGCTCAGTCTAAGGCTGACACCTGTGCGGAACTTAGGGCTAATCGATTTCAGCGGGAACAGCGTCAAGAGTGCTAGGAATACCCAGGTCCTCCGCGCGCTTATCCGCCATGGCCAAGAGGCGACGAATACGACCGGCAACTGCATCCTTGGTTAGGGGTGGGTCAGCGTGATGCCCTAATTCGTCCAAACTCGCGTCTCGATGGGTGAGGCGAAGGTTACCGGCGTAGAGGAGATGGTCAGGAATTTCCGCACCCAGAATTTCGAGGGCACGCTCCACTCGGGCGCAGGCCGCGACTGCTGCCTGCGCTGAGCGTCTGAGGTTGGCGTCGTCAAAATTCACCAGTCGGTTCGCGGTCGCTCGCACTTCACGCCGTTCGCGTAGTTTTTCCCACTCGGATACAGCCCCGGGAGCGCCCATAAGTGTCAGTAATTCAGAAATGGCTTCGCCATCGCGCACCATCACGCGGTGAGCCATGCGCACCTCGCGCGCTTTCGAGGCAATACCCAATCTCGCGCCGATTCCCACCATCGCCATCGCTGCTTCACCGGTGGGGGCAACGATTTCTATCGCAGCCGATCGACCAGGTTCACTGATGCTTCCACCCGCGAGGAAAGCCCCGCGCCAGATAGCCGGCAGGTCACCAACCGGTGACGTTGTGAGCTTGTTGGGCAGGCCTCGAACTGGTCTTTTCCGGGGGTCCAAGAGCCCGGTCTGGCGAGCGAGAGTCTCGCCGCCCTGTCGAACACGAACCACATACAGTGGGTGAGTTCGATTTCCGGCCGGCTGCATGACCGCGGCATCGGTTGCCATTCCGAAGATGTCGCGAATGTCCTTGCGAACTCGTTTGGCAGTTTCCAGATGGTCGAGTTCGACCTCCACCGCGATATTGCCCCCAATCACGTGGAGCCCACCCGCAAATCGGAGAATGGTCGACAGTTCTGCAACACGGTGGCTCGTGAGCTCCGAATGCTGGGCAACCAGCTCGTCTTTCACCGCAACCGTCAAGGAGTGCATTCTTATGGATACCTATTCACGCCCAAGATCTCGGTGCTTCACCGCGACCTGGACATCAGCTCGTGCACTCAGTCGTGCGCCCAATTCCTCGGCCATCGCTACGGAGCGATGCTTGCCTCCGGTACACCCTATCGCAATGGTTGCGTAGGTTTTATTCTCAGAAACGTAGCCCGAAAGCACTGTGTGGAGGGTTTTTTCGAACTGCTCCAGAAAGTCAGAAGCCAGAGGATTGGAGAGAACGAAGTCGCTAACCGGGGCGTCTTTCCCCGTGTTCGCTCGAAGGGCCTCCTCCCAATAGGGGTTTGGCAAGAAACGCATGTCTGCGACCATGTCGACATCTGACGGGAGTCCGTACTTGTATCCAAAACTCATGATGGTCAGTCGGGTTCGCGCTTCCCCGGGCACCCCGTACGCCACTGCAACAGCTGTCGAAAGCTGGTGAATGTTCATCTCAGACGTGTCAATGACGAGATCACTTTGTTCGCGGATCGGGTGCATCAAACCACGCTCACGCGAAATCCCATCGAGAAGGGTTCCATCCCCCTGTAAGGGGTGTGGTCGGCGTACCTGCTCAAAGCGCCGCACGAGAGCTTCGTCAGTAGAGTCCAAGAACAGAACCTGGACATTGGCATGCTCACTCAGTGAGTGAATGACCTCGCTCGCGTGCCCGAAGAGTTCACCACCGCGGACATCCATGACGGCAGCCAGCTTGGCCATATGACTTTCCGGCTCATGCGCGAGATCCACCAGTGGCTGAAGCATTTGAGGTGGAAGATTGTCGACTACGTACCAACCCTGGTCTTCGAGGGAATTTGCGGCCGTGGAGCGCCCAGCCCCCGACATTCCCGTCACAATGAGCACGCTGGGCCCATCATGCTTCAGCGGTGCCATCGCTCCCCCATCTCTTGACGCAATCGTACCTTCCCCTCCCTAGCTGTCACCGAAGAAGGCGTGGATGGTGTCGGCGAGTTTGGGGCCCACGCCCTCAACACTCATGAGATCCTCCAGCGACGCCTTCTTCAGTTGGGACACGGACTTGAAACGCTTCAGAAGTTCACGGGCTGTCGATGACCCCACCCCTGGGATATCCGTCAACTCAGTTGTCAGTGTCCGCTTCCTTGTGCCTCGTTGATAAGTGATGGCTACTCGGTGCGCCTCATCGCGAACGCGCTGAACGAGGAACAAACCCTCAGAAGACCTCGGCAAAATCAGGGGGAAGTCTGCTCCAGGGACCCAAATTTCTTCCAGTTTCTTCGCCACACCGCAGACCGGAATCGAGACCCCTGCAGCCTGTAGGGCGCGGGCCGCAGCGTTCACCTGGGGAAGCCCGCCATCGACGATCAAGAGCCCTGGCGGGTATCGAAACCCCGTAGTCGCCTCAGCTGTGGGGTCCTCTGAGGTCTGGAGGCGCGCGACCCTGCGCGAGATGACCTGGTGAATTGCTTCTGTGTCGTCCCTGGCTCCTTCCACGGCGAATTTCCGATAATGCTCGCGGCGGGGCAGGCCATCCTCGAACACCACCATGGAGGCAACCTGGTTTTCGCCGCCGAGGTGTGAAACGTCAAAGCACTCGATGCGAAGAGGCGCCTCCTCGAGGCCCAGTGCATCCCGGAGCTCCGCCAGTGCATGGGAGCGCGCAACGGGGTCGCTCGTTCGGTGGGAGAGATGGCTTTGCAGGGTGTGACGCGCATTTAGCCCCACGGAAGCTCCGAGCTCCGCAAGCTCCCCCCTCTGGGCAGTCTTGAGTCTGACGTGCCCCTCCTCTCCCGCCGCTAATCGAGCCTCCGTCAGTTGGCGTTCCCACCACTTCGCGTTCGCTGGTAGGTCAGGGACAACGACCACACGGGCTGGAGGTTGTTCATCAAACCCGTCACGAAGAATCATTTCCACCAGTGTCTCGCCAGACTCAGTGGCGGGTGTCTCGACGATGAACCCTTTCGCGCCCCTGATTCGGCCACCGCGGACACGGAATACGTGTGCCGCTGCGACAAGCCCGTCCGCGGCAACGCCAAACACGTCAGCATCTACACGCTCGTCCAGAACCATGGTGTTCTTCATCAGAATGGTTTCAATCGCTTCGATGCGATCCCTCGCCTTTGCGGCACGTTCGAATTCCAAGTTGGCAGCCGCGTTGTTCATGGCCACAGTGAGATCTTCGACCACTCCTCTATCGTTTCCAGCCATGAAACTCGCGAGGGACAACGCTAATGCCTTGTGCTCTGGCTGGCTCACTCGCGCAACGCATGGCGCGGCGCACTTACCGATATCTCCCAATAAACAGGGTCTGTTATCGCGCTGAGCCTTCGCGTAGGTCGTCTGAGAGCATGACCTCACCGGGAACGCTTTAAGAATGGTGGAGAGCGTGTCGCGGAGCGCTCCCGTCGTCGGAAAGGGGCCAAAGTATTTAGCTCCCTTTATTCCCTTTTTCCTGGCCAAAAACACCCTAGGAATGTCATCCGCGACAGTCACCACCAGATAGGGGTAAGACTTGTCGTCGCGGAATCGAACATTGAATTCGGGCTGGAATTGCTTGATCCACAGGTATTCGAGCTGGAGCGCCTGCCGCTCAGTGGGCACTAACGTCCAGTCGAGTGACGCGGCACTCTGCACCATGCGCCGAGTTCGCTCGTGCAAGGTAACGGGCTCTGCAAAATAGCTCTGGAGACGGCTTCGCAAATTCTTCGCTTTTCCGACGTAGATAACGCGGTTGCGTTGGTCGAGGAAGCGATAGACCCCCGGCGTTGTCGGAATATCACCCGAAGAGGGTTGCCAGTCGTAGCGGGTTGCCACGATCTAGCCCAGCGATTCCCTGATGAATGTGCCCGTGTGAGAAACGGTGCTGGAGGCAACTTCTTCCGGGGTGCCTTCAGCAATCACGGTTCCGCCGCCTGCACCGCCCTCCGGGCCCAAGTCGACGACCCAGTCTGAGGCTCGAATGACGTCAATGTTGTGCTCGATCACCATCACGGTGTTGCCCTTGTCAGCAAGGCCCTGCAGGACATCCAACAGCTTCCTGACGTCATGGAAATGAAGTCCGGTGGTGGGCTCGTCCAGGACATAAATCGTTCGTCCAGTGGAGCGCTTCTGGAGCTCCGTTGCGAGTTTTACACGCTGGGCTTCTCCGCCAGACAGTGTGGTGGCCGACTGGCCAAGTCGGACATATCCCAGCCCGACATCCACAAGTGTCTTCAGATACCGGTGGATCGTAGTGATGGGTTCGAAAAATTCGGCAGCCTCGGTAATGGGCAAATCCAGCACGTCAGCGATGGTCTTCCCCTTGTAGTGAACTTGCAGGGTCTCGCGGTTGTACCGGGCGCCATGACACACCTCACAGTCAACATAGACATCTGGGAGAAAGTTCATCTCGATGGTGATGGTTCCGTCCCCGGCACAGTTCTCACAACGGCCACCCTTGACGTTGAAGCTGAAACGGCCTGGCTGGTAGCCACGCATTTTTGCTTCCTGGGTCTCAACGAAGAGGGTCCGGATTTTGTCAAAAACCCCGGTGTAGGTTGCTGGATTGCTCCGTGGGGTGCGCCCGATGGGTGCTTGGTCAACGTGCACAATCTTGTCGAGCTGGTCGACGCCGGTGATGCGAGTGTGGAGTCCGGGTACGTGACGCGCGCCATTCAAGGTGTTGGCGAGCGAACGGTACACAATGTCGTTCACCAGAGTTGATTTTCCAGAGCCACTGACGCCAGTGATGGCGACCATCACGCCCAAAGGGATATCCACCGTAATGTCTCGCAAGTTGTTCGCTCTGGCACCCTCAACACGGAGCACGCGATCGGGATCGATGGCGCGTCTCTCACGAGCGGAGTAGACCTTTTCTCGTCCGGCGAGATAGTCGGCGGTGATGGAGCGTTTCTCCTTGAGGAGGCTCGCGAGCGAACCCTGGTGGACGACTTCTCCCCCAAACTCCCCCGCTCCAGGCCCAATATCCACAATCCAGTCCGCTGTGTGAATAGTCTCCTCATCGTGCTCCACGACAATGAGCGTGTTCCCGAGGTCTCTCAACTTGAGCAGCGTGTCAATGAGTCGCCGGTTGTCTCGCTGGTGGAGCCCAATGCTTGGCTCGTCCAGAACATAGAGGACGCCAGTCAAGCCGGACCCAATTTGGGTCGCGAGGCGAATGCGTTGGGCTTCTCCTCCAGATAGGGACCCTGCACTGCGAGACATACTGAGATAGTTCAGGCCTACTTCCAGAAGGAACTCGAGTCGGGCCTGGATCTCTCGAAGTATTGGCACGGCGATAGATTCGTCACGCTCGGATAGCTCGAGCGAATTCATGAACTCGTGGGCTTCCGTGAGGCTCATGTCTGCCACATCCGAGATAGACAGACCTCCAACGAGAACAGCAAGAATCTCAGGCCTCAGGCGCTTGCCCTTACAGGCTCCGCACTGCACTTCACGAAGGTAATCCGCGAAGCGCTGCTTGCTCCATTCGCTGTCTGTTTCGTTGTATTTGCGCTCGATATAGGGAATAACGCCTTCAAATCCGGACGAATACTTCACGTCACGTCCGAAACGGTTGCGGTAGCGCACAACCAACTCGAAATTGTTCCCGCGGAGGACAGCCTGCTGAATCTCTTCTGGCAGTTGAGACCACGGAGTGTCTAGTGAGAAATCCAACTCATCCGCAAGACTCCTCAAGAGATTGCGGAAGTAACCGTAGAGGCCCTTGCCGGCTTGAGTCCACGGTCTGATCGCTCCCCCCTCAATGCTCAAGTCCGGATCGCCGATCACCATCAACGGGTCGACCGCCTGAGTGAATCCCAACCCGGAGCACGAGGGACAAGCTCCAAACGGGGAATTGAACGAGAAAGTGCGAGGTTCCACCTCGGTGAGACCCACCGTGCAACCATTGCGACAACTCAGCTTCTCGCTGTAGGTCTGCTCTGAGTCATCATCGACACCGTGGATGATGACAACACCATCCGCGAGCTTTAGCCCGGTTTCGAGCGAGTCCGTGATGCGTCCCAGGATGTCATCACCCAGGACAAGGCGGTCCACCACGACGTCGATGTCGTGCTTCTTTGTCTTCGCAAGTTTGGGAGGCTCCCCGAGGCTTACAACCTCTCCATCAACGCGCGCGCGGGCAAAACCCTGGGAATTGAGTGATCGAAGAAGATCGACAAACTCTCCTTTACGGCCTGCCACCACGGGGGCGAGGATCTGAAATCGCCATCCAGCGTTGCCTTTGAGTATCGCATCAGCAATGTCCTGAACACTTTGTCTGCGGATGGGCTCGCCACATTCGACACAGTGGGGAACGCCAGTGCGGGCCCACAGCAGCCGCAGATAGTCGTAGATTTCAGTAATAGTCCCCACTGTCGATCGCGGGTTCCTATTGGTGGATTTCTGATCGATGGATACGGCCGGACTCAGGCCTTCGATAACGTCAACGTCGGGTCGATCGACTTGACCCAGGAACTGCCGGGCATACGCCGAGAGAGACTCTACGTAGCGCCTTTGGCCCTCGGCGAAGATGGTGTCAAATGCAAGTGAAGATTTGCCGGAACCGGAGAGTCCTGTGAACACCACCAGCGAGTCACGGGGAATAGTGACGTCAACGTTTTTCAGGTTATGGACACGGGCCCCTTTGACCTGAACAACAGAGGCGGAACGGGGAATCTCGATGGGCACGTCCTCCAGTGTAGGGAGTGGGGCCTGTGCGAAAGGTCAGCTTTTTGCCCCCATAATTTCGCGGAGTTCCCTCTTGAGTTCGAGGAGCTCATCCCGTATCTTCGCCGCCAGTTCGAACTTCAGTTCCCCTGAGGCTTGCATCATCTGGTTGGTAAGCGTGGCGATGAGCCCTGACAGTTCGTCAGGTCCGCTCTTGACGATTTCCTTTCGGGAGAATCCCTCGCCGGCGCGCGCAGGTGCCTGCGACACCAGTTCCTCAGAGTCGGCCTTTTCGCGGGCGAGGACGGCAGTAATGTCGGCAATTTTCTTGCGAAGTGGTGTGGGATCGATGCCGTGTTCAGTGTTGTAGGCGATTTGCTTCTCGCGCCGTCTCTCTGTTTCGTCGATCGCCTGGGCCATAGATCTCGTCACTTTTGAGGCGTACATGTGGACTTCGCCCGAAACGTTGCGAGCCGCGCGTCCGATGGTCTGGATAAGCGAGGTGCTGGAGCGCAGGAAACCCTCTTTGTCGGCATCGAGAATTGCCACGAGAGACACCTCCGGGAGGTCTAGTCCCTCTCGCAGAAGGTTAATTCCGACAAGCACGTCAAAGACACCTGCTCGGAGCTCCGTGAGCAGTTCGACCCGACGGAGTGTGTCGACGTCTGAGTGCAGATAGCGCACCTTGACGCCTGCATCGTCGAGGTAGTCGGTGAGATCCTCCGACATCTTCTTCGTGAGTGTTGTAACCAAAACCCGTTCGTTACGTTCAACACGAAGTCGGATCGACTCGAGGAGGTCATCAATCTGCCCTTCCACAGGCTTGACCACAATTTTGGGATCAACCAGTCCGGTGGGGCGGATGATTTGCTCCACTACTCCGTCGGCGAGCCCTAGCTCGTAAGGGCCAGGTGTTGCAGAGAGATAGAGCTTCTGCCCGGTGCGCACGAGAAACTCGTCAAAGCGCAAAGGTCGGTTGTCCATCGCACTGGGCAAGCGGAAGCCATGCTCGACCAGGGTGCGCTTCCGAGACGCATCACCCTCATACATTCCCCCGATTTGCGGAACGGTGACGTGCGACTCATCAATGACGGTCAAGAAGTCCTCGGGAAAATAGTCGAGCAGACAGTTGGGCGCCTCGCCAGGTTCGCGTCCATCAATGTGCCGCGAGTAGTTCTCAATACCGGAGCAAAAGCCCAGTTGCTCCATCATCTCGAGGTCATACGTGGTTCGCATCCGTAGACGTTGGGCTTCGAGGAGATTTCCTTGCCCCTCCAGCTCAGCGACTCGCTCCTCCAGCTCTGAGCGGATGGTTCCTACTGCCCGCTTCATAGTCTCAGGAGAGGCCGCGTAGTGGGTCGCGGGAAAGACACTGATGGTCTCCTCGGTGGAGAGTGTGTCCCCGGTGATGGGGTGCAAGTAGCTCAGTGTCTCGATGTCATCCCCAAACATCTCAATCCGGATGGCAAGCTCTTCGTAAACCGGAATAATCTCAATCGTGTCCCCTCGAACTCTGAAAGTACCGCGTTCGAAGGCGATGTCATTTCGCTCATACTGCATCTGAACGAACGCTTTGACGAGTTGTTCACGGGTGATCTTCTGACCCACTTGGAGAGCCACCATTGCAGCGAAATAGTCTTCTGGTGCGCCCAAACCATAAATGCATGACACTGTCGAGACGACGACGACATCTCGTCTGCTGAGCAGAGAGTTTGTGGTTGAGTGCCGAAGACGCTCCACTTCTGCGTTGACAGAGCTGTCTTTCTCGATGAAAGTGTCCGTCTGCGGAACATAAGCCTCGGGCTGGTAATAGTCGTAATAGGACACGAAATACTCCACAGCATTGTGAGGGAGCATGTCGCGAAGCTCGTTGGCGAGTTGGGCCGCCAAAGTTTTGTTATGGGCGAGCACAAGCGCCGGTCGCTGCAGTCGTTCTATCAGCCAAGCGGTCGTGGCCGATTTTCCTGTACCGGTAGCTCCCAACAGCACAACGTCGGATTCCCCCGCCAGAATCTTTGCTTGTAACTGATCTAACGCTGCCGGTTGGTCGCCGCTGGGGGTGAAGTCAGAGACGACCTCGAAAGGTCTCAGGGCACGTGTGGGCTCCATGCAGAAAGTTTAGGAGTCGTCTCGAGGAAAACGCCGGGAGAGCTCGTCCAGCCGATCGGGCCACAGTCTCTCCAGCTCTTCGTATAGCTGGTGAGCCGCTTTCCGAGTTCGCTCAATATCACCTGAGGCATCCACAATCGAGTCCGCGAGGGCGACACGCTCCTCGTCACTGGCTTGGGCCGCGACACGAGCGTTAGCCTGATCTGCGCTAAGACCTCGGTGTTCCATAAGGCGAAATACCCGACTCGTAGCGGGTGCATGGACCACAATCACAGCGTCAAACTCAGTCGCGGATCGCGCCTCTGCGAGAAGAGGCACCGCATAGACCGTCACCCGGCTGGGGAACTGTGTGGCCTCAGTGAGTGCCTCGTCGTAGAGTTTCTTAACTTCTGGGTGAACAATCGCGTTGAGAGATTCCCTCGCTTCAGGGTCGCCAAAAACAATGTCTCCGAGAGCGGCTCTGTCGAGACCGCCAGAGGAATCCACGACAACAGAACCAAATCGGGCGACTATGTCGCGAAAGGCTGGCGTGCCCGGCTCAACCGCCTGACGCGCCAACACGTCTGCGTCAATCACGTGGGCACCGAGGCCACTCAGGACATCTGTGACGGTGCTCTTTCCAGCGGCAACACCACCGGTGAGCGCTACAACCGTCACGGGAACCTGGGTCCCTGGAATGACGAACGCGGACCCACCCTTGGCAGGTCCGCGCGCGTCATGACTCTTTAGTCCTCGTTGCCGACGAGCTTGTCGCGAAGCGCAGTAAGTGCCTCATCGTCTGCGAGTGTGCCAGCCTGCTCTTCGACAGCGGCAGGCGCGGACTCAGCATCGCTGGACTCACCCTCGGGGCGCTCAACCGGCTCAATAACAATTGAGGCCATGTGTGCGACCTGGGCTTTGTGTGACTCCCAACGCGCCTGAGCGTCGGCGTACTGCTGTTCCCATACCTTGCGCTGATCATCGAAACCGTCCAACCATTCACCGGTCTCGACATTGAAGCCCTCGGGGTAGGCATAGTTGCCCTTGTCGTCATACTCGGTGGGCATTCCATAGAGTGCGGGGTCGAACTCGGAGCCCTCGGGGTCAACACCCTCATTGGCCTGCTTGATGGACAGAGAAATTCGACGACGCTCCAGGTCGATGTCGATGATCTTGACGAACACCTGATCACTTGTCGAAACGACCTGCTCCGCCAACTCGATGTGCTTGTCCGAAAGCTCAGAGATGTGCACGAGCCCCTCGATTCCGTCCGCAACGCGAACGAACGCGCCGAAGGGAACAAGTTTGGTGACCGCTCCTGGAGCAATCTGACCGATGGCGTGGGTACGAGCGAAAACCTGCCAAGGGTCTTCTTGCGTTGCCTTGAGGGAGAGCGAGACTCGCTCGCGGTCCATGTCTACCTCGAGAACCTCGACGGTGACCTCTTGGCCTACCTCGACAACCTCACTGGCATGCTCAATGTGCTTCCAGCTGAGCTCCGAGACGTGAACGAGGCCGTCAACACCTCCTAAGTCGACGAACGCACCAAAGTTGACGATGGAGGACACAACGCCCTTACGAACTTGACCCTTGGTCAAGTTCTCGAGGAAGGAGGAACGGTTTTCGCTCTGACTTGCCTCGAGGAGCGCGCGGCGGGACAGCACGACGTTGTTACGGTTCTTATCGAGCTCGAGAATCTTGGCCTCTACTTCCTGGCCC
>JAIOWW010000013.1 GCA_021741925.1 Pontimonas sp. | reverse complement strand
GTTCCCTGAATCGATGATTAGGGTGTGTGGTGTGGCTACAAGCGGTATAGAACTTGACGAGCGGGATCTTTCAATTCACCCAGGGGATGACCTCTACCTCCATATGAACGGTAGTTGGCTCGAGCGCTCACCCATCCCCGAGGATAAAGCTCGTTTTGGAGCCTTCACCATCATCGCGGAGGAAGCTGAAACGGCTGTCCGAGAGATATTGGAGGAGGCAGCGAGCGCCCCAGTCGGCTCAGAGGCCAGGAAAGCGGGCGATCTGTTCGCCAGCTTTATGGATGAGGACCGCGTTGAACAGCGCGGCCTCGCGCCGCTTCAGGCGGTGATGCAGCGGATTGCTGATGCACACTCAACGGGGCGAGACGCATTACTCGCCGAACTTGGTCGTCTCGAGCGTGGAGGCAGCGAGGGTCTTTGGCAGCTCTTTATCGATAATGACCCCGGAGACCCAGAGAAGTATGTTGTCTTTCTCGAGCAAGGCGGAATTGGCTTGCCCGACGAGTCCTACTACCGTGACGAAGCATTTCAGGAGATTCGAGACTCCTACCTGGCGCATCTTGAGCGAGTGTTCACGTTGATTGGTCTTGACAACCCGGGCCCGCGGGCGGCTGGAGTGTTGGCATTGGAGACCTCGTTGGCCTCGCACCACTGGGACAACGTGCGATCCCGAGACGCTGAAGCGACCTACAACCCCACCACTCTTGAGGACCTTCGATTCACGCTGGCGGGGATGCCTTTCGATCTGTGGCGTGAAGCATCGGGTATCGACCAAGCGAAGCTGGCGTGCGTCATTGTCCGCCAACCGAGTTTCGTGAGCGCTGTAGCGGGCCTCTGGGAATCGGAACCGCTTGATGCCCTCCGGGATTGGATGCTGTGGGGAGTCATCAGGTCTTTCTCCCCCTATTTGAGCTCAGATCTTGTTGCCGCGCATTTTGACTTTTTTGGTAAGACACTGTCGGGAACCCCGAAAATCCGTCCTCGGTGGAAAAGGGCGGTGTCCTTTGTAGAAGGCGTAATGGGCGAGGCAGTGGGAAAGCTCTATGTCGATGTGTATTTCCCCCCTCAGGCCAAGGCTCGCATGGATGAGCTGGTCGCCACGCTTCTTGAGGCCTACCGCGACAGTATTCAGGCCCTGACGTGGATGAGCGACGAGACCAAAAAGAAGGCACTGGAAAAGCTAGCGACGTTCAATCCCAAGATTGGGTACCCGGATAAGTGGAAGGATTATTCCGCTCTTGAGGTGACCGCAGATGACCTGTGGGCAAATGTTGTGGCTGGTCATGAGTTTGAGTTCCAGCGGGAGCTCCGAAAAATTGGGTCACCACTCGATCGCGACGAATGGTTTATGACCCCTCAGACGGTCAATGCGTATTACAACCCGGGGTTCAATGAGATTGTCTTCCCTGCGGCCATCCTGCAGTACCCGTTCTTTGACCCCGATCGCGATGACGCCTCCAATTACGGCGCAATTGGCGCCGTAATCGGTCACGAAATTGGCCACGGTTTTGATGACCAGGGCTCTCGCTTTGATGGCCATGGGCGTCTCCACAACTGGTGGACCGATGAAGACCGAGCGGCCTTTGAGGAACGGACGCGGGTTTTGATTGACCAGTTCAGTGTGTTGAGCCCGAAAGAAGCCCCCGGGCACACTGTCAACGGTGAGCTAACGATTGGGGAGAACATTGGCGACCTGGGCGGCTTGGCAATCGCCTGGAAGGCGTACTTGCTCTCCCTTCAGGGATCCGAACCCCCTGTTGTTGAGGGGATGTCAGCCAAGGAGAGATTCTTCCTCTCGTGGGCTCAGTCTTGGAAGTTGGCAGTCCGACCTGAAGAAGCTAAGCGGCTACTCCAGATCGACCCTCATTCGCCGTCAGAATTTCGGTGCAACCAAATTGCTCGTAACCTAGATGAGTTCTACGAAGCCTTCGGGGTCACCCCAGAGCATGATTTGTGGCTTGACCCCAAGGACCGAGTAAGCATCTGGTAATCGCTGGAAAACCCCGCTACGCTGTGGCAAGTAGGAATACATTCCAAAATTGGAATACATATCGGAGGCTTATATGAAGGGCAAGATTCTCTTCGTTTTTGGTTTGGCTGTGGGCTATGTGCTGGGTACCCGTGCTGGCCGGGAGCGGTATGAGCAGATTAAGGCGGGCGCGGAGAAGGTGTGGATGGATCCTCGTGTTCAGGAGCAAGTCCACACCGTGGAGGAGTTCGTCAAGGATAGAGCTCCTGACCTCGCAGACAAGGCAACGTCAGCCGTGAAGAAGGTTGCCACGACAGTGCGTAACTCTCGCGGAGAAAAAGGCGCATAGGTTTCGTGAGCGAATCCCAGGGTGCTCGGTCACGAGCGAGAGGAAAATCGTTCCTGTCGCTGATCACTGACGTCCCCCATCTCATCTCGCAGCTCATTCGCGCTGAGATCGAGTTACTCAAAGCCGAGTTGGTCTCGAAGCTGAAGGCAGTCGGAATAGGCCTGGGTCTTTTTGTCATTAGCCTCTCGCTCGTCCTCCTCGCTCTCTTGCTGTTGATTTTTGCCGGAGTGTTCGCGCTCTCCCTTGTTCTTCCCTTGTGGGCAGCGACGTTGATTGTCGCGGGGGTCGTCATTCTGGCCGCGATCGTGGTTGCGGGGATTGGCGCAGCAGTGATGTCGAGATCCAAATCCCCACTTCCCAACGAGACGGTCGAGAGCATCCGGGAAGACATTCGAGTCGTCCGAGGGCGCAAGTAGATGTCACGGTCAACAGTTCGCGCTTATGTCGCCGAATCGCGGGAGGATCTCGGTGCGACACTGGACGAAATCGAGCACCGAATGCGCCCTGACGTCATCGCCAAAAAACTAGGAGCTTGGGTGTCTCGATCCTGGGATGAGGACTCGACCCCGTGGTTGATTGCTGCGGGAGTGACCGTTATCGGGGTTGTCGCCGCAGTTCTCTGGGCAGTCTTCGACGACGACTAGGCACCGATTGCCACAACGACTCGACCACGAGTTAGTCCGGAAAGAACTCGTGGCGCGACGTCGAGTGCATCAGTAAGGTCAACGACCTGAGCAATCTGGTCAAGAGGAAGTTTCGCACGTGCGAAGTGTTCCCAGATTGTGCTTCGAACGTCGTGAGGTTGAAACACTGAGTTGATACCCAGCAGGCTGACCCCGCGAAGAATGAACGGCAAAACCGTTGTGGAGAGGTCAGAACCACCCGCTAAGCCACACGCTATGACAGCACCATAGTTCTGTGTCGAGGCCAGAAGGGTGGCAAGCATCTCCCCACCAGCTTGATCAATGGCGCCAGCGAAGCGCTCGGGAAGAAGCGGCCTGGAGGGTTGAGCCAAGAACTCTTGGCGAGATATGACATCGATAGCGCCCAACATGGTGAGGTAGTCGGCCTCATCGGTCCGTCCGGTGATGGCGACGGCGCGAAAGCCCTCGTGGGAGAGCAATGCCAGCGCGAGAGAGCCAACCCCGCCTGCCGCACCGGTGACTGCAATCGGAAACACGGAGTTGGGGTTCACGCCGTTGCGCAGCAGTGCCGTGATGGCTAGTCCAGCTGTAATGCCCGCCGTCCCGATCGTGGCTGCTTCTTTCAGAGAGAGACCCTCGGGAACGGGTATGACGTGTTCGGAGTCAGCCACAACCTGAGTTGCAAGCCCCCCGTGACGGTTCTCGCCGTAGCCATATCCCGTGATCACCACGGCGGTACCGATTGGGACTCCGGGGTCGGAGCTCTGTGACACGATGCCAGCACAGTCGATACCCGGAATGAGGGGAGGTTTCCTCACCACCCCCGGTGAACCGGTAAGCGCGAGTGCGTCTTTGTAGTTCAGTGCCGAGTAATGGACATCGATTGTGAGGGAACCCTCCCCCATTTGCGAGAGCGCAATATCGTCTCGAAAATGCGTGGCGAGTTGCCCGGAACCGTCCGAGGAAACCCACCACCCGGTGGCATGGTTAGCCAAAGAGCATCGCCGCCGCTTCGTAGCGCTCGTCGGGAACAGTCTTGAGGTCACCTAACGCCTCGACGAAGTCCACTCGCTTGATGTCGGTTCCCCGCAGAGCCACCATGTGGCCCCACTGCTTGTCATTGACCAAGTTGATAACGCTCATGCCGAAGCGGGTGGCTAGCACTCGGTCAAACGCACTGGGAGTCCCACCGCGCTGAATGTGACCCAAGGTGGTGGCTCTGGTCTCGATACCCGTCGCCTCCTCGATAAGGGGTGCCAGGCGCTCTCCGATACCGCCTAGTCGCGGTCGACCAAACGCATCAAGACCACGCTCAGAGTGGGGATCGTCCATAGTGTCGAGTGCGAAGCCTTCCGCGACCACGACCAGAGGTGCTCGACCGCGGTCATACGCGGAGCGAACCCAACCCACCAACTCCTCGAAGCTTGTCTTGCGCTCGGGAATCAGAATGGCGTGAGCACCAGCGGCCATTCCCGAGTGCAACGCAATCCACCCAACGTGGCGACCCATGACCTCGGCAACCATGCATCGGGAGTGTGAATCCCCGGTGGTGCGCAGGCGGTCCATCGCTTCGGTGGCGATACTCACCGCAGTGTCGAAGCCGAAGGTGAAGTCTGTGCCGTTGAGATCGTTATCGACAGTCTTGGGCACACCGACAATGGGGATTCCTGTATCGCTGAGTTCCTTCGCAGCAGCAAGGGAACCTTCACCACCGATTGCGATGATGGCGTCGATGTCGTGCTCTTTCAGCACTTCCTTGACTCGATCGGGACCACCAAAGTCAAAGGGATTGGTTCGTGAGGTTCCGAGGATGGTGCCACCCTGCTTGGAGATTCCCTTCACTTCGTGGCGGGTGAGGGGCATGATGTCGGGCTCGCATAGTCCCTTATAGCCGCCTACAAAGCCCACGAACTCATGTCCGTGCACGCGCGTTCCCTTGAGAACAGCTGCCCTAATGACCGCATTCAATCCGGGGGCGTCGCCACCGCTGGTAAGCATTCCAATCTTCATGGTTCTATTCTCCCTGGTTGAGAGAGAGCACGGGTCACAGAACCCCAATCGTTTCCTTAGGTTTCACCAAGGCCACGTATAGGCAATCGCTTTAGTGTGGAAGCACTTCACCATTACAACGACTCACAAGGAGATCACATGGCTGAGAAAAAAGAGACCATCGCCGCAACGGAACACGTTGTCAACGAGGTCAACACAGGTTTGACCGGAAACACTGAGTACCCAGGCCAGACCATGGGAATTGTCGCTTTGGTGTTGTCCTTCTTCACCCAGGTTCCAGCCCTCATTCTGGGAATCATCGCCTGGGTCTGGTCGAACAAGGCTGGCGTCAACAATGTCCCGGCCAAGGTTGCCGTTGCCGTGAGCTCCGTCTTGATGGTGTTGGGAATCCTTGCCCTAGTCGGCTGGATTGTCCTGGTCGCCTCCACCGTCGGTGAGTTCGGTGACTTTGGCATGTGGGACGAGATGGGTCCCAGGGGACTTCGTTCCTAACTTCCTTCTCTTTCGAGGATTGCCATAGCGGCATTGTGACCTGCAATTCCGCTTACGGCACCTCCTCGACGAGCTCCTGAACCGCACAGCAGAATTCCGTCGTCCTCCGTGGCAACTCCCCACCGTCTCTCGGGTGTGGAGAGATCCTCATCGTCTTCGACGAAGGGCCACTGAAGGGGACCGTGGAAGATGTTTCCTCCCGGGAGGCCTAGGGCATCTTCAAGATCCTGGGTTGTCTTAGTTTCAATACAGAGTTCACCATTCTGATCGCGCAACAGGACATCCTCCAGAGGTTCATCCAGCACACTGTTCAGTGATGCCACGACTGCTTCCTGCAGGGCATCCCGCAACGAGTCGTTATCCATCGTGCGGGTGAGACGGTGGGGGACGTGGAGCCCGAACACGGTCAACGTGTGAGCTCCCGATTGCTGTAGTTCGGGCGACAAAATACTGGGGTCGCTCAACGAGTGGCAGTAGATCTCACAGGGCAGGGGATCCGGAATCGACCCGCCTTGTGCCGCCTCAAACCCTGTGTGGAGTTGCGACCAGGTTTCGTTGATGTGGAATGTTCCACCAAACGCGGCCGCGGGGCTGAGCGTTGCGTCCTTGAGTTTCGGTAGACGTTGGAGCACCATGTTGACCTTTACCTGTGCGCCCTCGGGAGCGGGTCCCACTGCAGGTCGACCGCGAAGTGTGGCCAGCTCAGTGGGAGCTGCATTGATCAGCACATAGCGACCCCCCAACGCGTGGGCCTGACCGTCCTGGGTATAGGACACGACTTTGTCATCACTAATGCTGGTCACTGTGGCACCCGAGACGAGAGTGGCACCAGCTGTTCTTGCGGCATGAAGGAGTGCGCCGGAAACGGCCCCCATCCCACCAATCGGGACATCCCAGTCACCGGTTCCCCCACCAATCACGTGGTACAGGAAACACTTGTTGGCATCCAGGTCAGGGTCGCTATTGGGGGCAAAGGTACCGATGAGGCCGTCGGTGAGAACCACACCCTTCACCACATCGTTCTGGAAGGTGCTCTCGATGGTGTCACCAATGGGGGTCTCAATAAATCTGTCCCAGAGCGCACTATCGCCGGTCATGCTGGACACGCGCTCGCGCGCTTCGCCGCGGGTGATGAGTGGGTCCGTAACTCCGGGAAAGAGCGCCTGAGCTAAGGCAGCAGTCTCGGAGTAGAACGTGTTCCAGGCATCCGCATCAGCGCTCGCACCAATCCGGGCAAAGGACTCAGTAGTCAGATCAGCGTCCTCGTTGTCGATCAGCAGGCCGAGGGTGTCGCCGGGGACTGGGGTGTAGGAGGAGTAGCGACGCTTCGCCAGTGCGATAGACAGCGACAGGTCATCAATAATTTTCTGCGGGAGCAAGCTCACCAGGTAGGAGTAACGAGAGAGCCTGGCGTCAACACCGGCAAAAGTTTGTTGCGACACTGCCGCACCGCCCCACTCATCGAGGCGCTCCAACACGGTGACGGTGAGGCCCGCCCCAGCCAGATAGGCGGCGGCGGTGAGCCCATTGTGGCCACCGCCCACAATGACAACGTCGCAGGTCTGTGTGCTCATGGCACCACAGTCTAGGCAGGCTGATTGCCTTCAGGTCGGTGACACTGTTTCAGGATGCGACCGTCAGGGTCAAGGCCGTAGCATGCTTGCTATGCCTACCGCGACTCCTCGAACCACCACATCCGGTCAAGGAGTGAGCGGGATCACTTTCGCACACTCCCTCGCAGATGAGGCAGTAGCACTCGTGCGCTCCTGGCTCGATCGAGCTGCACAGCTTCATCGAAAACCAGATGCTAGCTCAGAGCGTCTCGCGGGCGTCCTGAAAGACCCGAAAGGCCCGGCGTTCGCGCTTGGTTTTGTGGATCGTGTTGCCAGACCAGAAGATCTATCGGTCGCTGCTCGAAACTTTCGAGAACTCTCCCGAGACATCCCGGGATTCTTGCCCCCCGTGCTTCGTCTTCTCATCCAGGTGGGTGGTTTCTTCGCTCCGATTTTTCCTGGGATTGTTGTTCCCCTCGCGCGTTGGGCCCTGAAGACGCTCATTGGGCACCTCATCATCGACGCCAGCGAGAAAAAGCTCGCGTCGTCTCTGAAGCGACTCACCAGAAAGGGCGACCAGCTCAATATCAACCTGTTGGGTGAGGCAGTTCTGGGAGACGATGAAGCTGATCGAAGGCTCGCCGGGGTCCGTGCTCTGATTGCCAGAGAGGACGTTGATTACGTCTCCGTGAAGGTCTCGGCAATTTCGAGCCAGCTCTCGATGTGGGCGTATAAGGAGACTGTGGATCGAGTCGTCAAGCGACTGATTCCGCTCTATACCGAAGCAGCAGCCACCAACCCTCCAACCTTCATTAACTTGGACATGGAGGAATTCAAAGACCTCGACATGACTCTGGATGTTTTTGAGCGAGTTCTTGGCGACAAGAGCTTGCGTTCCTACACCGGCGGAATCGTCCTCCAGGCATACCTCCCCGAAGCTCTCGCCGCCATGAAGCGCATCCAAAGTTTTGCTGCGGCCCGGGTCAGAGCCGGCGGAGCACCCCTAAAAGTGCGCGTGGTCAAGGGTGCCAACCTGCAAATGGAGCAAGTCGATGCAGAGCTGCACGACTGGCCACTGGCAGTCTTACCCTCCAAACAAGCCAGTGATACCAACTACAAGCGCGTGCTCGAATGGTCACTGACGCCCTCGCGCAGTAAGAACGTTCGCATTGGTGTTGCCGGTCACAATCTGTTCGACGTGGCCTTCGCCCATCTGTTATCCCAGCGTCGCGGGGTGAGTTCCGCAATTGATTTCGAAATGCTCATTGGTATGGCCCCGGATCAGGCCGATGCGGTTCGCGAGACGGTCGGTGGTCTGATTCTCTACACCCCGGTGGTCCACCCCCAAGAGTTTGATGCCGCTGTCGGGTATCTGGTTCGTCGCCTCGATGAGAACGCCAGCTCGGAAAACTTCATGTCCGCAGTCTTTGACCTGCACGACAGTGACGACATCTTCCAACGCGAAGAGAAGCGTTTCCGAGACTCGCTGGCAGCCCTCACGGCGAAAGCTCCGCCCGTTCACCGGGCTCAGCATCGCTCTGCTGAGAGTGCCCTGGGGGTCAAGCCCGGTGAGCCTTTCCACAACGAAGCAGACACCGACCCCTCCCTCGCACACAACAGGGAATGGGCGGACGACATTCGCGCACTCGCGAAGTCAAAACGCGGAAAATCTTTGGGACTTGAGTCATTGCGGAAAGCGGGAATTCCTGACTCCCTAGGCCCCATCAAGGGAGGCATCGCGGTCGATGACCTCGTCGCTAAAGGCCGCCAAGCAGGAGCAGAGTGGGCCAAAAAATCAGCAGCAGATCGTGGCGCGATTCTTCTGAAGGCCGCCGACCAGCTGGCCCTGAAACGAGCTGAGCTTTTGGCCGTCATGATGCAGGAAGCCGGAAAAACACTCCAAGAGGGAGACCCGGAAGTCAGCGAAGCTATCGACTTTGCTCGCTACTACGCGCAGTCCTCGCTGGACTTGGAATCCATCGACGGCGCCGAGTTCCAGCCGGCCCGGTTCACCCTGGTAACACCCCCATGGAATTTCCCCGTGGCGATTCCTGCGGGATCAGTGCTGTCGGCGCTTGCCGCCGGTAGCGCTGTGGCTATCAAGCCAGCACCTCAAGTTCGGCGCTGTGGTGCGGTCATGGTGGAAGCACTCTGGGCCGCCGGCGTGCCCAAGGATGTCCTCCAGTTGGTGGACGTGGAGGAGGGCCAGATTGGTCGCGGGTTGATTTCTCACCCAGGGGTAGACCGTTTGATTCTCACCGGTGGCTTTGAGACAGCACAGTTGTTCCGTTCCTGGCGAGCTGACCTACCGCTTCTGGCGGAAACCAGCGGCAAGAATGCCCTCATTGTCACGCCTAGCGCTGACTACGACTTGGCCGTTGCCGACATCGTCAAGAGCGCTTTCGGTCATGCTGGCCAAAAGTGTTCCGCAGCCAGCTTGGTCATCTTGGTCGGGTCAGTGGCGAAGTCCGAGAGATTCCGCCGCCAACTCATGGACGCTGTGACCACACTGCGTGTGGGATACCCCGATGACCCCGAGTCCGTGATGGGTCCTGTGATAGAGCCTCCGGGGTCGAAGTTGACCTCAGGCCTCACAGAGTTGGGGCCGGGCGAGAACTGGTTGCTCACTCCGCAGCTACTGGATGAGCAGGGCCGTTTGTGGAGCCCTGGAGTGCGTGAGGGCGTGAAACCGGGAAGCACCTTCCACCAGACCGAATACTTTGGCCCCATTCTCGGAATCATGAGCGCAAAGTCCTTGGACGAAGCAATCTCCTTCCAGAACGGTGTCGACTATGGCTTGACCGCAGGGATTCATTCCTTAGATCCCGAGGAGGTTTCCTTCTGGCTCGATCGAGTCCAGGCCGGAAACTGCTACGTCAACCGAGGAATTACTGGGGCGATTGTTCAGCGTCAGCCCTTTGGTGGCTGGAAAAAGTCGAGTGTGGGGCCCGGCACGAAGGCCGGTGGACCCAATTACCTGATGGGGATGGGCTCGTGGCGCACCACTAAGGCCACCACGGATGAGATGACGGCGCTTGCGGACCCGTTTGTCGCGTCGTTGGTGCCTTTTGTCGTGGAGGACAACGCCGAGAGGAGGGGCTTCTTCTTGCGCTCGCTCGCGAGCGATGAGCGCGCATGGTCAGAGGTCTACGGTGTTTCCCGTGACGAAACGGGGCTCACTGTGGAGCGGAACGTCTTTAGGTATCGCCCCACTGCGGTGACTATTCGTGCTGCCGGCTTTGTCCCTCTGGCGGAGATTCTTCGCGTTTTCCTGGCGGGAGCGCGAGTGGGCTCACGAGTGAGCATCTCGTTGACTGACCCTCTGCCTGATGCAGCGCTCAAGCTCTTGCGTCACGGCAACGAGGTATTCACGGCAATGGCTGATTACGTCGTGGAGAACGAGAGGGAGTTTGTGTCGCGAGTGGCGGGCAACCTACCGGAGCGGATTCGACTCCTGGGCTCTAGGGCTGATGCTCTCTCGGTGGCTTTTGATGGCACACCAGAGGTCGCCATCTATGGCCACGAAGTAACTGAGTCGGGTCGGGTGGAAATGTTGCCCTTTGTTGTGGAGCAGGCCGTGTCGATGACAGCTCACCGTTTCGGAGCAATCGACCCGAGATTCCGCGACTTAGCGATTTAGTCGCGAGGGCGATGAATCAGGTTAGAGAGCACAATCGAGCTCTTCGTGTGATTGACATTCGGGGCGTTTCTTACTCTTTCTAGCGCGTCCTCCAGGGCACCGATGTCTTTGGCGCGCAGATGCACGATGGCGTCAGCGTCTCCACTCACCGTTCCAGCATCAATCACCTCGGGAACACCGGAGAGAATGCGACGCAAATCAGTCGGCGATACCGTTCCTTGGCAAAAGAGTTCTACGTAGGCCTCGACAGCGAGTCCTTCGACGGTCGGATCGACCAGGACCGTGAACCCGCGGATTGTTCCGTCGGCCACCATCTTGTCGACGCGCCTTTTTACCGCTGAGGCAGATAAACCGACGATGTCGCCGATATCGCCATAGTTCGCACGGGCGTTATGCCGAAGCTCACCGATAACTTTGTGGTCAATTGCGTCCATAGGGGCAGTTTATGCAAAGAATCGGCTAATTTACCCACTAAAACGCAGAATATCCGCGTTTATTCTCTCAAAATACGCGTTTCCTGCGTGAGAGACTCGAGGTATGACTGCAACCATGGAGACCGCCCCCAGCCCGAGCGCTTCGGTCGTGCACGCCACCACGCCGACAGTGTTGATGTGCCGGCCCGAGCATTTCACGGTGAGCTACCGGATTAACCCCTGGATGCATCCGGAGGACCCTACCGACACCTCGCTGGCCCTGAAGCAATGGACGGTCCTGTATGACACGTATGTGGACCTGGGATTCACGGTCCACCTCATTGACTCTCTTCCCGGCCTTCCCGACATGGTCTACGCGGCCAACGGTGGTTTCGTTCTTGATGGCATTGCCTATGGCGCGAAGTTTCACTACCCCGAGCGTCAACCCGAGGGTCCCGCCTACATGGATTGGTTCCGATCCCAAGGTCTCGATGTTCGCGAGCCCAAGGCAACTAATGAAGGCGAGGGCGATTTCCTTCTCGTGGGTGACACGATTCTCGCCGCGTCGGGTTTCCGTAGTGACACCTCGAGCCACCAAGAAATCGCCGACATTTATGGACGTGAGGTCGTCTCTCTGCAGTTGGTCAACCCCAGCTACTACCACCTGGACACAGCACTCGCTGTCATCGATCCCACCACCATCGCCTATCTGCCGAGTGCTTTCGATGACGCGTCGCTGTCGATCCTGCGGGAGCGCTACTCCGACGCCATCATCGCTACCGAGGAGGATGCAGCATTCCTGGGGCTCAATAGCTTCAGCGATGGACACAACGTGGTCATTGCTGAGCGTGCCACCACGTTTGCGAAAGACCTGGCCGAGCGTGGCTATAACCCCATCGGCGTTGACCTCTCCGAACTGTTGCTCGGTGGAGGAGGCGTCAAGTGTTGCACTTTAGAGTTGAGGGCATGAGCCGTCGACTGAGCACACCTGACGTCCTGGAGCTGGAGCAGCGCTCACTCACCAGGAACTACAACCCGCTTCCGGTGGTGGCAGCCAAGGCTAAAGGCGCGTGGGTCTGGGATGTTGAGGGTAAAAAATACCTTGATTGTCTTGCTGCGTACTCAGCTGTGAACTTTGGGCACTCGAACCCGACCCTGATTCGCGCAGCGAAGCGACAGCTGGGTCGAGTGACGTTGACCTCACGTGCTTTCCACCACGACAAGCTTGGTCTGTTTGCGAAAGAGCTCGCCGATCTTCTCTCCATGGACATGGTGTTGCCGATGAACTCGGGTGCTGAAGCAGTGGAGAGCGCCATCAAGGTCGCGAGGGCGTGGGGATATCGAGTGAAAGGCGTTCAGGCCAACAAGGCCACCATTGTTGTTGCCAAGGATAATTTCCACGGTCGAACCATCTCGATCGTGAGCTTCTCCTCCGATGAGTCCTCCAGAAAAGATTTTGGCCCGTTTACCCCCGGCTTCACTCAGGTCGACTATGGCGACATTGAGGCCTTGGAGAAAGCGATCACCGACAACACCGTGGCTGTGTTGCTCGAGCCCATTCAAGGCGAGGCCGGAATCATCACGCCGCCGAAGGGATATCTGAAAGCTGTTCGGGCGCTGACGAAGAAAAAGAACGTGTTGATGATTGCTGACGAGATTCAGTCGGGGTTCGGTCGCACCGGAGCAACCGTGCAGTGTCAGAACGAAAAAGTCACCCCCGACATGTTCATCCTCGGAAAAGCACTCGGCGGTGGGATTGTCCCCGTCAGTGCCGTGGTGGGGAAGGCCGATGTTATGGGTGTGCTGAAACCGGGCCAACACGGTTCCACTTTCGGTGGAAACCCTCTTGCCGCAGCAGTGGGTCTTGCTGTGGTGCGGATGCTCGCTAAGGGTGACATGCAAAAGCGCTCTGAGCGTCTGGGCAAGCACCTGCATAAGCGTTTGAAGAAGCTAGTCGGCAAGGGAGTGTTGGCAGTCCGCGGAGTGGGTCTTTGGGCAGGAATTGATATCGACCCGAAGCTGGCAACGGGTCGTGAGGTCTGTGAGGCTTTGATGGCGAAGGGCGTTCTGGCGAAAGACACTCACGGGTCCACTATTCGCCTGGCCCCTCCCCTTGTGGTCTCGAAGAAGGATTTGGACTGGGGAATCGATCAACTAGAGAATGTTCTCCGAGAACTTTTTGCAAAATAATCCGCAAAAGCCTTCCCTCACGAGTTAAGTTAGGCTAACCTAACCTGGACGCCTCACACAGTCGTGACTGTCCCTCATCACGTCGTCTCTCAAGGAGAACAATGTCTGTATCTGCGCGCCTCCGCGGCGTGGCCCTCGTCCTCGGTTTCGCGCTTGCTTTGACCAGCTGTGCGGCGATACCAGAAGCAGAGGTTGTCGACGAGGCTGCGTCCACAGAGCAGACAACCCAAGAGAGGGTTGTCGAGCCGGTCGCTGATAACTACGTCATCTTGTATTCGGGTCGCAACGAGAGCTTGGTTCAGCCACTCATCGATAGCTTCACCGAGCAAACGGGGATTGCGGTAGACATTCGTTACGCCGGAAGTTCAGAGCTCGCAGCGCAAATCCTTGAAGAGGGTGCCGATAGCCCCGCAGCTGTCTTTCTCTCGCAAGACGCCGGCGCCCTCGGTGCACTGAGCCTTGAAGGGCTTTTTGCCGAGCTACCGGCCGAGATTACTGACCGAGTCAATCCCGCATTCACCTCCCACGATGACAGTTGGGTGGGAATTACCGGACGTGCTCGCGTTGTCGTCTACGACAGCGAGACGTTGAGCGTGGAGCAGCTACCGAACACTGCTGATGAGATTGTCGGCCCACAGTGGTCCGGCAAAGTTGGCGTTGCCCCAGGCAACGCCAGTTTCCAATCCTTCGTGACCGCCTATCGAGTGATGAAGGGTGACAGTGCTGCTGACCAATGGGTTTCTGGACTCAACATCAACGACCCACAAATCTTTGAGAGCAACGGGGCCATCCTCGACGCTGTCAATGAGGGCACGTTGCCCATCGGACTCATCAACCACTACTACTGGGAACGTCTCGCCTTCGAACGAGGCGCAGAGAATCTTCGCGCCAAACTGCACTTCACTGACGCCGGTGACCCCGCCTCGATTGTGAACGTCACGGGGATGGGACTCCTGGACGCTCAGAGCTTTGATCTCGATGCTCTCGAGCTCATTGCATTCTTCGTGTCGGATGAAGCACAGCAGTACTTCGTTGAGCAGACATTCGAGTACCCACTGTTACCGACCATTGACGCTCCAGAGGGCCTTCCCGCGTTGGATGATCTGGCGGTTGCCGACTTTGACCTCTCGGACCTCGCTACTCTGAAAGAGACCCAGGATTTACTGCGAAAGTATGGGTTGATCCTCTAATTTCCCCGGAGTGAGAAAGGCCTGTGTGCCCACCACTATTGCACCAGAGCACACCCCTGCGCAGAGCGTAGGGGGCTCTCTCGTGGGCAGGCCACCCGCGTGGTTGATTACGTTGGCGGCGCTTGCCGTTGCAACTGTGGCCATTCCGTTGGTGTACCTGGGGGTGCGAGCGTCAGACGTTGCGCTCTCTGACATTGTCGAAATTCTTGCCCGACCCTTAGTCGGCGAGCTGGTGCTCAACACCATCGGACTCAGCGTTACCGTGTCTGCCACTGCCGTGGCAATGGGGACAGCAATCGCCACTATTGTCACCCGATTGCGTATCGGGGCAGCCAGGACGTGGCTGTTGATATCAGCACTACCTCTCGCCGTTCCCTCCTATTTGGCCTCGTATGGATGGCTAGTGCTGGTCCCGGGTCTCCATGGTTTTGTACCCAGCTGGGCATTGCTCAGCGCCGTCACCATTCCTTATGTCACCCTCCCCGTCGCTGCAGTCTTGAGGGGAACCTCGGCAGATGGTGAAGCCGTCGCGCGAACACTCGGACTGAGTCCGACACGAGCGTTCTGGAGGGTTACTTGGCCACAGGTGCGACCAGCCGCTATTGCCGGCGGTCTCCTCGTCTTTCTCTACACGCTGAGCGACTTTGGTTTGGTCGCGATGATGCGATTCCAAACCCTCACCTGGGGAGTTCAGCAGGCCTATGCGGCGAGTTTTGATCGCTCGCAGGCCGCCGTCTTGGCACTGTTGTTGGTCATTATTGCTGTGATTGTGGTGGCAGCTGAGCGAGGGGCAAGGGGCACCCTCACCCGCTCCACCGCACTTCACGCCGCCAAAGAACCGCTTTCGCCCGTGATGCGGGTGATTCTCACGGCGCTGGTGGCAGCGCCGCCCGTGGTGGGTGTGCTCATTCCGTTGATTGGTTTGGGAAGTCGCTTGGCAGAAGCCACAACCTTGCGCTCCATCAGCGTCGAAAGACTCGCGGAGGCCACGACCACCACCATTGGTGTTTCAGTTGCCGCCGCGGTTGTCGCACTCATCCTGGCGCTACCGATTGCTGCGCTGGCTGCGAGATATCGAAGCAAGTGGATTCCCGTTCTCGAAGGGGCAGGCTATCTTTCGAATGGATTGCCGGGCATTGTGGTGGGGCTGTCTCTCGTGTTCTTCTCCCTGTCAGTAATTCCCGCCCTCTATCAAACGGTTGTGGTGTTGGTCTTCGCCTACGCTGTGCTGTTTATGCCGAAAGCTCTCGGGACTGCTCGCGCCAGTATTGAAGGGGTATCCCTTGACCTGGTCAATGTGGCGAGGACGCTGGGGTCAACGCGTCTTCAAGCCTGGTGGCGGGTAACGGTCCCTCTCGCTCTCCCAGGAATCGGAATCGGGGCACTTCTGGTCGCCATCACCACCATGAAGGAGCTCCCGGCCACACTGTTGCTGAGACCGTTGGGCGCCAGCACGTTGGCCACTGAGCTGTGGTCGAGGACTGCAGCGGGTGAATTTGGTGCAGCTGCCCCTTATGCAGCCGCTCTTGTGGTTGTCGCGGCAATCCCTGCGATGATTCTCTCGGGTGTTCGATCTGTAGCGAAGGAGGAGCTGTGAGTACGCTGACGTTGAGCAACATCAGCCTCTCCTATGGCTCGAGGCAGGCTCTTCGGGATGTCTCCCTCGTTGTTCCCTCCGGTTCTCTAGTCGCCATTTTGGGGCCCTCCGGGTGTGGCAAGACCAGTTTGTTAATGGCACTGGCCGGTCTCGTCCCGATTGATTCGGGAACCATTACCGTCGGATCTAGGGAGCTCTCCTCGGCCAAACGGCGAGTACCCCCTGAGCAGCGGGGCATCGGGTGGGTCCCGCAAGAGTCCTCACTGTTCCCGCACCTAAGTGTGGGAGACAACATTGGGTTCTCTCTTCCCAAGGGGCGCAGACGCAACGAACGGGTGGAGGAACTCGCGAC
>JAIOWW010000012.1 GCA_021741925.1 Pontimonas sp. | reverse complement strand
GACCGAGACGAGCTATTTTGAGAAAGAGGTGCAGCGAGGCCTCACGGCTCGCTACCCCAACGGGGTCCCGGATCGTGTGAAAGCCCAGGCCGAGTATGAAATTGGCGTTATCTCGCAAATGGGATTCGCCAGCTACTTTCTCGTCGTCGCCGACTTCATCAACTGGGCAAAGGAACACGGTATTCGAGTGGGCCCCGGGCGTGGGTCCGGAGCAGGTTCGATGGCCGCTTATGCCATGAGAATTACCGAGCTCGACCCACTCGAACACGGTCTCATCTTTGAGCGTTTTTTGAACCCAGACCGCGTCTCCATGCCTGACTTCGATGTGGACTTTGATGAGCGTCGACGCGGTGAAGTTATTCGGTACGTTACCGAGAAGTACGGGGATGATCGGGTCGCACAGATCGTCACCTTTGGCACTATTAAGGCCAAACAAGCCCTCAAAGACTCCGCTCGGGTGTTGGGCTTTCCCTTTGGAATGGGGGAGAAGCTCACCAAATTGATGCCCCCCGGCGTGATGGGCAAAGAAATGTCTCTTGATGGCGTGCTCGACAAGACTCATGAGCGTTTCAAGGAAGCCGCAGATTTGCGCACACTCGTGGAATCGGACCCTGAAGCCAAGCAAGTTTTTGAGACGGCGCAGGGTCTGGAAAACCTCAAGCGGCAGTGGGGTGTGCACGCGGCGGGAGTAATCATGTCTAGTGATCCACTGCTCGACATCATTCCCATCATGCGTCGCGAGCAAGATGGTCAGATTGTCACCCAGTTTGACTTCCCAGCATCGGAAGCGCTGGGTCTTGTGAAAATGGACTTCCTCTCGCTGCGCAACCTCACCATCATCGATGACGCGCTAGACAACATCGAGTTGAACCGAGGGCATCGACCAGTGCTAGAAGAGCTCACACTGGACGATTCGGCCGCATATTCGCTGCTGAGCCGAGGTGACACCTTGGGAGTTTTCCAGCTCGACGGGGGGCCGATGAGGAGTCTCCTGCGACTGTTGAAGCCGGATAGTTTCGAAGATATTTCCGCGGTCTTGGCGCTCTATCGGCCGGGACCAATGGGAGCAGATTCGCACACCAACTATGCGTTGCGTAAAAACGGACAGCAGGACATCACCCCCCTACACCCGGAACTCGCGAGCGCACTCCAGGAAGTCCTGGGGGAGACCTATGGCCTCATTGTCTATCAAGAGCAAGTGATGGAGATCGCGCAAAAACTCGCCGGCTATACGCTGGCCCAAGCCGATTTGCTTCGCCGGGCCATGGGAAAGAAGAAGAAGGAAGAGCTCGACATTCAGTTCGAGGCATTCCGGGAGGGCATGCGCCACAACGGCTTCTCCGACGACTCTATTCAGGCACTCTGGGAAGTGCTCGTCCCCTTCTCGGACTACGCCTTCAACAAAGCTCACTCCGCTGCGTACGGGATGATTTCCTACTGGACTGCGTATCTCAAGGCCCACTACCCGGCGGAATACATGGCCGCCTTGCTGACTAGCGTGAGTGACCAGAAAGACAAGTCGGCCATTTATCTCAACGAGTGTCGGCGCATGGGCATAAAAGTTCTTCCCCCGGATGTTAATGAATCAATTGCGACATATAGCGCGGTGGGTGAGGACATCCGATTCGGCTTGGCGGCCATACGCAACGTCGGGGTAGGTGTTGTTCAAGGTATTCGCGACGCCCGCGAAGCTCAGGGAGCTTTTGCCTCATTCCACGACTTCATTAAGAAAGTGCCTTCGAGCGTGCTAAACAAGCGCACCGTGGAATCCCTTATCAAGGGAGGCGCTTTTGATGGGCTCGGGCACACACGGCGCGCACTCTTTGACATTCATGAGTCAGTTGTGGAATCTGCTGCACGAGACAAGCGGGCTGAAGAGCACGGAGACGTCGGGTTCGATTTTGAGAGTCTCTTTGAGGAAGCGGGTACTGGCTCCACCCAAGTAGTGCCAGACAGGCCCGAATGGTCCAGGAAAGAGCTCTTGAGCCTCGAGCGGGACATGTTGGGGCTCTACGTCTCTGACCATCCGCTGGCTGGTCTGGAGGTGACCCTCGCCGCTGAAGCGGAGGTTACCGTTGCTGAACTCCTCGCCTCCGATCGAGAGGATGGTGAATCCGTCACCATAGCGGGGCTTGTCACCTCCGTCAGTCACCGCGTTGCCCGAACCAGCGGTAATCCCTATGCGCAGGTAACCGTTGAAGACTTTGGAGGTGAAGTTGCGGTGATGTTCCTGGGCAAGACGTATAAGAACTACCAAACCGACCTGGTTGAGGACTCGATTGTGTCACTGCGGGGGCGAGTGTCTCGCAGAGATGATGGTCTGGGTTTGCACGCCATTGAATTGGTTCCGCTCGATGTCTCTCGCGATATCCGAGATGAACCTCTGACCTTAACTGTGCCGGAGTCCTTCGCAACCGTGCCTGTCTTAACAGCGCTTGACGAGGCGTTAGGCCGCCATGAGGGACAGGCGACAGTTCGATTACGACTGGTTAAGGCGGGAGTAGCTCGAGTCTTTGAACTGCCCCGCACCGTCAGCGTCACAGAGGATCTCATCGGCGAAGTGAAGAGCCTCTTGGGCTCTCACTGCCTGAGTCGTTAGAGCGGCGCAACCGCCCGGTAGTCGCGCTCAGAGTAAACCAGGGGTGTGGAGTGTTCGCCGAGTGCGCCGCCGGTAATGCGAGCGGCGACCATGGCGCTGAATTCCACTTCGGTAATCGCGACCACGGTGGCGGTCATCCAGGCATGAACACCCGTGAGAAGTGGCAGCCCATCTGGTCCCTCGTGCCAATGATCTCCCTCGAATCGCTGGTCGGATTCGCCCGCCATCTTCCTCGCGAGATCTACGTTGTCGGTGGACAACAGGTGGATGAGGATTGGGGTTTCCACCGATAGAGAAGACCAGGAGCTCGCGGTTTGTGCCATGTTGAAAGTGGCCACAGGAGGATTCGCCGACAGGGAGGCTAGGGACGTCGCGATAAAGCCTGTCGGCGATCCGTCTTTCTTGCGCAGTGTCACCACCGCTATTCCGGCTCCATGCCGACGAAAAGACTCGAGGAAAGCTTCGGAGGGGCGAAGTGCGTCTGTCGTTGTCATCACCCTTATCTTAAGCCAGACTTCCTCGGCTTTATTCCCCCGCCACCGATACGATGAGGGAGCCATGATTCGGATTGAAGACCTCAGGGGTGTCGCCCTCACCGCTGCGAACGCGCACAGCTTTGTTCCCCGGGTGAGCCTCGGGGCTGCCGAAGTCGATGCGACAGTGAGCGATCTGATGGCAGAAGTCAAAAAAGACGGTTCCAGTGCTTTGCGGCGCCAGGCGCTTGCTTTCGACGGTGTGGCAGTGGATGACCTGCGGGTTAGTTCCACTGCCCTTAAGGGTGCGCTCTCTGGACTGGATAAAAAGGTCAAGTCTGCCCTCGAGGAGTCAATTCGTCGAGTGCGCGCCGCCTCTGAAGATGCAGTGCCGCAGTCCACCACCACGACGTATAACGCGGGCGGGTCAGTGACCACCCGCTATGTGCCCGTTGATCGCGCGGGTGTCTACGTTCCCGGAGGAAAGGCTGTGTATCCCTCGAGCGTGGTGATGAATGTGGTCGCCGCTCAGGCTGCAGGAGTTCCCGATATCGTCCTGGTGTCGCCACCCCAACAGGATTTTGGAGGTCTCCCACATCCCACGATTCTTGCCGCGGCTGAGTTACTGGGGATTACGGAGGTCTATGCAGTGGGTGGGGCTGGCGCCATAGCCGCTTTGGCTTGGGGCGTCCCAGATATTGCCCTTGCGAGCGTGTCGGTCATCACCGGCCCCGGGAATCGCTACGTAGCGGCCGCTAAAAAGCAGGTGCGAGGTCAGGTGGGGATTGACTCGGAGGCTGGACCAACGGAAATCGGAATTCTCGCTGACGACACCGCGCACCCCGAGTTCATTGCGGCGGATATGGTCTCGCAGGCCGAGCATGATGAGTTAGCCTCCGCTGTGCTGATCACGACCTCTATGGAGCTCGCGAAAAGAGTCGAGGCTTCCCTCACCCGGCAGGTGGCGCAGACCCACCACAGTGAGCGCGTAACGACCTCTCTGAGTGGCGAACAATCCGCAATTCTCGTGGTGGACAGGCTGGACCAGGCTGTCGATCTAGTCAACGCACTCGCCGCCGAGCACCTCGAAATTATGGTGGAGTCACCCGATGATGTGGTGGGCGATATTCGGCACGCGGGTGCAATTTTCATAGGGGATTACACGCCCGTGAGTGCCGGTGACTACCTAGCCGGATCGAATCACGTACTTCCCACAGCAGGAGGAGCGCGCTTTACCTCCGGGTTGTCGCCACTCACCTTTCTGCGCTCCCAGCAAGTGGTTGAGTACGACAAAGGGGCTCTAGAACACGTTGCAGACTCGATAGTGGCTCTTGCGCAGGCCGAGAACCTTCCGGCGCATGGCGACGCAGTGACAACTCGCTTCCTCGAGCCCGGCGAACTATAGGCTTAGGGCACCATGTACTGCCCTTTTTGTCGCCACCCTGACAGTCGCGTGATTGATTCGCGAACCAGTGATGACGGAGTATCAATCCGTCGTAGGCGTCAATGCCCAGAGTGCAGTCGACGGTTTTCCACGCTGGAAACGGCGAGTTTGAGCGTCATTAAGCGCAGCGGCGTGACGGAGCCTTTCTCACGGGAGAAGATTGCTGCGGGTGTCAAAAAAGCCTGTCAGGGGCGGCCCGTCACAGATCAGGACCTTGCCCAGCTCGCCCAGCGGGTTGAGGAGACAATCCGCCAAACCGGCGCCTCCCAGGTGGATGCCAACGAGATCGGTTTGGCCATTCTGGAACCTCTGCGAGAGCTTGATGAAGTGGCATACCTTCGTTTCGCCTCGGTCTATCAAGCGTTTGAAAGTTTGGATGATTTTGAGTCCGCCATTGACGCTCTGCGTATTGCGGCAGTTGAGCCTGCAGAGGACGGCTGATGTACGAGGCCGTGTTCTCTGTCCTCAAGCGCCTCAACCCTGAATTTACCCATCACCTGGGAATGCTGGTTGTTCGGCTTGCCGGCACCCCGCTCGGGAAGCTTGTACTGCGCTCGGACAAGTCTCTCTCTCCCGCGATGCAAGTCAAGACTTTGGAGACAACCTTTGAATCTCCCCTAGGGCTTGCGGCGGGGTTCGACAAGAATGCTGTGGCCGTCCGAGGGTTCCATGCGTTGGGCTTTGGACATGTCGAGGTGGGGACGGTGACACCTAAACCCCAGCCGGGAAACCCCACACCCCGCTTGTTCCGACTGCCCCGCGACAGAGCACTCATCAATCGAATGGGTTTCAACAACGAGGGTGTGGAAGTCGTTGCTCGCCGTTTGAAAGCATTGCGCGCGCAAGGTGGGGCACTGCCTGTGATTGGGGTCAATATCGGCAAGAACAAAGCAACGCCTCAGGAAATGGCGCGAGAGGACTATGTTGCGTGCACTAAGGCACTTGCCCACTATGCCGATTACCTCGTGGTCAACGTCAGTTCTCCGAACACTCCGGGACTTCGAGGACTCCAGGAGCGCAGTTTTCTTGAACCGATCTTGAAAGCTGTGCTCGATCATGCTGGCGAGACTCCCGTTCTGGTCAAAATCGCCCCCGACCTCAGTGATGACGCCATCTCTGAAGTTGTAGATGTTGTGTGTGACTTGGGGCTTGCGGGAATCGTGGCAACCAACACGACTCTGTCGCGGGAAGGCTTAGTGACGCCGCGCGAGGAGGTAGCCCGAATGGGGGAGGGGGGCCTATCTGGTCACCCGTTGAGCGCACGCTCCCTCGAGGTTCTGCGAGTCATTCGACAGAATCTGCCCCGGGAGTATTGCGTGATTAGCGTCGGGGGAGTCATGACCGGAGACGACGCCCAGACTCTTCTGGACAACGGAGCCACCCTCGTTCAGGCGTACACCGGGTTTGTGTATCGAGGACCATTCTTTGCCAGAAAGGTTCTGGAGGAGATGGGCGGTCGTCGCTAGCTAGGCTTCTCTCCGCGCTTGACCTGCGGTTTTGGAAGCCGGAGGCCGCGCATTTGAAGGGCTCTCATAGCTGCGTACCAGCGAACGCCGTTTTCTACCTTGTCTTCTCCGTACTTGGCTCGCAACCCTTTTCGCACCCCGGCACCCACGACAAACGCATCGATGATGGTGATCAGGAAGAAGGACCACAAGACGACAATCGCGATGAACTGAGCCTGCAATGAGGGCAGGAAGGTTGCAATAATCACCGCAAACATGATTGGGATGAGGAACTCACCGAAATTCCAGCGCGCATCGACGAAATCCCGGACCCATTTTTTCTGGGGCCCCTTGTCCCTCAGGGGCAGGAATTTCTCTTCGCCATTTGCGAGGCCGAGACGTGCGCGCTCGCGCTCCTTGGCGAGACGTGCGCGCGCCTCTTTGCGGTTGTTAGACACGAGGGGGCGCTTGAGTTCCGCTTCCCGATCCTTGCGCCGCGGGGTGGGGCGCCCTTTTCCCGATGGTTCGATGTCCTCGGGGTGCGAAAGTTCCTGTGCCACGTATGCCTCTCCTGCAACGAACGGTGTTCCACCAGATTAGCGGGAGATAGGGGAACCTCTCCCAGTGAGGTTCCAGCCGAAGCCAAGTTGGGTTGGTTACACTGAAGGGTCACGAAAGGACCACACCATGACAGAGACTCTGAACCAGACCCATGGCGTATCGCTCACCGATCAGGCGGCGACCAAGGTCCGAAATCTCCTCGACCAAGAGGGTCGGGACGATCTTCGTTTGCGCGTTGCCGTTCAACCCGGCGGATGCTCCGGATTGATTTATCAGTTGTTCTTTGACGAGCGTCTGATGGAGGATGACCTTGTCCGTGATTTCTCCGGTGTGGAGCTCGTGGTGGACAAGATGAGCTCCCCCTATCTCGAGGGCGCGACCGTTGACTTTGAGGACACCATCCAGAAGCAAGGGTTCACCATTGACAACCCCAACGCTCAGGGCAGCTGTGCCTGTGGGGATAGTTTCTCCTAGAGACTGAGAGAAAGCCCTCACACCCGCCTGTCTGAGAGTGCGGCGGAGGGGGAATGTCCTAGACTGGGCTTCGTAAATTTGGTTGACAAGGTGAAAGGTTTCCTGTGCGCCACACCCTCAAGCGCGGCCTCAAAGGCGCGTCACTTCTCACCGTTTTGGCTGTTGTCCTGGCCGGGTGTACATCGCAGAGCGCATTGGGTTGGCTTCCCACGGAGCGAGGCCTCACTAACCAGGTAGACCGAGTTGTTGACCTGTGGGTTGTCTCCTGGATTGTGCTCCTTGTTGTGGGTGTGGTCACGTGGCTACTGATTATTTGGGCGTCTGTGGTGTATCGCCGCCGCCGCGGACAAACGGGGTTGCCCGCTCAGTTGCGCTACAACATGCCGATTGAAACCTTCTACACGGTTGTGCCTCTCATTCTGGTGTTGGGGTTCTTCGCCTTCACGGCTCGAGACCAAACCATCATCGAGGCTCCGCTAGAGGACCCCGATGTTTCCATCGAGGTCTACGGGAAGCGTTGGGCGTGGGACTTCAACTACCTGAATGAGAATGTGTATCTCTCGGGGATTCAGGGTCAGGAACTTCCTGGCGGGGGAGTGGACACGGAGCTTCTTCCCAAGCTCTACTTGCCCGTTGACAAGAAGGTCGAGATCAAAATTGAATCTCGCGACGTTATCCACTCCTTCTGGGTGATCGACTTTTTATACAAGAAGGACATGATCCCTGCTCGGACCAATTACTGGTACTTCATTCCTCAGGAAGAGGGAGTCTTCCGCGGTAAGTGCGCAGAGCTTTGCGGTGAGTACCACTCCCTGATGCTTTTTGAAGTGCACGTAGTGTCTGAGCAGGAGTACAACCAGCAGATTCAAGCACTGCGAGACCAGGGCAATGTGGGACGCCTAGGTCCAGAAGCAAACGTTTTGCAGAACCTTCCCGGAACTACAGCATTCAGTGAGAGTGAGTAAGAAAACATGACCACCACAGCTCCTCGTCCCTCCGTAGCACAGACGCCCCAGGGGCTCTCGAACGCAGGGGTCGCGCGCAAAGGCAACGTGTTTGTTGAGTGGATCACCTCGACAGACCACAAGAAGATCGGGTACCTCTACCTCATCACCTCCTTCCTGTACTTCCTTCTCGGTGGTGTTATGGCGCTGGTTATTCGCGCTCAACTCTTCGCACCTGGGCTGGAAATCGTTGCCACCAAGGAGCAGTACAACCAGCTTTTCACCATGCACGGCACCATCATGTTGCTGATGTTTGCGACACCGTTGTTCGCTGGTTTTGCCAACGTACTGATGCCGTTGCAGATTGGTTCACCTGACGTCGCTTTCCCCCGCCTCAATGCCCTGGCCTACTGGTTCTTTAGCTTCGGTTCGCTCATCGCAGTTGCGGGATTCCTAACACCTCAGGGCGCCGCGTCGTTCGGGTGGTTTGCCTACACGCCCCTCTCAAGCCAAACATTTTCCCCGGGACTCGGTGGGAACTTGTGGGTGTTTGGGCTAGGTCTGAGCGGTTTTGGAACGATTCTCGGTGCGGTCAACTTCATCACCACCATCATCACGATGCGAGTCCCCGGTATGACGATGTGGCGGATGCCCATCTTTACCTGGAACACGCTCGTCACTTCCATTTTGGTGCTGTTGGCTTTCCCCGTTCTCGCAGCTGCAATGCTTGCCTTGGGTGCTGACCGAGTCTTCGGTTCCCACGTCTACGACGCTGCGAATGGTGGCGCTATTCTCTGGCAACACCTTTTCTGGTTCTTCGGCCACCCCGAGGTGTATATCATCGCTCTGCCGTTCTTCGGAATTGTGTCCGAGATTTTCCCGGTCTTTAGCCGCAAGCCCATTTTCGGTTACAAGACACTGGTGTACGCGACGATCGCCATCGCTGCGCTGTCGATGACGGTGTGGGCCCACCACATGTATGTCACAGGGTCTGTGCTGTTGCCGTTCTTCGCCTTGATGACCATGTTGATTGCAGTGCCCACGGGTGTGAAGATCTTCAACTGGATCGGCACAATGTGGCGAGGCTCTGTCACCTTCGATACGCCGATTGTCTTTGCTCTGGGCTTCCTGATTTCGTTTGTCTTCGGCGGGCTCACCGGTGTGATTCTTGCGTCACCGCCGCTTGACTTCCATGTGTCAGATAGCTATTTCGTTGTGGCCCACTTCCACTATGTTGTCTTTGGAACCGTGGTCTTCGCGATGTTCGCCGGGTTCTACTTCTGGTGGCCCAAGTTCACCGGAAAGATGCTGAATGAGTCGTTGGGTCACGTTCACTTCTGGATTCTCTTTGTCGGATTCCACATGACCTTCCTCATCCAGCACTGGCTAGGCGTAATGGGGATGCCCCGTCGCTACGCGACGTACCTTCCGGAGGACGGGTTTACCTGGATGAACCAGCTCTCCACAGTGGGCTCGGTGTTGCTCGCACTGTCGATGATTCCATTTCTCCTGAACGTGTACCTGACGGCGCGCAACGGCCAGAAGGTGACCGTCAACGATCCGTGGGGTTATGGGCGCTCGCTCGAGTGGGCCACCTCATGCCCTCCTCCTCGTCACAACTTCACCTCGATTCCGCGGATCCGTTCAGAGTCACCCGCATTTGACTTGAACCACCCCGAAGTAGATTTGCCCGCCATCGAGGCCATCAAGAAGGCGCCTGCCAAGGCAGCCAAGTAAGAAACGACGAGGTATGAAGACAAACATCATCCTGCTGTGGATTCTGACGGCATACTTTTTCACCTTGGCCGCCGTGTACACGGTGTGGTCCATCATCGATAAAGGTCAGGTCGAGTGGGCAGGAACTCTCGCAATCGGGCTCAGCGGCGCATTGACAGTCTTCATTGGGTTCTATTTGCAGGTTCAGCTGAAGAATCAGGGTGGCCTTCTCCCTGAGGACCGTCTCGATGCAGAAATCGATGACGGCGACCCTGAGATTGGCTTCTACAGCCCATGGAGCTGGTGGCCCATTGTTCTGGCGGCAGGCGCCGCGGTGGCTTTTATGGGCTTAGCCGTGGGGTACTGGGTCTCCCTCTACGCGGTGCCTTTTGTCCTTATCGGCATCGTGGGCTGGACCTACGAGTATTACCGAGGATATTTTGCCCGCTAACACCCCGGTGATCCGGTTTGCCACAGAGGCCGATGGCCCTCGGGTTCTGGAGCTTGTGGGTCGCCTGGGGCACGCCGTACCAGTTGACGCAGAGGCCTTTGCCAAGGCTTTTCCCGCCGTTTTGGCAGACCATCCACGTTCACTGCTTCACATCGCAGAGGTGGACGGAGTAATCGCCGGGTACTCTTTGACGACCATCAACCCCTTGCTCTACACCAACGGGCCTTCTGCTCAGTTGCAGGAGATTGTGGTGGATGAGAGTCTCCAGACCAGTGGGGTGGGCACTGCCCTCGTGCGTGCGGTGGAAGGCGCGTGCGAAGAGCGCGGAGTGACCCAGCTCACCGTGGCGTCCCGCCGCGCTGGTGGCTTCTACGACCGTTTGGGGTACACGCAGCAGGCCGAGTACATGAGAAGGCTCTTCTCGTAGTCCTCCCGTGACAACACGCGTCCTTCCTGAGAAGGGACAAGCGCAACGGGTTCAGCTAGTGCTTGTCAGCGCCTTCGAGTTCCTTCGCCTCAATCGGGAGGACCCGATCTTCAAAGAACCAGCGGGACATTCCCGCACGTAGCCGGGTTCCCACGGTGATACGACCCTCGTCGTTAGGTCGAACCGTCAGTGGCTTGTAGTCGTTGTAGTCCAGCAGTCTCCAACGCTCATAATCATCGAGTTGCTCGTGAACCTCGACGTACTCACCACCGGGAAGACGAACGATACGCCCGCTCTCGTAGCCGTGGAGAGCAATCTCGCGATCTTTACGCTGCAGTGCGAGACAGGTGCGCTTGGTAATGATGAAAGCTGCAATAGGAGCCGCAATCAGCAACACCTGAAGGCTCGTGATAACGCCCTCAATGGTCAGCTTGAAGTGAGTGGCAATGAGGTCGGAGCTTGCCGCTGCCCAGAGGACTGCATAGAACACCACACCAGTGGCACCAATGGCTGTGCGAGTGGGGGCGTTGCGGGGGCGCTCGGCAATGTGGTGCTCACGCTTGTCTCCGGTTACCCACGCTTCGAAGAAGGGGTAGAGAGCGACTGCGCCGAGGAACACAATCAGGATCACCGTGGGTACCAGGATGTTTATCGACCAGGTGTAGCCCAAGAAAACAAACTCCCACCCTGGCGGAATGAGGCGCAGCGCGCCGTCAGCGAAACCGATGTACCAGTCGGGTTGCGTTCCCGCCGATACGGGGGAGGGGTCATAGGGTCCGTAGTTCCAGATCGGGTTGATGGTGAACAGCGAGGCAATCACCATAATCGCGCCGAAGACGAGGAAGAAGAATCCACCTGCTTTGGCCGCGAAAACAGGCATGACGGGCGAGCCCACCACGTTGTCATTGGTGCGACCGGGTCCCGCAAATTGGGTGTGCTTGTTGACCACAAGCAAAACCATGTGAATGGCCAGAGACGCAATCAAAATAGCCGGAAGCAGCATGATGTGCAGCACATACAAGCGAGGAATTACCTCAGTCCCGGGGAATTCATCACCGAAGAACAGGTAAGAAATCCACACTCCGACTACGGGGAAAGCCTTGATCATGCCGTCGATGATGCGCAGACCGTTTCCGGAGAGAAGGTCATCGGGGAGGCTGTAACCCGTGAAACCTTCAGCCATAGCGAGGACGAAGAGCAGGAAACCGACAATCCAGTTCAGCTCACGAGGCTTGCGGAACGCACCAGTGAAGAACACCCGCAGCATGTGTAACACGATGGAGGCCACGAAGAGCAACGCCGCCCAGTGGTGGACCTGTCTCATTAAGAGACCGCCTCGGATATCAAATGATAGGTCGAGCGACGTGTGGTACGCCACCGACATCTCGATGCCCTTCAAGGGCAGGTAGGAACCCTCGTAGTGGACTTCGCTCATGGAAGGGTCGAAGAAGAACGTCAAGAAGGTTCCACTGATCAGGATGACGATAAACGAATAGAGCGCGACCTCACCGAGCATGAATGACCAGTGGTCGGGAAAAATTTTGCGACCCAAAGCCTTCACCGCGGTGGAGGCACTGGTGCGCTCGTCCACGTAGTTCGCCGCCCAGTTGGTAAAGCGCATGCCTGGGCCAGGCTCAGTCTGTGGTGTCTTCTCTACGGTGGTGCTCACAGTTCACGCTCCCAGAAACTAGGTCCAACAGGTTCAGTGAAATCACTTTGTGCTACCAGATATCCTTCCGCATCAATGGTGATAGGAAGCTGTGGAAGAGGCCTAGCAGCGGGTCCAAAGATAACTTCACAGTGATTTGCCACGTCAAACTCAGATTGGTGACAAGGGCACAGCAGATGGTGGGTTTGTTGCTCATAGAGAGCAACAGGGCAACCCACGTGGGTGCAGATCTTGGAGTAGGCAACTATGCCCTCATAGGACCAGGAGGACTTCGCAGGGTCTTCGTTTAGCTCGTCAACAGGAAGGCGCATCAGCAAGACAGCCGCCTTTGCCTTCTCCTCGAGTTTGTGGTGCTCAAGGTCCTTCCAGCCATCAGGCACAACGTGGAATGCCGAACCGATGGTCACCTCTGAGGCCTTGATAGGAACTCCACTGGGGTCGCGGGTGAGACGCACGCCTTCGGCCCACATAGTTTGCTTCATTCGCGCGATGGGGTCAGCCGCGGGCGCGAGGTCGCGGAACAATGCAACAGCGGGAATCGGGGCTGCTAGCAATGCGCCAATCAAGGTGTTGCGCACCAGCGAACGTCTGGTGAACCCTGACTCTCTGTTTGCTTGCTGGAAGGTTTCGACAGCAACTTGGCGGGCTTCTTCACTGCCACGTGTCGGATGACGCTCTTCGACGAGTTCGTGACCGTGCATCAACGCCTTGGCCCACTGGACCGCGCCAATGCCGACACCCAGCAAGGCAGCGGAGAGACCAATCCCCACCATGAGGTTGTTCAGGCGGACCGATGACATGTCGCCGGGAACGATGGGGAATGCAACGTAGGCGATTGCGGCGAAGACGCTGCCGACGATGGAGATCAGGAAAAAACCGGCAATTCGCCGCTCCATTCCCCGGGCTTCCTTTTCGTCAAGGTCGGTGACTCGTTGGTGTTCGGGGGCTAGGCCAGGGTTTTGGGGTGCGCTGGAGCGCTCAACAGCGGTGCCGGGGTCCATAACTTCGTCGTGACCTGAAGCTGGTGGCTTTTTCGCCATTGTGCGGTGTCCCTTTCTGTCCGGACTAGTTAGAGCGTGCTGTCAGCCATACCGCGACGGCGATCAGACCGCCCAGACCGATGAGCCAGATGAACAAACCTTCGGACACCGGGCCCAAACTTCCCAGAGAAAAGCCTCCGACGGAGGGGTTCTCGTCCAAGTATTTGAGATAGGAAATAACGTCGTTCTTTTCTTCGGGGGTGAGGTTCATGTCGCTAAACACGGGCATGTTCTGTGGCCCGGTCACCATGGCGCCGTAGATGTGAATGGGCTGGAGCTCGCGCAAGTGGGGAGCGTACTTACCCTCAGTGAGTGCTCCACCTGCTCCTGCAACGTTGTGACACATTGCGCAGTTGATGCGAAAGAGCTCCGCGCCATTGGCGACGTCACCATCAGCGGCGTAATACTGGGGCTCTGGCAATCCGGGTCCCGGTGCAAGAGAGGCAACCCAGGCAGCCATGGCGTCAATTTGCGGTTGGGTGAACTGGACAGGCTTCCCCTGCGCCTGTGGCCCAGACGCCGCCATCGGCATACGACCAGTGCCCACTTGGAAGTCAACGGAGAGAGCCCCCACGCCGATCAGGGTGGGGCCAGCGACAGTACCTTCGGCGTTGAGGCCGTGGCAGCTCGCACAGTTGGATAGGAAGAGTTTTTCTCCTTCCTCCACCAGTGACTCTTGAGAAACCGGAGCGTCTTGCGCGTGGGCGATTCCTGTGCTTGCCGCCGCGTAGGCGCCACCAGTCACGAACAAACCGATGACCAGCAGAAGCACACCCACCAGAGGGTGGCGACGACCGGAGTGGCGGGGTGAGCGGGATGAGGCCATGGGCAAGCGCAACTACTTTCTTTTCTGAGCTATCTGAGGACGTAGATGACGAGGAACAGACCGATCCACACCACGTCAACAAAGTGCCAGTAATACGAAACCACAATCGCACTCGTCGCCTCGCGGTGTGTGAAGTTCTTCACAGCGTATGCACGGCCGATTACCAGCAAGAAGGCAATCAAACCGCCGGTCACGTGCAAACCGTGGAATCCCGTTGTGAGGTAGAAAGCGGAACCGTAGGCGTCTGAGGAGAGACTTACGCCTTCAGAGACGAGGATTGCGTACTCATAAACCTGCCCCGCGACGAAGATTGCCCCCATCGCATAGGTGAGGAAGAACCACTCGATCATGCCCCACTGAGTCGGCTTCCATCCGGTTGCGCGGGCTTGTAAACGCTCGGCTGCGAAGACACCGAACTGGGCGGTGACGCTCGAGAGCACAAGGATGGTCGTGTTGATTGCCGCGAAGGGGATGTTGAGCATCTCGACTCTGGATTCCCACAATTCCGGCGAAGTGGAGCGAAGGGTGAAGTAAATCGCGAACAACCCTGCGAAGAACATCACCTCGCTTCCCAGCCACACAATGGTGCCCACAGCAACGACGTTGGGTCGATTTACTGTGGGCGCGGAAAGACCTGATGTCAGAGATGCGCTACTCACCCCTCCATTATGCCTGATATGAGGCTGGTACTTTGCCCTACGACATGCCCGATAGGGCCGATAGCATGGTCATTATGTCCACCGATTTCTCGTGGCCCGAGACACTGACCCAGCTGCTCGATCGCCGCGACTTGACCGTCGCCCAGGCGAGCAGAGCGATGGAGGCTGTGATGGCGGGGGAGGTCACGGACTCCCAGATGGCCGCTTTCCTCATTGCGTTGCGGGCTAAATCAGAAACCGTGGATGAAATTGTGGGTTTTCGTGACGCCATCTTGAAACATGCTGTGGCCCTACCGATTGATCCCATGGTGCTCGACATCGTCGGTACCGGGGGAGACCCCTATGGCGCGGTGGTGAATGTTTCCTCCATTGCGTCAATCGTTGCTGCTGCGGCCGGTATCCCTGTTGTGAAACATGGCAATCGTGCCGCCAGTTCAGCCTCTGGGGCGAGTGATGTTTTGGGTGCTCTGGGGGTCAACCTTGAGCTGGAGCCGAGCGATGTCGCACGCGTGTTTCACCAAGTGGGCATGACCTTCGTGTTTGCCGCGAAGTTTCACCCGGGCTTTCGTCACGCTGCAACCGCCCGCAAAGAGATTGGCATTCCCACGGTGTTCAACATTCTGGGGCCACTGTGTAACCCGGTAAGGCCAGAGGCTAGCGCCGTTGGGGTCAGCAATCTCGGGCGAGTTCCCCAGGTTGCGGGGGTTTTTAGAACCCGAGGGGCCACAGCGCTTGTTTACCGCGGCGATGATGGCATCGACAAGATGACCACCACCGGACACTCCCACGTGTGGGAAGTGACCAGGGGTCAGATTTATGAGCACGACGTGAACTCGGAAGAGTTGGGTCTCGCAAAAGCTCGTCCTGAAGATCTCCTCGGGGACAGCCCCGAACACAACGCGGATCTTGCCAGAAGCGTGCTTGCTGGTGAGCCTGGGCCGGTGCGAGACATCGTGGTGCTCAACGCTGCAGCTGGTTTGGTGTCCTTTGCCTTGGCAGAAAATCCCGCCGAGCGGGAACGGGGACTCATGGAGCGTTTGAGCGAGAAAATCTCCGTCGCGGAGTCAACCCTTGACTCAGGCCTTGCCCAGAAAAAACTTGAGGACTGGGTGGCGGCGAGCCAAGGCTCGACGAGCTAGAGCGCTTTCTCGGCCAGAAGCGCGGGCTTTGTCCAGCGCGTAGCCAAAACAATCACTCCCACCAGCAGGATCGCCTCCAAGGCGCTTGCTAGGACGTAGTAGCTCCATTCGCCGATCGCGCCACCGATAATCGTGACCACAAAAAGGCTTGCGACGGTGATGTTAGCGAGACGATTCGCCCGTCGGGGGAGGACAAGAGTCAGCGGAATCATCAGAGTGGGAATGAGCACATAGATGATGGAGCCGAGAAGAAAACTTGGTCCAATCTCGAAAATGTAGAGTGTGCCGTTCTCTATTTGCGCGCGGATATCAGGCCGAAATAACCCGAAGATGTCGACAAAAGCTACAGCGATCATCGTGGCAACCCAGAGTGAAGAGACAACGATGCGTGTGTCGAGTGAGGTGTTGGTGGTCGGTGGATGAGACATAGCACTCCTTGTTTACAGGTGTAAGAAATTCCAGACTAGCCTTACGGGTGTAAAACCGCAACAATAGAGCGCATGCCAGGGAAACTGCGTTTGTCTCACGAGCGAATAATCGATGCTGCCGCGAGGGTGGCCGATAAGGGCGGGCTTGGCGCCGTCAGTATGCGCAGTGTGGGGAGCGAGCTCGGGGTAGAGGCGATGTCTCTTTATCACTATGTAGCGAGCAAAGAGGCGCTTTTGGATGCGCTGTCAGAATGGGTCTTCTCGAAGATCACCATTCCAGTATCGGGCGCTCCGTGGCGTGAAGCGCTGTGGCAAAGGGCCCACTCAGCCCGAGAGGTTCTGAGTGCTCATCCGTGGGGGCTGGGAATGATGGAGTCGAGACCCACACCAGGACTTTCACAGCTTCGTCACTATGACGCAATGATGGGTCACCTCGCTGCGGCAGGATTTAGCGCCCGGCTCGCGACAACAGCTTTCGCCTCAGTCGATGCGTTCGTCTTCGGGTTTGTCCTGACAGAGAGCACATTGCCACTGGATGGAACTCCCGGAGCTGAACAGAAGCTCGCAGAGTCGGTGGGGCCCAACGAGAGTGAATTTCCAC
>JAIOWW010000011.1 GCA_021741925.1 Pontimonas sp. | reverse complement strand
GGATTGGTACGCGGAAGCCAACCGAATGCTAGGTCGTCCTACGAAGGTGACGCCCTCGAGCAAGGTCGTGGGAGACCTGGCATTGCACCTTGTCGCCATGGATGTTGCCCCGGCAGATTTCGAAGCCAACCCTGGTGCGTATGACATTCCCGACTCGGTTGTCGGCTTTATGGCGGGGGAGTTGGGAGATTTGCCTGGTGGATGGCCAGAGCCCTTCCGCTCCAAGATTCTCGAGGGAAAGACCCGGAAGCCGTCAGTTTCAGATCTCACTCCGGAACAAGAGGCCGCCCTGGGCGCACCAGGACGCGAACGCCAGGACATGCTTAACACCTTGCTTTTCCCCGGCCCAACGGCGGAGTATCGCGAGGTTCACGAGACATTCGGCGATGTTTCGGTGATTAAGACGCGTGATTATCTCTACGGGCTTCCGTTGGGGGAAGAATCTGTCGTCGAGGTGGAGCCAGGGGTTAGCCTCTACGTCTCTCTCGAGTCAATCTCGGAGCCTGACGACCGAGGGATGAGGACAGTAGTTGCCGCGCTCAATGGCCAAATGCGACCGATCAGCATTCGGGACCGTTCCATTGAGGTTCAGGTGAGTCACGCTGAGAAAGCTGATTCCCAGAATCCTCGTCATGTTGCAGCTCCCTTCTCGGGTGTCGTGACTGTTGTCGCAGGTGTGGGAGATGAGGTGGCGGAAGGTGACGTCGTGGCCACCATTGAAGCGATGAAGATGGAAGCAGGGATCAGCGCCAATGTCTCAGGAGTCGTTGCTCGCTGGGCAATCCCCAAGACTCAGCAAGTGGAAGCTGGAGATTTGATTATGGAGATCGGCGCTGACTAAAGCACATTTTATTGTGCGAACGAAGGGCTAGAATCGGACTTCAGTTTCCTTCTGAAATGTGAGACAAGGATTCACCTCATGGCTAAGAATGCACCCGCTACACCCTCTGCGGAGGACGCGCCCGACGAGGTCGATGTTTCGGTGGATGAAGAAACCGTGGATGCGGGATCTCCCGAGGTTGTCAGTGATGAGAGCATCACGTTGGTGGTCAAGCCCGCGAGCGAGGAGCTCTACCACCGTCGCCCTGAGGCGCGCGGGGAAGCTCCTGAGCCAGCAGCAATGCTGACCGATGACCGTTTGATTGATTCTTCCGGTCGCTATCGCGAGGTTCCTGAAGGGTTCTGGCAAAGATTTCTTTACGAGATTTCGTTCCACTCCATCAACGTGGGTGATTCCAGGTCGGTTCGTGAACGCAAAGCCTTAGACCGCAGAATTTCTCACCCCTTTGAACACGGCACACGGTTTGTTCCTGTGCTCACCAGGAAGGGCGGAGTGGGAAAAACGACGGTCACCACTCTTCTCGGTATGGCCCTGGCGGAAGTTCGTGACGATCGCGTATTGGGGATTGATGCGAACCCAGACCGGGGGACGCTTGCCGAACGTGTTGCCCGATCAACGGGTGCCACGGTGCGCGACGTGGTGAACCTGGCTTCAGGTATTGCCTCCTTCACTGATTTCGCCGAGCTTGTTTCGAAGGACAAGACTCGGTTCCATGTTCTTGCCTCCGATACTGACCCGCTCTTGTCTGAAGCTTTCGACGAAGACGACTACAACGTGGTGGCCGATCAAGCCGCTCGTTTTTACTCCATTGTTCTGACCGACTGTGGTACGGGCGTCGTCCACTCAGTGATGCGACCTACGCTAGAGCGCGCTGATGGACTCGTCGTGGTCTCCGGAGGAAGCGTTGATGAGGCGAGGCTCGCCTCGGAAACTCTCACCTGGCTGGAGGCAAACGGCTACGGTGACCTGGTCCGGAGAGCGGTGGTAGCGCTGAACACCGCCACACAGGGCACAAACGTGGTGAAGCTCGACGAAATTGAACAGCACTTTGTGTCCCGCGTGCGCGATGTCGTTCGTATTCCCTACGACCCCTACCTGGCCGCGGGTTCCATTGTGGATTGGTCTCGACTGAGCCCCTACACGAAAGAGGCTGCTCGTGAATTGGCTGCCCTCGTTGTAGAGGGTGTGGCTGAGGACTCCTCGGTCCGATAATGCCGGAGCGTCCTATTCGGCTCTTTGGCGACCCCATTCTCACCAGCCCCACGGACCCCGTTGACCTCTCGTCCCCTCGCGCACGCGACCTTGTTGCTGATCTCGTGGACACTGTCAAAATTCCGGGCAGGGCCGGCGTTGCGGCAAACCAAATTGGAGTAGGTCTTCGAGCGTTTAGTTACAACATCGATGGGGCAGTGGGCTATCTGCTGAACCCTCGCTTGGTGAAAGTGTGGGGCGAGCCAGAAGAGATGTCCGAAGGCTGCCTCTCTGTCCCCGGGCTCACCTACCCTCGCCAGCGCTACCCCCATGCGATTGCCGAAGGGTTCACTCTGGAGGGCGAGCTCGTGGAAATAGAAGGTGAAGGCCTCATGGCTCAGGCCCTTCAGCACGAGCTCGATCATCTGGAGGGTGTTCTCTATTTCCAAGGCCTCGCCCCTGAACACAAGAAGCTCGCGTTGCGGGCCATTCGTGACTCGGAGTGGTTTGGGGCGGCCTAACCACAGCGCAAGGCCCACCGGTGGGGAGCGCTTAGACTTATCGGCTGTGGATGCGCTTGGTTTAGACATTGGTGGCACAAAAATTGCGGGTGCCCGGGTATCTCCCGATGGAGACGTTCTCGCCCACCTCTCGCGGCCGACCACCCCGGATAATCCTGAGGGCATCCTGGATGCTCTGACCGAGATTTTTCTCGAGCTGGGTGGGCAGGATGCATTGCCCGCGGTTGGCGTAGCCGTGGCGGCTTTTCTCAATGCCGAACGCGATTCCATCTTCTTCTCTCCAAATATTGCGTGGCGAGATTTTCCCCTGAAAGCAGCAGTCACAGAGCGCCTTGGTGTTCCCGTTGTTCTCGAAAACGATGCAAATGCAGCGGGTTGGGGTGAGTTTCGATTTGGTGCCGCGCGGGATGTGACGTCCATGCTGATGTTGACTATCGGTACCGGTGTGGGGGGAGCACTTGTCGATGATGGACGGCTCCTCGTCGGCGGATTTGGAATGGCAGCGGAACTCGGCCACGTCATCATTGAGCCAGGAGGCCTTCTGTGTGGGTGCGGGAATCGCGGTTGCCTGGAGCAGTATGCCTCCGGCACCGCCTTGATGAGGGACGCTAGAGAGCGCCTTGGTGATGATTCGGTCACACAAGCAACCTTGACGGAATTGCTCCTCCAGAAAAATCCCGATGCCGTGGCGGCATTACACGGCGTAGCCCAGGCAATTGGGCGGGGCATCACCTCACTGGTGGCAGTGACTGACCCGCAGCGCATTGTCATTGGGGGTGGCGTTGCCAGTGCAGGAGAACTTCTCTTGGAGCCTATTCGCGAAAGCTTTCGAGACACCTACGGCGCGGGCAACAAGCGACCCATTGCGGACATAGCTCTGGCCACGATGGGAAACAGCGCCGGAGTAGTGGGGGCTGCGGATCTGGCCCGTGCGCAGGTGGCCCGAGAGGCCTAGTCTGGAAGCTCTACTCCGGAGGCGCATGTGTTCTATTGGTTGATGAAGCATTGGGTGATTGGCCCCTTGCTCACTACGGTGTTTCGCCCGTGGGTGAAGGGGCTTGAAAATGTCCCGCGAACTGGCCCGCTGATTGTGGTGTGCAACCATTTGTCGTTCGTGGATTCCGTCTTTCTGCCCTTGATGATTGATCGCCAAATGGCGTTCCTGGCAAAGAGTGATTACTTCACCGGTAAGGGCATCAAAGGTTGGTTGATTCGTTTTTTCATGACCTCCGCAGGGCAACTTCCGATTGACCGGTCCGGGGGTAAGGCATCGGAGGCCTCTCTGAATGCGGGACTCCAGATTCTCGCCGCAGGTGGCGTCTTAGCTATTTATCCCGAAGGCACGCGAAGTCCGGATGGTCGAATGTACCGGGGGCGAACTGGTGTGGCTCGCATGATTCTCGAAGCCCACGTACCTGTCATTCCCGCTGCAGTCATCGGAACCGAGAAAGTAATGCCTTTGGGGTCCACCATCCCTAAGGTGCACCGAGTGGGCGTTGTTATCGGTGAGCCACTCGATTTTTCCCGTTTTGAAGGGATGGAAGGCGACCGTTTTGTGTTGCGGTCGATCACGGACGAAATCATCTACGAAATGAACAAACTGAGCGAGCAAGAGTATGTCGACGTCTATGCGTCGACCATCAGAAGACAGCAGGCCTGACACAGAGCTCACGCGGAGCCACGAGTAGGCTGTTCTTCGGCCTCGGGCCACAACAGGAATGGACATAGTGGATTACAGCGAACACGTCGTGACACCAGACCCCCAGGTCGTTGCGGGTCTGGATCATTGGCGAACCCTGCCTGTTAAGCAGCAACCCCAGTGGCCTGACGCTAGCGCGGCTGCAGCTGTCGTGTCGGAACTTGCCACCGTTCCTCCTTTAGTTTTTGCCGGCGAAGTCGACATGTTGCGTGACCGGCTTGCTCGCGCGGCGCGGGGTGAAGCGTTCTTGTTACAGGGCGGTGATTGCGCCGAGACGTTCGCTGGCGCCACTGCGGACAAGATTCGCAATCGGGTGAAAACGATCCTTCAGATGGCTGTGGTGCTTACGTATGGTGCGTCGCTTCCCATTGTGAAGATGGGTCGGATGGCTGGACAGTTTGCGAAGCCTCGATCGAACGACGATGAGACGCGTGATGGTGTCACACTCCCCGCATACCGCGGGGACATCGTGAATGGCTACGACTTCAACGAGGAGTCTCGGACTCCAGACCCCGCCCGGATGCTCCAGGGTTACCACACGGCTGCCTCGACCCTGAATCTCATCAGAGCTTTCACGCAAGGTGGTTTTGCTGACTTGCGGATGGTGCACAGCTGGAACAAGGGTTTTGCAGAGAACCCTGCGAATGCTCGTTACGAAGGTTTGGCGCGCGAGATTGACCGAGCGGTGAAGTTTATGGAAGCCGCGGGAGCCGATTTTGACGAACTCAAACGGGTCGAGTTCTATGCAAGCCATGAAGGTTTGCTGATGGAATACGAGCGGGCTCTGACGCGAATCGACTCTCGCACAGGTCTGCCCTATGTCACCTCGGGTCACTTCCTGTGGATTGGTGAACGCACCAGGGAACTCGATGGCGCTCATGTTGACTTCTTCTCTCGCGTCAGGAACCCGATCGGCGTGAAGCTTGGGCCCTCCAGTACTCCGGACACGCTGAAGAAGCTTTCTGACCAACTGGATCCTGGACGTGAACCAGGCCGCCTCACCTTCATCACCAGGATGGGTGCGGGGGAGATTCGTGAGAAGCTCCCACCGCTGTTGACAGCGTCGCAGGAGCTAGGGATTACCCCGCTGTGGGTTTCAGATCCCATGCATGGCAACGGCATGACGACTCAGACCGGCTACAAGACCCGCCGTTTTGACGATGTTGTGGACGAAGTGAAGGGATTCTTTGAGGCGCACCGAGAGGTGGGCACTCACCCCGGCGGAATCCACGTTGAACTCACCGGCGATGACGTGACCGAGTGTTTGGGCGGTTCTCAGAACATCGATGAACTGGGCCTAGAAACCCGGTACGAGTCCCTATGTGACCCGCGCTTGAACCACCAGCAGTCACTCGAGCTAGCATTCCTCGTCGCAGAAGAGCTCAGTCACCGCTAAACGAAGCTGCGGATAATCACCAGGGTGCCTTTGGCGACCTCTTGCCCAGAACTGGGGCTCAAACTGGTCACTCGAGCGAAGGATCGATCCCAATCAGATTCTGGGAACTCTGAGCGGACTTCGACCTCGAAGCCCAGCCCCTCCAAGATGTCCTTGGCATCCGCAATGGTCTCTCCGACCAAATCGGGAATCATGACGAGCTCTGGACCCCTCGACACGATAAGAGTGAGAGTGTCCCCGGGCCGCACCGTTGCACCCGCGGGAAGCGAGACCTCGACGACGTAGCCTTCGGGAACGGTGTCGGAGAAGGCGCCATCGCCGCCCACCACCCCGGTCACGCCGGCGGACTGGAGTATTTCGCGAGCCTCGTCGACTGGTAGTCCCGTGACATCGGGGAGTGCCCCGGCGGATACCACCGCATTGACAGTCGAACCGGCAAGCACTTGTGATCCGGCGGCGAGAGTCGTGTTGGCGTCATCAACAAGACGCAGTACTGATCCTCGCTCGACGAAGTCGTTGAACTCGGGGCTTGTCGTCCCGAGAATCAGATTCACGGCTTCGAGTGAGTTTCGGACTTCGTCCAAAGTTTGCCCAGAAATTGCGGGAACGGCCACCGGGTTTGGCCCCAGAGAGACGATTAGGCTAATTTCACTGTTCTTCTCAATCTCAGTTCCCGCACCCGGCTTCGTTCCCTTTACTGTCCCCTCGGGGAGCACAAGGTCAAACTCCTCCAACACAGTGTCGGAAACCGTAAGCTCTGCCTCCACGAGTGTGGCGGTTGCCTCGAGCACTGAGGTTCCTGCCACGTCGGGCACACTCACAAGTGCGCCGGGCCCCGAGAACCACCACCACGCGGCCCCACCTCCACCGCCGAGGATGAGAAGAAGGACAAGGGTTCCGAGTGTCGCCAGACGCCTGCCTCGAGGTGGTCTGCGTTCTCGGACCGGTTCCTGCGGGGGCACCTCATCAAGGGTGATGGCTTCGGTGGGAGCGGGCTCCAAGCCATCAAAGACTGCAGACTTCGGGCTCAGTACCTCTGTTTCCTGCGCATCAAGCGGGGAGAGCTTTTGCGTCATCGCCACCGTTTGATTGAGGTCCATAGTCGCGGTGGCCAGCGAAGCAGAGCCCAAGAGCTTCTCGATCTCCACCAGGTGCTCCAACACCGCCCTGGCGTGAGGGGGTCGCTCATCAGGAGAGCGCCTGGTGCACCAGTCCACGAGCTGATCGAATTGAGCGGGGATAGTCGGGCTTTTTGAACTGGGCGCGGGAACGATGTCGTTCTGATGCTGGTAGGCGATGGTTATTGCTTGGTCACCTTGGTAAGGCTGCGAACCCGTCAGCATCTCAAACATCATGATGCCCAGCGCATAGATGTCGCTGCGTAGATCAGCCTCGCCGCGACTGATTAACTCAGGGCTCAGGTATGCGATGGTTCCCAGCAGAGCTTGCGAGGTTGCGGTGTTATGGGTCGAGGCTCGAGCGAGACCAAAATCAGCAATCTTGATACGCCCATCGTCGGCGAGGAGGACGTTCTCCGGTTTCAAGTCGCGGTGGACGATGCCTGCAGAGTGTGCGGCATCGAGACCCTGGAGCACCGCACGAACAATGTCCACAGTCTGAGCGGGAGTGAGGGCGCCAAAGTCTTGAAGAAGGTCCCGGAGGGTAATGCCGGGCAGGAATTCCATGACGATGAACGTTATGGAACCGTCCTGGCCCTGATCAAAGACGTTGACAATGTTGGGGTGGGCAAGCCTGGCAGCTTGCCGAGCTTCCTGGATAAACCGTTTCGTGAAGTCGCCATCCTCTGCGAGGTGGGGATGCATGATCTTGATGGCGACAGGTCTCTCGAGACGTTGATCCATCGCTTGGTACACGGTAGCCATGCCGCCACGAGCCACTTTGCGCTCGATCAGATAGCGCTTATCCACCAGCCTGCCAAGGAGCGGGTCAGAAGGTGGAGTATCCATTCTCTGGATTGTACGCAGGGCTTAGTCAGCCCTGGTGTTGCCACTCCACTAGGTCAATTCATAAAGCCAGGCCCAGGCGCTGGGCTCCCACTTCGCGTAGGCGTCGGGGTAGGCAGAAATTTGGACTCTTTGGGCCGCGACTGTCAGAGTCATGGATTCCCAGCCGGCGATGTCCAGCAAGCCTCGGGTCTTGCCTTTGTTGGGGTTGTTGGGGCCACCGAAGAAGAGCTTGGTCGCGTAAACCGGATCCATGATCTGGTCGACGGTTCCCCACCCAGAGGAAGGGCGTTGCTGGTAGAGACCCACTGAGTCGCGGTCACCCCAGTTGATGTTGCGCAACGATGACTCTTGCATTGCCGTGGCCAAGGCGATGACAATTCCATAGTCCGAGATCCCCATCTCTCGGCCTACGTTCACAATAATTTGGGCGTTGGCACGTCGTTCATCGTTGAGCGGTGTCACGCTTCCCGTGACAGGTTGCCCGACGGATGATGTTGGTTCTGCTTCGCTGACGCTCTCCTCTGGCTCGGGCTCAGACTCTGCAGGCGCAACCGGTGTTGGGCTGGGCGCGGGCGCCTCTTTCTTTGTGACGGGAGCCGCAACGGGTGTCACTTTCTTCTCCACGACGGGGGCTTGGGGGGAGGGAACCTTCACGGTGATAAGTGCGGGCTTTTCTGCCAACTCAATATCGGCGGCATCGAAAACCTCGCTGGTTTCGTCGGCGGGTCCCTCTGGCTCGTCGCTCTCGTCCTCGCTTGACATCACCTGATCAGTCGACTCGGCAGAGGCCGGGATGATGGTCGGCTCAGAGGCCAGGGCGGGCATCAGGGTGTCAGCATTGCGCTCGACTACAGGAGCTGTCGTGCCAGGGATGCGAATCATCTGCCCGGCATAAATGGTGGCGTCGGTATCGAGGTTGTTCGCATCGGTGAGGGCGGTCGTCGATATTCCCAAACGATCCGCGATGGTACTCACCGTTTCACCGTTTTGGACAACGTAGCCGTTACCCGCAACTCGAGCGGGGGATGCGGCTGCCTTCTTTGTCGGCTCCGCGCTCAGCTTGAGAACCTGTCCGGGGTGAAGGAGAGCATTCCAACTCAAACCGTTGAGGGTCAAGACAGCGGGCGTGGGAATCCCGAAACTGTCCGCTATTGAGGAAATAGTGTCGCCGTCTTGCACCACGTAAGTCGCGGGAAGGTCGGGTCGAACCGTGGAGAGAACAGAGTGGGCGACCGGAAGGAAAGCTCCCGAGAGTCGCTCGCCAAATCCTGGCCGTTGGTCGTTCGCGTGGTCCCCTCCCTCAGCAGAATCCTCAGGGGTCGCAGAGTGCTGGACGAGGCCAGGGGTGACGATGGCGCTCGTGGCCAGTGTTCCTGTCATGACGAAGGGGAGTGCACCCATGAGCCCCCGGGACAGAGCGCCTGAGCTGCTCTCGCAATCCTGGAAAGTGTCGAGCCGCGGAGAGAGACCCCGGAAAACTGAGTGCTCGAGTGATTCCTCGGAAGTCTCAGTCTGAGGGAGGTGGGGGTCCTGGTGTGTCATGTCTTCCATCGTTTCGTGGCGCAGCACTGTGAGGCGTAGCGACGCTCCGTATAACAACGCTGACACAGGATGGTACCTGAGTCAATCACTGTGACAGATGTTACAGGAGTTAACCTGTTTGTAACATTAAACCGTGGTGAGCACTCCGCATCGCAACTGGCGCTGGAGGCGGAATCCATGGCAACCTTATGAACGTGTCAACCCCTTCTGCCGTTACCTGGCTCAGTGTCCCTGACGTGTGCGAGCGACTCTCGCTGAGCCCAGGTAAAGTGCATCGCCTGGTCGAGGACCGCGCGCTTCTGGGGCGGAAAGAGGACGGCGTTTTTCGGATTCCCGACGTCTTCCTTGACGGTGATGCTCCCGTCGCGGACCTCAAGGGAACAGCTCTCGTCCTTATTGATGGCGGGTTTTCATCAGAAAGCGCACTCGAGTGGCTGATTGAGCATGATGACGCGCTCGGGACCAGCCCAATCGAGGCCATGAGGAATGGCCGTAAGACCGAGGTGCGAAGGCTTGCGCAAACCCTTGCGCTCTAAGAGCTCCGTCTCGTCACTGCATCTGCCAGGCGGCGAAGCTCCGACCGAGCCCCTTCCGTAATCCGGGCAGTCTCAAGTGCAGCCATCGCGGTGTCGGCATAATGCTGGATCATGCTCTCCACCTCGTCAAGCGCGCCAGTATCCCGAAGGGTTGACTGCATAACCTCAATTTGTTGAGGATCGAGAGATCGATCTCCCAAGAGCTCGTTGAATACACGCTTCGCGCTTTCCGGCATGGATGCTTCAGCTCGGGCAATGAGAACAGTCCGCTTGCCTTCTCTGAGGTCATCGCCTGAGGGCTTGCCGGTCACCTCCGAATCGCCAAAGACACCCAAGACATCGTCCCGGAGCTGGAAGGCGATACCCAGGGGCAAACCGAACGACGAGAGATCCCCCAACTGATCCTGACTCGCGCCCGCCAGCGAAGCGCCAATGAGGAGGGGGGCCTCCATGCTGTACTTCGCTGATTTGTAGGTAACGACCCGTAGCGCTCGTTCGAGTCGTTCGCCCTCGCCGTGGTGATGCCATGCGGCTTCCTCGTGAATATCGAGGTATTGGCCGAGTGTGACTTCTTGCCGCATGGTGGAGAACTGTGATCGGGTCGCCGCAACAATTTCAGGCGAGAGGTTGGACAGCGCGAGAGTCAGCAGGTCGTCACTCCATGCCAACAGGAGATCCCCCAGGAGGAGAGCCGTCGAAGTCCCAAAATGCTCGGTCGACCCTGAGTACGAGCGGTCTTTGTGAATGCGCTCGAAAGCTTTGTGCGCTGCAGGAAGCCCACGACGGGTATCGGAATTGTCCATGATGTCGTCGTGGACAAGCGCCGCTGCGTGAAAAACCTCCAACGAGGTTGCCAAGGCAATCACGGGGGAGGCGTCCTCCAGTGTCTCAACCCCGCCGTAGGGATCGCCGTCACTACCTCGGTCAATTGCCCTCCAGCCCCAATAGCAAAAGCGGGCGCGGAAGCGCTTGCCACTGCGCAACATGCTGTTGGCGTAGGCAAGTATGTGCTCTAGGTCTGGCGAGATGGTCGACATCTCTTCCGAGCGGGCCTCAAGGAATGATGTGATGTGGGCATCGACTACGTCGACAAGTTTCATCTGCGCTGACACGCACCTAGCCTATCCTCAGGAAATCTGCGTAAACTCTGATGAAAACCATCCACACCTGGGGGAGTACACCATGCCATTATCTGAGCACGAGCAGAGGCTGCTCGAGGAGATGGAGCGTAACCTCTACAAGAACGAAGCCGACGTGATGAGCACCTCGGGCTTCCGGAGAGCTCCGAACTACACCGCTATCGCAGTGGGCGTGTTGATGGGCTTGGTGGGCATCGTCACCATGGTGGTGGGCGTGTCGATGGACATCACGGTGGTGGGAATTTTGGGCTTCGGCGTCCTCTTTGCCGGGGTCATGGTTGCGGTGGCCTTCCCAGGAACTCCCTCTGTGGGGTCACAGGAAGCGACCGCTGCGCCTCGGACGAAGAGCCCTGCGGGCTCGTCGTCGTTCATGGAGCGTCTCAATGATCGGTGGGAGCGCCGAGAGCGCGGAGAAGGCCTCTAGTCCCTAGTGGAGCGTTAGCCCACTTTCGTCCCTCACACCAAAACCGGTCCCCAGGGCCGGTTTTTTCTTTTCTGCCCCGTAGTTACGGGGTTTTTGAGGGTGGGGCGGACTCTCAAAACTGGTGGAAGAAATGTGTTCAAAGTGGTTGATATTGGAGCAAAGTGGAGTAAAGTGGTGAATACCTTCTCGTGGCCGGACAAGAAAGGGGGGCACCATGTTCCTGGGTACGCACGCCCCCAAACTCGACGACAAAGGCCGAGTCATTCTTCCGGCGAGATTTCGCGACGAGCTCGCGAACGGATTGGTCCTCACCCGGGGTCAAGAGAGGTGTATCTATGTCTTCACTGCTCAAGACTTCGATGCCCATGTCGAGCGGCTCCGCGCGGCCCCCCTCACCTCAAAGGCCAGCCGTGACTTTCTGCGTCTCTTTCTTTCGGGGGCGTCCTCGGAGATTCCCGATAAGCAAAACCGGGTAACGATTCCTCCTGCTCTGCGCGATTACGCAGGGCTTGAGCGTGAGCTCACTGTTATTGGCGCTGGAAATAGAGCTGAGATTTGGTCCTCCACCGCATGGGATCAGTACTACGACGAACGCGAACAGGCCTTCTCTGACACCGAGGAGGAGGTGATTCCTGGGCTGTTATAGCCCTGAAGTCTGACTCCCCTCCGTGAGCCCTGTGTCACCTTCCCCGGTCCCAGGTCATCACACGGAAGGGAATCTGACTCCAGGGACACCGGGTGAATCATGATCGCTACCTACTCTCACATCCCCGTCCTCGCGACTCGCGCTCTCGATCTCCTCTCTCCAGCGCTTCAGGGAGACTCACCCGTTCTCGTCGACGCCACCCTTGGACTTGGCGGACACACCGAAATGTTTCTCAGCGCACTTCCTGCACTGAGAGTCCTGGGTATCGACCGCGACCCGGAAGCGTTGGAGCAAGCTCGTGAACGCCTCGCTCCATTTGGCGATCGGGTGATGTTTGCTGCATGCCGATACGACGAGTTAGGCAGGGCGCTGGACGAGCACGTCGCTCAGGAGGCACCGGGTGCCATCTTGTTCGACCTGGGGGTTTCGTCTCTTCATCTGGACAAGCCTGAACGCGGCTTCTCCTACTCACACGACGCACCTCTCGACATGAGAATGAACCCGCACGACGATGTCAGTGCTGCCGACATTCTCCAGTCGTTCACGGAAACCGACCTAGCCGACCTCTTCTACCGCCTGGGTGATGAGAAGTTGGCCAAGCGTTACGCGCGAGCGATAGTCGAGCGTCGCTTACAGGCACCGATTGTTCGCACCGGTGATCTCGTCGAGGTTCTTCAGGAGGCAACTCCTTACGCACTAAAAGACAAAGGGCACCCCGCGAAACGAGTTTTTCAAGCCCTTCGTATGGCCGTGAACCAGGAACTCGAGTCCTTAGCAAGAGCTCTCCCCGAGGCATTCGATCGCGTCGCCATCGGAGGACGCGTGGCCATCATGTCCTACCACTCCGGCGAGGACCGTCTGGTCAAGAGGGAGCTTCGCAAGCTGTCCACCTCGAGTGCTCCTGCCGGGCTCCCCAGAGAACTCCCCGAACACCTTCCCAGTTTTCGCGAAATTACGCGTGGCGCCGAAGTGGCAAGCGCCGAAGAGATTGCATCCAACCCCCGTAGTGCCTCTGTCCGACTCCGGGCAGGGGAGAAAGTGAAAGAGGTAACTCGATGACCGCTCTAGCTCACAGTGTGGGAAGTGCGCCACGGGCAATGAAGCCCCGCGCTCTGTCCTCGACACGCCAGAAGACACAGGCAGATGCTGTTCCCAAGCTGCGCTATATCGTGGTCCTGCTGGCCGGTATCTTCGCGATTTTAGGTGGACAACTCTTGCTCTCAATTGCGGTGTCAGGTGGCGCGTATGAAATCGCCTCACTGAAAACTGACCTACGGGGCAGCCAACAACAGCAACAGATCGTAGGCGAAGAGATCAGCGCTCTCGTTGCTCCCGACACTCTCGCGACGTTGGCAGGGTCGATGGGCATGGTCCCCGACAACAACCCCGCCTACATCAGGGTTTCTGATGGCGCCGTTGTGGGGGAGGCCCTCCCCGCGGAAGCATCTGCGAGCGGTCAGGTCTTTGCTGTGACTGCGGGAACAGAATCTGTAGTTGCGCCCGAGATTGTCGAAGATGTCTTCTTGACCATTTCGACCACTTCAGCTCTCGAAGCCGAGGTGACCGATCCTTTCGCACCGCAGATTAACCCTGTTGAGATTTCGGCGACCGTTGAACCCACGGCCACGACGGTCGCCATTACTGAGCCCCCGGCGCCCCGTTTCGGTGGTTCTATCCCCTCTCCGGTGACGCGCTAACAGGGACACCATGACCCACCAGCGCATTTCCAGCCGACGTATGGGCGTTGCGCTCCTCGTTGTGTTTCTCATGGCGGGGTTGCTGGTGTCCCGTTTGGTTGATGTTCAAGTGGTTCGCGCCGCCGAACTCCAAGAGCAATCGGCAGAAATCCGCACGACCAGCGAGGTCATTTGGGCCTCGAGGGGGTCGATTGTGGATAGTTTCGGTAACGACTTGGCCACCGATGTTGACCGTTATGACGTCAGCGCGGATCCCCGCAAAGTGGGGGAGTTCCGTCGTGATGGAGAGGTTGTCACGGTCATGGCGGCAATGGCTGAAATTGCTCTCATCACTGGGGCGAACCCCGATGAGTTGCTGTATGCAGTGAACAGTAATCCTGAGGCTCATTTCACCTATCTGGTCAAGGGTGTGAGCCCGGAAGACCGCCAGCTTCTGCGCGAGCTGCGTAACCCCTGGCTCCAGATGGACTTAGTGCGTGAGCGCACCTACCCGTTCGGGCCCGTCACGGCGAACCTGACAGGAATGCTCGGTACGGATGAGCCTCTCGCCGGTGTTGAACGCAAATATGACCCGTGCCTTCGCGCCATCAATGGCACCGCGACATATCAAAAGGGTGCCGACGGTATTCGGTTGCCGGGTACGACCCAACTCGTCGAGGATCCGATCCATGGTGGCGACGTGACACTCACCATTGACAGTGACCTCCAGTGGTATGTCCTGCAAACCCTCGCGGAACACGGCAGCAATCTGGGCGCCCAGTATGGGTCCGCCATCGTGGTGAGGGTTGAGGATGGCCATGTTCTGGCCGCAGCAGACTGGCCAACCTTTGACCCCAATGATTTCTCTGAGGCGCCGGTGGAGTTCATGGGCGCTCGCTCGTTCAGCTCACCCTATGAGCCAGGATCCATCATGAAATCTGTCGGCATTGCCATGCTGATCGATGGCGGCTATACCTATTCAGAGGACAAAATTGTCGCGCCGGGGTTTTACGAGGTCTACCCGGGCCGATTCATCAAAAACTTCTTGGTGGCAGATGATCGCCAGCTGACCACGGCCGGGGTCCTTCACACGTCGTCGAATACCGGAATCTCAGTCCTTGCGGATCGTATGCCCAAAGCAGAAGCAACCCGCTACTTCCGAGACTTTGGATTTGGCGAGGTCACCGGTATTGACTTCCTCGGAGAGTCCTCAGGTCAGGTGCTCCCGGTCGACCAGGTCGACGTGGTGACGAGGTATAACCAGTTCTTCGGGCAGGGTATTTCGGTTACTGCAGCCCAGATGGCATCGTCCTACCAAACACTGGCCAATGACGGGGTGAGGGTGCCGCTGCGCTTGGTGGAGGGTTGTACGACGAATGAGGGAGAGTTTGTTCCCGAGCCTGTCGCTGAACCCATCCAGGTAGTCTCCGCCAGCGCGGCGCAGCAGACGGTGCGGATGATGGAAACCATCGTGTCGCAAGGGCCACTGCGAAACACTCTGGAGATTCCTGGCTACCGAGTTGCGGCGAAGACCGGTACCGCAGAAATTGCGACCTCAAGCGGTTATGGCTCTGATCGAGTGATTTCCTTGGCGGGCATGGCGCCCGCGGAAGACCCCGAATTTGTCGTTCTAGTGAGCTTTTACAAACCTCAAACATCTCGAGTATCGACCGCAGCGGCGCCGGCTTTCCATGAGGTTCTCTCTCATGTCTTGAAGCATTATCGAGTTGCGCCATCCACCGAGCCCGCCATACTTCCCCCGCTAACCTGGTAGCCGGGGTGCCGGAGCCCCGAGGAAGGGTGTAGTGGTGGAAAAAGCTGTAGCCCTGCGACCCCGTTCCACCACACCGAAGACTCTGAGTTCTCTGGCTCCACTCCTCGGACTAGAGCAGCATGGCCCCGACGTGAGTGTGACCGGCGTGGCACTGGCCTCCGCTGCGGTACAACCGGGTGACCTGTTTGTGGCCCTGCGTGGCGTTAACCGTCATGGGAGCGAGTTTTGGCCCGACGCCCGTGCCGCCGGCGCGGCTGCAGTGTTGACGGATCGCGAAGGTTTCGCTGCGCTCGAGAATTCGTCTGTGCCGATTCTTGTGGCGTCGAATCCTCGAGCACTTTTGGGAGCAGTATCAGCAGAAATCTATGGAACCCGACCTGGTTCCGTTCCCACCATTTTGGGAGTGACGGGCACAAACGGGAAGACATCGACCGCGTTCTTGTTGGAGGCCATTATGCGGGGTGTGGGCGCACGGACCGCACTTTCCACGACAGCATTGCGCGAAGTGAATGGTGAGAGTTTTGCCAGCACACTGACCACGCCTGAAGCGCCGGACACTCACGCCATGATCGCTCGCGCCAAGGAAGAAGGCGTTACCGCCGTTGCCGTGGAAATAAGTGCTCAAGCTCTGGACAAGAACCGCATGGACGAGGTGATCTGTGATGTTGCGGGCTTTACCAACCTCAGCCATGACCACCTCGAAGATTTTCACACGATGGACGCTTATCTCGATGCCAAGGCCGTGCTGTTCACGGCGGAAAGAGCGCGAGAAGCAGTGGTCTGTGTGGACACGTCCTGGGGGCAGAAGCTTGCCGAGCGGGTGACAATCCCCTGCACCACTCTCGGTCGACGAGGGATGTCCTCTGCTGAGTGGATGTGGGACATTCAGGGTGTTAGGGACGGGGTCACCACCTTCGTTCTGGAATCGACTCACGGAGACAGGTTGGAGCTAGTGGTCCCACTCTCTGGAGACCACATGGTTTCTAATGCCGCACTCGCGACACTCATGGTGATTCGCTCTGGCGTTTCCCTGGAGGCCCTCGGGGCCGTGGGCCCGGGGACATCGGGAATTCCCGTGTTTATCCCGGGCCGAATGGAACGGGTATCAGGGTCACAAGGACCACAGGTATTCGTGGATGCCGGACGGAGCGCGGACGCTTACGAACACACTTTGACGGCGCTTCGAGCCTTGACCCGGGGGTCTCTCATCATGGTGTGTGGAACCTCGGGTAACCGTGATGCGACCAAGAGGCCCATTATGGGGAGAACGGCAGCCGAGTGTGCCGATGTGGTGATCATTACCGATGATGACCCTCGCCGAGAGGACCCCACCGTCATTCGCGAGGGGCTTCTTGAAGGCGCGCGCAGCGTCCCCGGGGCCCAGGTGCACGAAATCCCCAATCCCAGTGACGCCATTCGCTTTGCCGTGTCGCTTGCGAAGGAGGGAGACACCATTCTCTGGAGCGGACCGGGATCTCAGGATTATCGGGATATCGGCGGCGTCAAGGTTCCTTACTCGGCCCGCGGACAAGCCCAGCAGGCACTGGAAGAGGCTGGCTGGGGTCTCACAGCGTGAATGCACTCCAGGTTTCGGGGGAGTGGCTCGATTGGGAGTCCACTGGAGCCCAGCTCAGTGCCGGTGATGACGCGGGAACAGTACGCATCCGAGGTATCAGCCTGGAGGCGAGAGATGTTGCGGTGAGAATTGTGCGAGACCAGCTAGCCCTCGGCCACGGCCTCACTGATGCGCTCAAGGCCGTCTCGAGTTCTGGCGTCAACCGGGAATATCCGGTGGGGATGGTAATGGCTCATGATGTGGTCCTGGTCGACGCGTCTCATATCACCGAGGCGTCGCCCGCGGTGGATATCACCAAGTCAGTTTCTGCCCTCGCACGGGGGAGCCGGCGTGTGGTGGCAGTCGCGGGGACACTGGATTTCTCCGGGGAATCTGATTACGACAACCTGAGCGCTTTTGGGGCTCTTATGGTTCGCCTCAATGTGACACAGGTCTTTGCCGTAGGCAGAGGAGCGAGGGCATTGTTCCTCTCAGTCGGTATGGAAGGCTCCT
>JAIOWW010000010.1 GCA_021741925.1 Pontimonas sp. | reverse complement strand
CCCTGGTGAACACTGTGTACCAGAACATCTGCTGAGCTACTGAACCCTGACCCACAACTCCGGCAGACTCATCAAAGTTGATGTTCTGTGATCCGGGAGGTGCGTACTCGAACCAGTCGAGGTACTTCTGCACGGCGTAGACCGAAGCAGGAGCGTTGGTGTCTCCACCACGGGTCACAGAGGATCCCACGGGGCTACAGTTCTCGACACGGATACCCCACTCGTCAACGGGGATACCGTTGGGGGTGCGCTCGCCGGTCTCAGGGTGGAAGACGGTGTCACCGTTTCCAGCCATCGAGAGCCATGCATCGGTGAAGCGCCATCCGAGCGAGAAGTGCTTTGCACCGTAGTCCATGTGACCATAGACCTTCTCGCCATCGATGGTTCCATCACCATTGACCTGAGTGGAGAAGAAGACAGCAATGTCCTCGTAGGCTGACCAGTTCACCGGCACGCCAAGGTCGTATCCGTAGATGTCCTTGAACTGCTGCTGGATGTCGGGGTCAGAGAACCAGTCGTAGCGGAACCAGTACTGGTTCGCGAACTGCTGGTCGGGCATCTGGTAGATCACTCCGTCAGAACCGGTACCGAAGCTCAGACCAATGAAGTCATCAAGGTCGAGTGTCGGCAGGGTAGGCGAAGAGTCCAACAGCGTAGATACGGGGTATACGTAATCGCCACGCTGGTGGCCACCGATGGAGTCGGTGTCGTTGACGTAGCCGTCATACACCGATGTGCGGGTCTGGATCTCAGTGGAGATGATCTCCATGACTTCACCCTCACCCATGAGGGAGTGGGTCAAGTTAATCCCCGTGAGGTCCGAGAACACCGCAGCGAGAATTTCAGACTCGTAGGTGTGGGTAGGAATGCTCTCTGACAGAACACTCACATCCAGACCTTGGTATGGTTCTGCTGCCTCGATGAACCACATCAGCTCTTCCATCTGCTCTTCGCGGGAAATCGAACTTTCCTGGAAGTACAGATCGATGTATTGAGCTGCCTTTTCTTCGGGCGTGCCTTTGAGAGCGGGTACAGCGCTTTCACTCTCGGTGGCCCCTCCCGTTGCTCCAGCACAGGCTGAAGCGACGAGGAGGGTTGCCGTGGAAAGGGCGAGGACATTCCGCGCCCGCAAAAGGGCGTTTCTTGTGCTCATTTTTTACCTTTCGTCAATTGCCGCGTGACAACACCTCTGTCACACGACGATGTGTGAGGGGCGTGTCTGGCACGCTCCCCCTTTGACTCCCGCATCGCTGCGAGTGCCAAACCTGTTGTTAGCCCCATTTGAGAACCACCGCTCCCACTACTGCCCCGATTCCCGCAAAAAGCCAAGGGTTGAGACTTCCTAACGCAAAGGAAAAGACCATCACCAGCGCGAAGATAATCAACGCGATATACAGGCGCTCGCCACGATCCGTGACGATCTGCAGGAAGCCTTTTCGGCGGGTTGGCGGACTGTAGTGCCCCCAGATGGTCATGCCCGTGATCATGAGGAACACCAGAGTGAAAGCGACCGCAACGGGAATGGTCCAATACATCCAACTCAACATGGCTACACCCGACCTAACGCGAAGCCCTTAGCGATGTAATTCCGGACGAACCAGATCACAATCACACCGGGGATGATGGCAATGACTCCCGCTGCCGATAGCAGTGCCCAGTCCAAGCCGGCAGCTGTAGAGGTCGTGGACATTTGCACCGCCAGCGGCATGGCGGCCGGTCCGGTCAAGGTCCGGGCAATCAGAAGCTCCACCCAACTGAACATGAAGGTGAAGAACATCGTCACACCAATTCCAGCTCGAATCATCGGGATGAAGATGGTGAGAAAGAATCGACCGAACTTGTAACCGTCAATTTCAGCGATTTCGTCCAGCTGCTTGGGAACCCCCGACATGAATCCTTCAAGAATCCATACCGCGAGAGGCACGTTGAAGAGCATGTGGGCGAGGGCTACCGCATACGTCGTATCGAAGAGTCCGACGGCCTGATACATCTGGTAGAAGGGCAACAGGAACACCGCTGCCGGGGCCATCCGGTTAGTCAACAACCAGAAGAACAAATGCTTGTCGCCCGAGAAGGTATAGCGACTAAACGCGTAGGCAGCGGGAAGTGCCACTGCTACGGAGAGCACCATGTTCATGGTGGTGTAGGTCAGCGAGTTGATGAAAGACCCAAACCACAGCGGATCCGTGAAGAACTCGATATAGCCCCGGAACGAGATTCGGGAAGGTATAACTTCAAATCGGCTCAGAATGTCCTCGTTGAAACGCAGTGACATCGATACCAGCCAAAGGAGGGGAATCGACCAGACCGCCATGAGGAACCAGAAGAGCCAGCTCCTCCAGTCAAAGTAGGAACCTCGCTGCGGCCCTTGCACTACCGGAATATTCGTGGTGGTCATGAGTTTCCTCCTTCCGTGGCAGCCGCCGCAATTTCTCTTTCACGCTTCTTCTGCTTCTTAAGCGCTGATTTTGTCGGGCCGGGTCGCTCATCCAAGGTCAGGACCGTGAAGAAAACGAAGGAGAAGACCTGGATAAACAGGAAGTAGATCAGGGAGAAGGCCGCGGATTTTCCGAGATCAAACTGAATCACCGCGAGGACCGACAGAAGGATGCTCATGACCTGCGTTGACGTGCCCGGCCCACCACCGGTGAGGATGTAGGGCTCTGCATAAATCATGAACGAGTCCATGAATCTCAACAGCAGTGCAATCATGAGAACTCGCCGAAGTTTGGGTAACTCGACGAATCGGAATACCGACCATGGCGAGGCCGCGTCGATGGAGGCAGCCTGGTAGTACGCCTGCGGGATCGATCGAAGTCCGGCGTAGACCAACAGAGTCACCAGTGGAGTCCAGTGCCATACGTCCATGGCCACCATCGTGAACCAGGCATCTGCTGGGGTATTGCCGATGTCGAAAGGCCGGAACTGATTAATTCCTACCCCCAGCAAGCCGACATCGGGTCTCGCCAGGATTCGCCAGGTGACCCCGACGACATTCCAGGGAATGACAAGAGGAATTGCGACAATAACCAGCGCCGCTGCAGCCTTCCAGCCCTCCCGCGGCATCAGTCGAGCAATGAAAATACCCAATGGAATTTCAATGAGCAGGATCTGTGCCGAGAAAGTCAAATTGCGGACAAAAGCATCGATGATCGCCGGATCCGTTGCAATCTGTCGGAAAAAGTCCAGGCCCACATAGAGCCTGTTTGTGGGACTAAACACATCCTGCACGGAGTAGTTCGCGACCGTCATGATGGGAATGATGGCGGTAAACGCCACCACGATAACGACGGGGAGTACGAGCAGCCACGCCTTGTTATTTTTTCTCTTAGCCAACATGATTACCGCCTCTTTCCTGCCGGCGCCACGGTTGCACGCTTGACTTTGTCGTCAAAGAGGAAGGTCCTCTCTGGGACAAAAACGAAGTTGTGAGTTTCTCCCTCATTCACCACCACGTCGCTCTCAACCTTCGAAATGATGATTTGATCTCCGAGGCCTAGTTTTAGAAGCTGGAAACCACCACGGTTTTCCACCTTCTGCACTTTCATCGGCACGCCATCTTTACCGCCGGGGAGCACAAACTCAGGCCGAACGCCGACTCGCAAGCTTCCCGTCAGGCCGGCCTCACTCGCCATCCCCAGTTCAATACCTTGGAAGGTCACCAGAGACTGTGTCACATCGACATCGAGAAAGTTCATTCCCGGGGAACCGATGAAGTATCCGGCAAATTCGTGTTCAGGAGCAAGGAAGAGGTCTTCAGCGCTACCTGTCTGAACCACTTCGCCGTCTTTCATGAGCAATACGTCATCAGCAAACGTCAAAGCCTCTGTCTGGTCGTGGGTGACATAGACGAGAGTGACACCGGTCTGCAAATGCAACCGCTTGAGACGATTGCGCAGAGTCCACTTGAAGTTCTGATCGATTACCGTGAGCGGTTCATCAAAGAGGACGGCAGCCACATCGGAGCGGACCAGTCCACGTCCCAGACTGACGATTTGCTGGAGGTCCGAGCGCAACTTGCCGGGGCGGATATCCAAATCGTTCTCAAGACCCAACAAAACTGCGATCTCTTCGACCCTGCGATGGATTTCATCCGCTGGTAGCTTGCGATTCTTCAGCGGGAACTCGAGATTCTTTCGCACTGTCATAGAGTCATAGAGCACCGGGAATTGGAAGACCTGCGCAATATTGCGATCCTCGGTGGGTTTGTCGGTGATATCGACACCGTCCATGTAGATGCGACCCTGCGAGGGCTTGATAATGCCCGACATGATATTCAGCAGTGTCGTTTTTCCGCAGCCACTAGGCCCGAGGAGTGCGTAAGCCTTCCCGTCCTGCCAGGTCATGTCGATCTTCTTCAGGGCGTAGGTCACGCCTCCGTCATAACTGTGGGCGACGTTATCGAGGACTATCTCAGCCATTACGCGACCCTCACTTTCGGAACAAAGAGCGTCGAACCGCTCTGGGCGTCAAATCCATAGAGGTCACCGAACGCGAAATAGCCGGTGACGTTCGAATCGGGGTCAATGGGGTGTGCACCGTCAATCTCAATGACGACGTATTCTCCAGAATCGAGGGTGAGGTGGACATAGGTAATGCTCCCCGTGACCTCAGCGAGCTGCACTACACCGTTGAACATGATGTCGCTGGAGTGCTCTTGTGTCAGGTGAATTCGGTGAGGCTGGATTCCGAGGGTGAATTCCTGTCCTTGGGACAACGCAGGGTTACTCACCGCAAATCGTTGTGATCCAAAATTGACTGACCCGTCCACGTAAGTACTCGAGACCAAATTGATCGGCGGGTCGCTCAGCGCCCGCGCAACCGCCACGGTCGATGGGTTTTGGTAGAGCTGCAAGGCATCGCCTTCTTGCTCCACTCGGCCTTCGACCATGGCCACGGTGTGCGTGGCGAAGTCCAACGCCTCAGAGGGTTCCGCGGTGCTGTAGAGGACAACATTGTCGGCGGTGGAGAAGATGTCCTGCAATTCGTCGCGCAATTGCTCGCGCAGCTTGTAATCAAGGTTTGCTAGGGGCTCGTCCAACAACACAAGGTCAGACTTACGAGCCAAAGCCCGAGCAATCGCAACCCTTTGCTGTTGGCCACCGGAGAGCTCGTCGGGCTTGCGCTTGAGCATGGGGGTAAGGCCCAGAAGCTCAGCCATCTCTTCCACCCGCGCGGCAATCTGCTCTTTACTGAACTTCTCTCGAGCTACCTTCAGCGGCGAAGCAATGTTGTCAAACACAGACAGCGAGGGATAGTTGATGAATTGTTGGTAGACGAACGAAACAGAACGCCCGTGAACATTTGTTTCGGTGATGTCTACGCCGTTGAGGACAATCGAACCCGACGTGGGTTTGGTCAAGCCTGCAATCATGCGCATCAAGGTGGTTTTGCCAGCGAGGTTGGTCCCCACCAGCACATTGATTCCAGGCTCAAACGTCACCGAGACGTCTGAGATCCAGTCTTCTCCACCCTCAACCAGGGTGATGTTATTTAGTTCAAGGCCCATAGCGAGCTACCCTCCTCGAGCGTGACGCTCGATACCTGGTCAGTGCGGTGATCGCTCGACCACCCCAGCTGAATGGCCATAATGTCGGCAAGCTCTGCCAACAGTGGACCACTCAGTTGACCACTAAACGCCATGCTTGTCCTTCTGTGAACCACATCGGACAAATTAATGACCCATTCGTTATGAATGACCGCTTCAATTTCGCCCCGCGAATACTCCGGGTGATGCGCCAAGGCCTCATCGCCAGAGGACTCCAGATGAGAAATGATCCTGTCCGCGTAGGTCCCATAGCGGCGCAGGAGTTGCTCAACACGCTCTCGAGGAAGGACGGCGGAATGGGCGTCCACCCATCGCGCGCGCTCACCCGCACTCATCGGGAAATCTTTTCCCCCACCGATAGGAAGATCGACCGTGGAAATTTTCCGGGAAATACCCAGAATTTTGAGGACTTCGTCTGCAAGATGCTCACCCAAAGCTCTAAAGGTCGTCCATTTCCCCCCTACCAGTGAGAGAAGAGGGGTAGAACCAAGCGCACCCTCGACGATTCTGTAATCCCTCGAGACCACACCCGGGTTCACGTCCCCCGTTGCAGGGAGTGGGCGAACACCGGAGTAGCGATACACAATCTGGGAGTAATCGATTTCGATGTGGGGAAAGACTCGGGAGACAAGGTCGAAAAAGTAATCAACCTCTTCATCGGTGCAGACAATCTCATCCCGCATGTCCACGGGAATGTCCGTGGTCCCCACCAACACCCGGTTCATGATTGGATACATCAACACGATGCGGCCGTCACTGTTCTCGAAGAAAATTTCGCGCCCATCACAGGCCTCAAAAAGCGTGGGATTGTCGAGCACAATGTGTGAGCCCTTGGTACCACCCATGTAGGAAGTTTTCTGCCCCAACACCTCGTTGGTGAGGTCGGTCCAAGGCCCTGTGGTGTTGACGACAACATCTGCTGACACCGTGAAAGTTTCACCCGTCAGCTCATCTCGAAGCACCACTCCTTGAGTGTCAACACCCATCGCAGACACATAATTGAAAGCCCTCGCGTGCTCCCCTGCCTCCACACCGTCACGCAAGACGTCAAGCGCAAGCCGCTCAGGGTTGTCCATCGCGGCGTCATAGTAGGTGGCCGTGAACTTGATGTCGGGGTTCATGTGCGGCATTTGTGCCAAAGATTTCTGCCGTCCCAAGAAACTGTGACGAGGCATCTTGCCTTGGTTCCGTCCGAAGAGGTCATACATCATGAGCCCGACCTTGATTAGGAGCGCTCCGCGCTCCTTGGGCTTGCCTTGAGCGTGAGTGAACAAACGGATCGGTGCGGCCAGGAGCCCCGATACCAAGGAAAATATCGGAATCGTTGTCTTGAGCGGACGCACATAGTGGGGAGCAGAGGCGAGGAGACGGTTGCGCTCCATCAGAGACTCTTTGACGAGGCGCAATTCGCCATTCTCGAGGTACCGAACGCCACCGTGGATCATGTGAGACGACGCTGCAGAAGCGCCAGAGCAGAAATCTGACCGCTCGACCAGAGTGACGTTAACACCTTGTAGTGCGAGGTCGCGAAACGTTGCAATTCCGTTGATACCGCCGCCAATAATCAGAACATTCGCAGAGGGAGTGAGGCGCAACGACGAGAGGCGGTCGTCCGCCTTCGCTACCTTGGATGGTGATACCACGATCATGTCCTCTGCTGCCTCGTTGCAGATGTACTTAGTCAGAGCATGCGACCCTTGCGCACACGCGTGCAACTTAACTGCACAAACGTGCAACAATGTCTGCCATGTCAAACTCGCCCCGAGAAGGCACCCGACTGCGCGATGCATGGCGCGCTGCCCAGCTCTATTACCTTCAAGACTTGACGATGGAAGCTATCGGCGATGAGCTGAAAATCAGCCGTTCCTCGGTTTCTCGCCTGCTAGATCTAGCCAGGAGCCGAGGAATTGTGGACATTCGTGTCACCTCCCCGACCGAAGCTCCTCAGCGAATTGAAGGAGCCATCAAGGAACGCTTCGGCGTGAAAGCGCTCATCGTTCCTGTTCCCGAGCGCACCTCGCACATTGATCGACTCGATCGGGTCGCAGTCACGGCTGCACGATTGCTCGGAGATTTTTTCTCCTCCAATATGACGATGGGAATTGCGTGGGGTTCCACCACGAGTGCGGTCAGTCGCCACTTAATCAAGAAATCGGTACCCAATAGCGAGGTAGTGCAACTCAATGGCGCCGGTAATGACCACAGCACAGGTGTCACCTACTCCAGCGAAATCTTGCGCCGATTTGGTGAAGCCTTCGGCGCACAGGTGACGCACTTCCCCGTTCCCGCTTTTTTCGACGACCCCACAACGAAGGCTGCGCTGTGGCGGGAGCGCAGTACCGCCCGAATCGTCGACCTCCAGAAGAAGATTGACATTGCACTCTTCGGATTGGGCTCCATCAAGGCCGAAGTTCCCTCCCAGGTATACATCGGCGGCTATCTCAGCGATGACGACATTTCTGTCTTGAGCAAGGACGGTGTCGTCGGTGACGTCGCCACGGTGTTTTATCGCTCGGACGGTAGCTGGACAGACATTGGACTGAATCTGCGCTCCAGCGGGCCAGGACTGGATGTGATATCTCGCGTGCCCCGAAAGCTTTGTGTGGTGTCAGGAATTTCTCGCCTGGAGAGCCTTAAAGGCGCTCTCGCGGCTAACCTCATCACCGACCTCATCATCGACGAGACAACAGCGAGAGCGCTTATCGCGCCCTAAAGGCGCACTGATGAAAGATGGGCCCGAGGATTGCTCCGGGCCCATCTTTTCTCATGCGCTGGTGGCCTACTGGTACACCATTCCACCGTCGATCATGAGGAGCTGCCCCGTCATGTAGTCACTGTCTGAACTTGCGAGGAACGCTGCAGTTCCCAGGACATCCTCGGGGTAGGAGTAGCGCTTCATCTCGATCATGTTCGCGGCAAGGCTGTCCATGGACTGCCCGGGCTTCTCAAACTTTCCGATTTCCACGAGGTCCTTATCGAGCTGTTCCCACATTTCTGTGCGGACGACGCCAGGACCGTAGCCGTTCACAGTCACACCGTGGTCGACGAGCGCCTTCGCGCCACCGCGAATAAGTGCCAATACAGCGTGCTTTGCCATGGCGTAGGGAATGATGTCGTCAAAAGCCATCCGTGAGGCAATCGAGCCCACATTGATGATCTTGTACATGTAGTCGCGCTTGCCCTGAGCGATCATCTGCTTGGAAGCGGCGCGCATGACGTTGAACTTTCCCCACGCGTTCACCGACATGATGAAGTCGTAGTTCTCCTTAGGGGTATCGGGGAACATCGTCGGCTTGTTCACGCCTGCGTTGTTGAGCAGCAGGTTGATTTCACTAAATTCTTTGACGACGTGCGCAACAGCAGCTTCCGCATCTGCCTCGCTCGTCACGTCCATTGTGAAGTGGGTCGCTTGGCCACCCGCATCACGAATTTCTTGAGCAACCTGCTTGACGCCGTCCTCGTTTAGGTCAGCCACGCAGACGGCGGCACCCTGCTCGGCCCAGTTCTTCGCGATCGCCGCTCCCATGCCCTGGGCTGCTCCGGTAATAAGTGCTTTTCTCCCGGCAAGACGTTCAGTGTCCATAACTTCTTTCTCCTCGTTGAGCTTCACTGTGGGGTGTTACATGGTGTGGGTTGGGTAACCCGAAACCACCAAGTGTTAACTGTCAGCTTACACTTGATAGGTCAGTGTGCGCACGCAGTGTACTCAGAATGACACCTCGTCTACCCTGCGCGATCATGGTCGTGCGTCCTAAGCCAGCAATGCCAGCGGGTTCTCGATGAAGTGTCGGAAGGCCTTCATCCACTGAGCCGCCAACGCCCCGTCGACTGCGCGATGGTCAGCCGACAGATTGACGGTCATCACTGTGCCCGCAATGAGCCCGCCATCCTTCGCAAGAACTGCCTCGCGAGCAGCTCCGACGGCGAGGATTCCCGACTGAGGCGGATTCAAGATGGCCTGGAACGAATCCGTGCCATACATTCCCAAATTGGACACCGAGAAGCTTCCGCCCTCGATTTCCGCCTGAGAAATTTTTCCCTCCCGCGCCTTCGCTGCCAGACGGCTCACTTCAGCGTTGATCTGGGTCAGACTCATCGACTCAACCCCTCGAATGACGGGGGTGAGCAAACCGCTTTCAACAGACACCGCGACAGCGATATCAGCACGGTCAAAGTATCGAAGCGCGTCGTCTGTCCAGATCACGTTGGCGTCTGGTACCTCGATGAGCGCCATAGCTACGGCTTTCATAACCCAGTCATTGACGGAAATCTTGACTCCGGTGGCCTCATTCATTTCCGCCCTCGCCTGGAGCAATTTGTCGACTCGACAATCCGCTGTCACGTAGAAGTGGGGCACCGTCGTCTTGGACTCGGTCAGTCGCCGTGCAATGGCGCGACGCATTCCTGTGTGAGGTCGATCGACGTAACCAGCCTCACCAGTAGCAGCGGAAGGTGTGGACGTCCGCTGTAGCGGAACCTCAGCGACCGCCTCGGTGACGCCTCCCGAGGCAAGGAAAGCTTCAAGGTCTTTCTTCACAATTCGACCACCTGGACCTGTCCCCTTCACCAGGGAGAGATCAATGCCTGTTTCTCGCGCGCGCTTGCGCACAAGCGGGCTTACGTACATGCGTCCCGATGTGGGCGCCGCAACGGCAGGAGTCTCCGGGGCGACCGCAACAGGAGCATGCGCCGACACCGGCTCGGGTGCACTCTCCGCTTGAGTCACAGCGCCTCCGGCGGCAGCGAGCGCCGCGTCAACGTCATCTGCCGTCTCCCCTGCAACCGAAAACACGGCAATCGGTGTTCCGACCTCAACACTTTGCCCTGGCTGAATCAGGACGCGAGCAAGCGTCCCCTGCTCTTCTGCCTGGTAGTCGACATTGGCCTTCTCGGTCTCAATCTCCGCAAGGACATCACCCACGGCCACGTCTTGACCCTCGGAAATCATCCATTTGGCGAGGACAGCTTCCGTGGCTCCTGCGAGAACTTCCGGCATTCGGATCACGCTTGCCATTAGTGACCAACCCCTGAATTCACGCGGGCCTGCTCAAGACCAGCGACGATGTCCTCGACGCCGGCGATTGCGGCTGCCTCGAGAACCTTCGAAATACTCGGGGAGGCTTCTCCCCCACTGACACGAAGGACGGGCTGATCCAGGTGGTCAAAGAACCGGCGCTGGATTTCATCCGAAAGCCATCCTCCGTAGGAGGTGCCTCGGGCGCCTTGCTCCACAATCATGACGGCGTTCGTCTTCGTGATACTGGCCTCGATGCTCGCCCAGTCCACGCTTGCTTGGTCAAGGAAACGCAGATCGATGAGCTCTGCGTCCATCCCCGTTTGGGTAATCGCCTGGTGTGATTTCTCCACCATCGACAAGTAGGAGAGAACCGTCAGTTCAGAACCCTCTCGGACCATTCGTGCCGTCCCAAAAGGAATCTGGTAGTCCAGGTCGCCGGAAGGAATATCACCGTTGCCCCCGTAGAGATCCACGTGCTCAATGACGAGCACGGGATCTTCGCACGCCAGCGCTGCATTCATCATGCCGACGTAATCGTGGGCAGTGGAGGGAGCCATGATCCGCCAGCCGGGAGCGGTGGCGAAGATTCCTGCTGGATCCATCAAGTGTTGGGACCCGTAACCAGTTCCCATGGCCACTTTGGTTCGAAGCACCAGGGGTACCGGTGACTCCCCACCAAACATGTGGCGTGCCTTACCGATCTGGTTGAACACCTGATCGGCAGCAACCCACAGGAAATCGGGGTACATGAACTCGACTACCGGTCGGAATCGGCCATCGAGGGCCATTCCTCCCCCGAGCCCGACAAAGGCGTTCTCGCTAATCGGGGTTCCCAGTACTCGACCCGGGTATTTCTCGGCCAGTCCCTTAGTCGCACCGTTGGTGCCACCCTTCAAACGGTGAATGTCCTCACCCAGAAGCACAATCCTCGGGTCAAGCTCCATGCGTCGATCCATGACCGCCGCGACGGCATCAACAAAACGGACGCTTTCTGTGGCGCCCTGATACTCAGAAGCTTCCACAGTCTTGGCACCCGAGAGCTCCATCAAATCGCCTCGAACACCGACATTGACGAAGTCGGGGCTTGGCCACAGGTCCGGCTTAATGCGTCGCACCCCGCCTTTCCCGTCGGGGTCCTGCTCCACCAACTCAGCTGCAGCATTCGACATCGCGGTCTGAGCCTGGAGGCGCACACCGTCAACCTGGTCTTGGGTGATGAGGCCACGAGAGATCATCTCGGTCGCCATCCGAGTGAGCGGATCACGCTCACGCCAGGCCGCTTCCTCTTCTTTACTTCGGTAGCCAAAAGCGGACCCTGGGAAAGCGCCGTTCTGGTGGAAGAAGCGATAAACCTCAGCCTCCACCACGACGGGACCCTTCCCGGATCGCGCAATATCGGCGGCTTTCTGCATCGCGAGGTGAACAGCTAAGGGGTCCATGCCATCAACGCGCAGCGAGGGAACACCGAAGCCCACCCCACGACCCGAGAGGCGGGGTTCACCTGTCGCTTCCTCCACCGTGGTGGAGACCGCGTACAGGTTGTTTTCGATGAAGAACACCAACGGGATATCCCACGCCGCGGTGAGGTTCATGCTCTCCAGCACCGAGCCAATGTTGACGGCTCCATCGCCAAAGTAGGTGACCGTCAAATCATCGGTGTGGGAATGCTTCTGCGCCCACGCGTTACCGGCAGCCAGAGGAACACCACCACCCACAATCGCGTTGGTGCCAAGACACCCAGCCTCGTGCCACTGCAAGTGCATGGAGCCGCCTCGGCCTTTGCAGAATCCCTGGGCAAGCCCGAGGATCTCTGCCAGAGTCTTCTGCAGTACTCCCTGAATCTCGGGGGTGACGGGGTTGGATGCATCAAAACCGTGCGGGGCAACAAAGCGCAGCGCTTTTGCCAGGAACTGGTGGTGCCCTCGGTGTGAACCGTTGATGGAGTCTGTGGCTCGAAGACCCACTATGGAGCCCACTGCTCCACCTTCTTGGCCTACGGACGAGTGAGCGGGCCCATGGACGAGTCCCTCGCCGGCGAGTTCGAGAACTGTCTCTTCGAAGGCACGGATGAGGTGGAGCTGCACCAGCATGGTGTGCAGCAGGGAGGGGTCAGCGCTATCCCAGTCAGATTTTTCGGTGCTGATTTCTACCCACTGCTCCAGCGGGAGGAGTTTCTTTTCTTTCGCCACAGTGGCCTTCTTCCGTGTCGTGCGCGTAGTGCCATCGCGCATATCCCCTCATTGGGATTGACGCCACGGTACACCAGATAGTATCCAATGTCACCTCATTTACCGAAAATTAGGTGGAAATATGTGGAGAAAAGCACCATACTGGATGCAATCAGTCCACCACAGAGGAGTTGGGACATGCCCTTACCGGGAATGCGGGGAACCGATCACATCGGCTTCACGGTGCCAGACCTTGACCAAGCTGAGCGCTTCTTTGTGGACATCATTGGCTGCCAACGCGTCTATGCGCTCGGTCCCTTTGAGCGTGAGGACGACTGGATGGAAGAACAACTCAATGTTCACCCCCGGTCGGTCATCAAAGAGAACCGTCACTTCCGTTGCGGACATGGGACGAACTTCGAGATCTTCGAGTGGACAACTCCCGAGCCACCAGCATCCCAGCCCCGAAACTCAGACATCGGCGGACACCATCTCGCGTTCTATGTCGACGATCTTGACCTAGCAATCGACTACCTCAGGTCAGAAGGTGTCGAGGTCTTGGGCGATATTGTTATCAGTAAGCAGGGCGCTGCAGGGCAGCGCTGGATTTACTTCTTGACGCCGTGGGGAATGCAGTGCGAATTGGTCAGCTACCCCAATGGCAAGGCGTATGAGGCTGAAAGCGAAGTCGTGATGTGGAACCCAACAAGGCCGGCTGACTAGCCCATGGCTGAGGTCACACCCACTACCCGCGATGGCTCCGCGAGCGCACGCATCGCTGAAGCTGTGCGACGCGCCATTCTCTCTGGTGAGCACCAACCCGGCGAGCGGATCGTGCAGGAGGAACTTGCCGAGCGATACGGTGGCTCACGGATTCCGGTGCGAGAAGCGCTCCGTCAGCTCGAATCAGAGGGCTTAGTGCGACTCGTCGCCAACACTGGAGCATGGGTACAGAGTTTGACGATGGCCCAGTGCTCGGAGGTGTATCAAACGAGAGAGCGCCTTGAGCCTCTGCTACTGCGACACTCGGCGGAGCATCTGACCGACGAGGTCATCCACACTCTTGATGGCCTAGCCCAGAAGATGGAGGCGTCAGATGACATCGAGGAATTTCTCGAACTCGATCGTCAATTTCACTTCGCCACCTATCGGGCTGAAGGAACCTATGTCTTGCGTGACCTCGTCACGAGGCTCTGGAACACCACACAGCCCTACCGACGCGCCTACACAGGGCTGGTCGATCAGGAACACATGCGGATCTTCCACGACGACCACCACATGCTGGTGAGCGCTCTGCGGGATGGAGATATGAAGCTCGCTGAGCAGATTGTGGCCATCCACATCCGTCGCACTCGAGTGAACCTCGAGCGACACCCCGAAATTTTCCCCGATACCGACCCCGATCAGGAATAGAGAGAAACACCATGACCATCGCAGTTGTTAACCCCGCCACCGGCGAAACCATTGAAACTTTTGCAGAGCACACGGCCGACGAGGTTGAGGCGAGAGTCCAGAAAACTCAGAGCGCTTTTGAGGCTCTGAGAGAAACAAGTTACGCCGAGCGAGCCGTGTGGATGAAGAAGGCAGCAGACATTATGGAGTCTGAGGTCCAAGACTTGGCCAAAATGCTGGTCATTGAGATGGGTAAGCCCATCGTGCAGGCTGAGGCTGAGGTACTCAAGTGCGCAAAGAACATGCGCTTCTACGCCACCAATGCCGAGAAGTTTCTCGCCGATGAGCCCCTGGAAGACCCCAGTGCCGTCAACGCGTCCTCCGCGTATCTGCACTACCAGCCACTGGGAGTCGTTCTCGCTGTCATGCCCTGGAACTACCCGCTGTGGCAGGTCATCCGTTTTGCCGCTCCAGCTTTGATGGCAGGCAACACCGGTCTCCTGAAGCACGCCTCGAACGTCCCGCACTCAGCCCTGTACCTCGATAGCGTCTTCACCCGCGCTGGTTTCCCCGACGGTTCCTTCACCACGATTCTGACCGGTGCTGGCCCCATCGCCGGATTGCTCGAAGATCGCCGCATCAAGGCCGTCACCTTGACGGGCTCTGAGCCAGCTGGGCGCGCTGTGGCCGCTCAGGCCGGTGCGCACATCAAGCCTGCAGTAATGGAACTCGGCGGATCGGACGCCTTCATCGTCATGCCCTCTGCTGATCTCGATAAGGCGACGACCGTGGCGGTCAACGCGCGCATTAGCAACAACGGACAGTCCTGTATCGCGGGCAAGCGCTTCGTGGTTCACGCAGACATTTACGACGCATTCGTCGAGATGTTTGTGGCCAAAATGTCCGCACTCGTGGTGGGCGATCCGCTAGACCCCGCCACACAGGTCGGCCCTTTGGCGACCGAGCGTGGGCGCCAGGAAATTGCTGACCTAGTGGACGACGCACGCGACAAGGGCGCGCGAATCCTCACCGGAGGTGAGGCTCCTGATATGTCTGGCTGGTTCTATACGCCCACCATCGTCGACGAACTGAAGCCAGGTATGCGCTTGGTCATGGAGGAGGCATTCGGACCCGTCGCAAGCGTCTACAAAGTGTCCTCCCGTGAGGAGGCAGCAGAGATCGCGAACCAGACCACGTTTGGTTTGTCCTCAGCGCTCTGGACCGAGGACGACAGCGATACCGAGTTCTTTATCAAGAACATCGAAGCAGGGGCTGTGTTCGTCAATGGCATGACCATCTCCTACCCCGAGCTTCCTTTTGGAGGCGTGAAGGACTCTGGCTTTGGTCGCGAACTCGGAGCCCCTGGGATTCGGGAGTTCTGCAACTTTAAGACGGTTTGGAAGGCGTAACGATGTCGCGAGTCGGCTTCCTGGGGCTGGGCTCGATGGGCCAGGCGATGGCTCGACGCTTGATTGACGCCGGACACGATGTCGTTGTCTGGAACCGTTCCGCCGGGCCGAGGGACGAGCTCGCTTCGCTCGGCGCCACCGCAGTGGAGACACCGGCTGAGGCACTGGCTGCCGATCTCTCGGTCTCCATGCTTGCCAACGATGTCGCGGTGGATGCCGTTCTGTGTGAGAACAATCTGCCCTCACACAGAATCGTCCACGCCAACATGGCCTCGGTCAGCCCCGACATGGCGCGGGTGCTCAGCGCGCGGTTCCAGCAGGCAGGACACGGCTACGTGGCCTCCCCGGTTCTGGGCAGACCGAGTGTCGCCGCCTCCGGCGGTCTCAACATCTTGGCCGCCGGATTGACCGACGATATTGCTCTGCTGCAGCCGCTGTTTGATGCCATGGGAACCAAAACGTGGCCCCTGGGTGAGCTCCCCCACACCGCCAACGTGGTCAAGATCGCGGTGAACTACAGCATCATCCATGCCCTTCAATCTCTCGCAGAATCCATCGCGATAGCGACATCAGCCGGCGTGAAGCCTTCCGACTTTGTTAAGGTCTTGACCTCAACGCTCTTTGGTGGGGTCGTGTTCACGGGGTATGGCACCCTGATCGCAGAGAGGAACTACACCCCGGCCGCGTTCTCGCTGGAGCTGGGACTCAAGGATTTGGGTCTCGCCGAGGCCACAGCGGAAGCAGCCGGTATCTCACTTCCCACGAGTTCTCTCCTGCGCGAACTGTTCGAGACTGCGCTGGCTGACCCTGATCTTGCGGACAAAGACTGGTCAGCTGTGGCTGAAATCACCCTCAATCAGAAGAAGAGTTAGGACGAACACCATGAGAGTTGCCTTCTGTGGAGCAGGTGCTGTGGGGGCGTCCCTCAGTGCGGACCTCATCAACGCCGGGGTCGACGTCACCGTCATCGATCCGTGGGCCTCACATGTCGAGGCGATTCGCTCCTCTGGATTGACAGTGAACATGCCCAGTGGTTCCGAACACACTCGCTTTCACCCCCTCCACATCTCTCAGATTGCTGAGCTGTATGAACCCTTTGACATCGTCTTCAGTGGGGTGAAGTCCTATGACACCCGGTGGGTCGCTGAGCTGATGAAACCACTGATGACTGCGGACTCTGTCTTTGTCGGGACCCAAAACGGTATGACAATCGACGAGGTCTCAGAAATCTTGGGACCCGAGCGCACCGTGGGTTGTGTCGTAGGAATTGCGGCGAACATGCCAGAGCCTGGCCTCGTTAATCGCGAGGTCACCAGGGAGGGAACCTGGCTGGCGGTCGGTTCGGCGGACGGCCCCGTCACGAAGCGAGTGGAGCAGGTCCACGAGCTACTGTCCCATGCCGCACAGGTTGAGATTACTCAGGACATCCGCTCCGCGAAATGGATGAAGCTCCTGGCCAACATTCCAGAGATGTTGCCCTCCGGCATTCTGGGAGCGCCCCTGATGGAAGCCGCTAATGACCCGGAAGTTCGCGCCGCCATGGATCAAGCCTCCCGTGAGGCATATGCCGTTGCTCAGGCTCTCGGTGTGACATTCATGCCCTCGCTCGGAATCGCAGCCTCGGACGTGCCCGATTCCGATCAGTACGCCCTGGATTTGCTCGACGCGGTACTGGCCAGGTTCTCACAGCCCACAACTCGGGTCGCGGTTCTCCAGGATTGGGATAAGGGCCGTCGAGCAGAGCTCGACGCTTTCAGCGGTTATGTCGTCAAGAAGGGCCTCGATATCGGCATGGCAACACCGGTCAATCAGGCCATTCTTGACATCGCGAAACGCATCGAATCTCGTGAGCTCACCCCGTCATGGGAGAACAAGGCGCTCCTCGTCGCGGCAGGGCAAGCCTAAGCAAGACCCGTCATTAAGCCCCTAGTAGGGGTTCGCGACAAAAAGCTCTTGTGCTGGGAATCGGGTAAGAACCTGAGCTCCCGTCTCGGTGATAACGACTTCCTCCTCGATTCGGGCAGCAGAGATGCCATCCGGAGCGGGGCAATAGGTCTCCAACGCAAACACCATTCCTGCCTTAATCTCAACAGGGTGTGACAACGAATTGAGACGAGAGATGATGGGCCGCTCGTGTAGACCCAATCCCAAGCCGTGACCGAACTGCAAGCCAAAGGCTTCCATTTCGTTGGGGAAACCAAACTCGGTGGCCTTGGGCCACAACGCCGCGACCTCGTCAGTACCCACACCAGGACCGACCTTGGCGATGGCAGCGTCCATCCACTCGCGAGCCTTCGTGTAGGCATCGTGCTGAGCAGGAGTAGAGCTACCTACCGAGAAGGTCCGGTAGTAACAGGTGCGATACCCGTTGAACGAGTGGATGATGTCAAAGAACGCTTGGTCCCCTGGACGGATGATCTTGTCCGAGAAGTTGTGAGG
>JAIOWW010000009.1 GCA_021741925.1 Pontimonas sp. | reverse complement strand
TGGACCATCGGGGCGTAGCTCAGCTTGGTAGAGCACCCGCTTTGGGAGCGGGAAGTCGCAGGTTCAAATCCTGTCGCCCCGACGGAAAGAAAAAACACAAGTTAGTTGGAGAAAAGCTGTGCCCACCACCACAAAAGAGACGCTGAGCCCCACCCGTGTTCGCCTGAGCATCACGGTCACCCCGGAGGAGCTCAAGCCCAGTCTTGATCACGCCTACCAGCACATCGCAGAGGAAATCCAGATCCCTGGTTTCCGCAAAGGCAAAGTGCCGCCCCCCATCATCGACCAGCGCGTCGGTCGTGGCGAGGTGTTGAACCACGCGGTCAGTGAGGGACTCGACCGTTTCTTCCAGCTCGCTGTAGCCGAAGAGAAGGTCCGCACCCTGGGACGCCCCGAGGCGGATGTCACCCAGTGGCCCAGCGACAAGGATTTCTCCGGTGACCTCGTCGTCACTGTCGAGGTGGATGTCCGTCCCGACTTTGAACTGCCCAAGTTTGAGAAGTACTCCCTTGAGGTTGAGCCGGTTATGGTCACCCAGGGAAATGTGGATGATGAGTTGGACGCTTTGCGCTCTCGCTTTGGAAACCTCGTCACAGTGGATCGCCCCGCAAAGACGGGTGACTTCGTCCAGATTGATTTGGTCGCCAAGATTGGTGATTCCACCATCGATTCGGCCTCTTCGATTAGCTACGAAATTGGTTCAGGACAACTCATCGATGGCATCGATGAGGCTCTGGACACCTTGACCGCTGGGGAAATCACCACCTTTGAGTCGAAGTTGCTCGGGGGAGACCGCGAAGGCGAAACTGCGTTGATTGAGGTGACCGTCTTGAGCGTGAAGGAGCGTGAGCTTCCTGAAGCCGATGACGACTTCGCCCAAATCGCCAGCCAGTTCGACACCATCAAAGAGCTCCGCGAGGACCTAAAGAAGCAGGCTGAGCGCAAAGGGATGTTTGGCCAGGCTCAAGAAGCGAGGGACAAACTCGTCGAGAAAATGATTGGCGAGGTCACCATGCCTCTGCCTCAAGGTGTTGTGGATGCCGAAGTGCACCGCCACCTGGAGCAGGAGGGTCGCCTCGAGGATGACAAACACCGCGCAGAGGTCGTCGAATCCACGGAGAAGAGCTTGCGCACTCAGCTACTCCTAGACGCACTGGTTGAGGCACTCGAAGTTCAGGTTTCGCAAGATGAACTGACGCAGTACCTTATCCAGTCGGCCGGGCAATACGGCATGGAGCCTAGTGAGTTCATTCAGTCGCTCGACCAGAACGGTCAGATTCCCTCCATGGTGGGCGAAGTTGCGCGGTCCAAGTCGCTCTCCGTTGCTTTGACGAAGGTCAGCGTGAAGGACACCAAGGGCAAAAAGGTCGACCTGTGCGAGTTCACGAGCTCAGCTACTGACCCCGTGGAGGACGCTGTGGCTCAGGCTGTTGCGGATAACCACGACGGTCACGACCACGATCACGAACACTAAGCCACACCACTCTGCCGAGGGCGAACACTCCCGGTTGGCGCCCAGAGCGCTGTGTACGCTCGGTGTACCGAGGCTTTGAATCCGTAGAGGAGAACACCACCGTGACCATGGCAGAAACCATGATGCAACCCAATGTTTTTGATCGGTTGCTGAAAGATCGCATCATTTGGCTGGGCTCGGAGGTTCGTGATGACAACGCGAACGAGATTGCCGCAAAGCTGCTTTTGCTTGCTGCCGAGGATCCTGAGAGCGACATCTACCTCTACATCAACTCTCCCGGTGGTTCCATCACCGCCGGTATGGCGATTTATGACACCATGCAGTTCGTCCCGAACGACATTGTCACCGTGGGAATTGGTATGGCTGCCTCGATGGGACAGCTGCTCCTGACGGCAGGAACGAAAGGTAAGCGCTACATAACCCCGAACGCTCGAGTTCTCTTGCACCAGCCACACGGTGGCTTCGGCGGCACTGCCAGTGACATCCAGACTCAGGCTCACCTGATCAACGACATGAAGAAGCGTCTCGCCCAGATCACCGCCGAAGCAACCGGCAAGTCTGTCGATCAGATCATGGCTGATGGTGACCGCGACCGCTGGTTCTCGGCGGATGAAGCACTCGAGTATGGATTTGTTGACCACATCCGCGCCTCTGCTAGCGACGTTGTCGGTGGCGGCGGAACTGACCAGGGCAAGAAGAAGTAGGCGAAACGCATGGAGATGATTACCCCCCAGTCAGGCACGAGGGCTTCGGCTCCCGAGAGCCGTTACATTCTGCCGAGCTTTGAAGAGCGCACCAGCTACGGCTTCAAGCGCCAGGACCCTTACGCAAAGCTGTTCGAAGACCGCATCGTGTTCCTCGGTGTTCAGGTTGATGACGCTTCCGCAGATGACGTCATGGCACAGCTTCTGGTTCTGGAGAGCCAGGATCCCGACCGCGACATCGTGATGTACATCAACTCACCCGGTGGATCTTTCACCGCGATGACGGCGATCTACGACACCATGCAGTACGTTCGCCCCCAGATTCAGACTGTGGTCCTGGGTCAGGCGGCCTCTGCGGCCGCTGTCATTCTCGCCGGTGGCGAGCCCGGTAAGCGTTTGGCTCTGCCAAACTCTCGTATCTTGATTCACCAGCCGATGATGGGTGAAGCGGGTCGCGGTCAGGCTTCTGACATTGAGATTCAGGCCAAGGAAATTGCGCGCCTTCGCGAATGGCTGGAGGAGACTCTTTCTCGCCACTCGAAGAAGAGTGCGGAAGAAGTGAACCGCGACATTGATCGTGACAAGATCCTCACCGCCCCTGAAGCGTTGGAGTACGGCTTGATTGATCAGGTTCTCTCCACGCGCAAATCAGCGGGAAACGCCACGCCAGCAAAGGGGCCTGAAGCCGTCGCTGCGAGTTAGTCGCCGTTGCGTTTCTGGCGCACTCGCCAGACAATCCATACCACCACGGCAACACTGACGATGCTCAAAAACCCGACAATCAAGATCGGGTCTTGGGGAGTTTCTTCGGTTGCAATCTCCTCTGTCGCGGCAGGTGCGGCGATGGGTGTTGCGAGCGTTTCTGACTCACTGGCGCCGATGGGGAGTTCCCGAGGGACACCGCACTCCGCCGGGGTTTCATAGCCTGGTGCTGGGGTGTGGGACGGACCGGGGTCAAAGGTGAATTGGTAGCTCTCCGAGAGGCTGTGGCCATCTGCGGAGACAAACTGGTAGATGATCTCGTAGTTGCCAGCCTCGCCGAGTTCAGCACTGGCGGTCATCTGTCTTTCCACAACCGAGACGCAACCATCGCCGTAGTAGAGGCCTGCACTGTCTCGGACCACCACGCCGAACCCGGTGGCGTCACCGCCAAGGTCTAGCAACATGTCATTGGTGGAGAGGGATATCGCGATAGGGCTCTGGGTGACAGTGGAGCCCGGTGCTGGAACTTGATCCTCGACGACATTGTGGGCGTAGGCCGGTGAGGCTCCCACGAGGAGCGCACCGACGAGAGCCACCCCAAGAAAATGTGGAGGTCGGGACGTGCGCGAGGTCATAGTCATTAGGTCATCAGTCTAATCTCGCCACACCGGGTCGGGCTGTGGAATGTCCGCCGCCGAGAAAGCTTCGAAAGGTAAGCTCCAAGGAGTTGCTGACCAATGTTCTAGCGGAGGTTTTCCCATGGCGCGCACCGGAGAGTCAGGCGAGCTTCTCAAATGCTCGTTCTGCGGTAAGAGCCAGAAGCAGGTTCAGCAGCTGATTGCGGGGCCTGGCGTCTACATCTGTGACGAGTGTGTGGAGCTCTGCAACGAAATCATCGATGAGCGCCAATCGGAGGGTCGCGAGACGGCCACCGCTGACTTTGATTTACCCAAACCCCAGGAAATCTATGACTTCCTTGAGGAGTATGTGATCGGCCAGGAGGACGCCAAAAAGTCCCTGTCTGTGGCTGTGTACAACCACTACAAGCGAGTCCGCGCAGCGTCCTCGCCTCACGCCGTGGACTCTTCCGACGATATCGAAATCCAAAAGAGCAACATTCTTCTGATTGGCCCGACCGGATGCGGAAAGACCTATCTCGCTCAGACCTTGGCTAAGCGTCTCAATGTTCCTTTCGCCGTGGCTGACGCCACCGCCCTCACCGAAGCAGGCTATGTGGGTGAAGATGTGGAAAATATCTTGCTCAAGCTCATTCAGGCCGCTGATTACGACGTGAAGCGGGCCGAGATGGGCATCATTTACATCGACGAGGTCGACAAGATTGCCCGTAAGGCGGAAAATCCCTCGATAACCCGTGATGTTTCTGGCGAAGGTGTTCAACAGGCGCTGTTGAAGATTCTGGAAGGCACGGTGGCGGCGGTCCCACCCCAGGGCGGGCGCAAGCACCCTCAGCAGGAGTTCATCCAGATAGACACCACCAACGTCTTGTTTATCGTGGCGGGTGCTTTTGCGGGCTTGGAGGACATCATCTCTCAGCGCGTAGGGCGCCACGGAATTGGGTTCGGTGCCCCCCTGCACAGCAAGGACGCCCACGAGAACCTTTTCAGCCAAGTCCTGCCTGAAGACCTCCATAAATTCGGTCTGATTCCCGAGTTCATTGGACGACTTCCCGTGGTCACCACTGTGGCGCCGCTCGACCAGTCTGCGTTGATCGACATCTTGACGGGTCCCAAGAACGCCCTGGTCAAGCAGTATCAGCGGATGTTCGTCTTGGATGGAGTCCAGCTCGAGTTCGAGACGGAAGCTCTGGAAGAGATTGCCGATCTCGCCTCAGAGCGCCAGACTGGCGCCCGAGGACTGCGGGCCATTCTTGAGGAAGTTCTCGGGCCGGTCATGTTCGATATTCCCTCGAACGAGAGCATCGAGCGCGTGGTCATCACCCGTGATGCCGTGTTGCGAAAGGCCGCGCCGGTGGTGGTGCAAAAGACTGCTGCCCGACGAGAAAAGTCTGCCTAACCGCGCAGAACTACCCCGTTATCGAGCTCCACGATGGGGCGGTTTTCTAGCCACGTCAGTGTCCATCGCAGGGTTGCTCGCTCGTCTTCGGTGAGGGAGCCCTCGACCTGTTCAATCCTCTTGGCTAGCTCAGCCGGGATGGACGACGGGGTTTTGCCCACAGAAAACCGGCTTCCCAAGCGCATTACTGGCCCACTTCTCTTTCATAGGTGACCCAGGTGGTGTGGGTTGCGAGCGAGTCATAGAGCCGCCTGGCTCGAGCGTTGTCAGACGCGGTGATCCAGCGCAGGGTTCCGCCTCCGTGGGCAGTGGCGTAGTCATCCAGTGCTGAAATCAGCGCGGTAGCCACCCCGCCACCTCGCGCGTCAGGATCAGTGAAGAGGTCATCCAGGAACCATCCAGCACCTGCGGTGAAGGTGTCGTGCTGGAAGCGCAGGTGGGCAAATCCTTGGACCTGCCCGTCCACTTCCGCAACAAAACAGCGCAGCGGATGGCTCTCCTCCATCAGCCATGCCCATACTCCCTCCACGACCTCAGCTGAGAAATTCTCCTCATAGAAAACCCCGTAGGCGAGGAAAAGTTCTTGCCAACGCTCGCGATCACTCGGCGACACGGGTCTTACCACGGGTGTGGCTCTGTCACTCATCGAGGGAGCCCCACTCGATGTCGCTAATCCCTACGGTTTCGGAGTCGACCCATGTTGCCTCCTGAATCTTGCCGACCGCCCGCACGTCAGCTTCTGCGAGTCGCAGGAGGGCTGGTGCGCTGAGCGTTGCGCGAAGAATTGGCATCTTCTGCGCGACTTGCTGATCTGTCTTCGAGCGCCGAATCGTGATCAGTGCTTCGCTGGCAAGCGCGAGGAGTCCTCGGTGGGACTCGCCTGAAGTGTCGGGGAGCTCTGGGGTGGTGGGCCAGGGAGCCTGGTGAACACTGCCCTCATGGGTCCACGACCACACCTCCTCGGTGGCAAAGGGAATCACGGGAGCGAACAGTCGAACCAGAGCATCGATGGCGAGCTGCAGCGCAGTCACTGCGCTGCCACGATCTGCTGGTTCCCCTGTGTAGGCGCGGTCCTTGACCAACTCGAGGTAGTCGTCGGTGAATGTCCAGAAGAATGACTCGGCGACCTCCAGCGCTCTCGCGTGATCGAAGTTGTCATAGGCCGTGGTGGCCTCGGAAACGACGCGCGCCAGTTCGCTGACCATGTCGAGATCTAGAGGGTGGGTGACCTCACCGGTAGCGCCCTCGAAGCTGTAGACAAACTTGGCAGCGTTTAGAACCTTGATCGCAAGCCTGCGACCGATTTTGATCTGCTTCGGGTTTTGTGGGTCAAAGGCGGCATCGGTTCCGAGCCTCGACGAGGCTGCCCAGTAGCGCACGGCGTCGGAACCGTGTTCATCGAGCATGGATTGCGGGGTGACGACGTTGCCTTTGGACTTCGACATCTTCTTGCGGTCAGGATCCACGATGAACCCTGAGATGCCGGCGTTTTTCCACGGGATGCTTCCGTGCTCTAGCTCCGCTCGAAGCATGGTGGAGAACAACCAGGTACGAATGATGTCCTGCCCTTGTGAGCGCAGGTCATAGGGGAACACCAGGGAGAACAATTCCTCATCGCGGCCCCAACCTCCTGCGAGTTGGGGGGTCAAGCTGGAGGTTGCCCAGGTGTCCATAATGTCGAGCTCGCCAATGAATCCACCCGGGACTCCACGCTGGTCTTCGCTGAACCCGGGGGGAGTATCACTGGAGGGGTCCACCGGTAGCTGATCAGCTGATGGCGTGATGACTTCACCCTCCACAGGGTTGCCCTGAGCATCCAGGGGATACCACACGGGAATCGGGACTCCGAAGAATCGTTGGCGCGAGATCAGCCAGTCACCGGAAAGGCCATTAACCCAGTTCTCGTAGCGCACCCTCATGAAATCGGGGTGGAAAGCGACCTCTGTGCCGCGCTGCAACAATCGCTGCTTGAGATCTTCATCCCGCGCGCCATTGCGGATATACCACTGCCGGGTGGTCACAATCTCGAGAGGCTTGTCGCCTTTTTCGAAGAACTTCACTGGGTGCACCATGGGATCAGGGTCTCCCTGGAGATCCCCGGATTCGCGAAGCATGTCGACCATCGCCGCCTTCGCACTAAATACGGTTTTTCCCGCGAGCTGTGCATAGGCTTCTTGGCCTTCGGGTGCGCTAATCCACGAGGGTGTCTCGGCGATGATGCGCCCGTCTTTGCCAAGTATCGGGCGGGTCTCGAGGGTGAGTTCTCGCCACCAAATAACGTCCGTGACGTCGCCGAAAGTACAGACCATCGCGATACCAGTGCCCTTGTCCTGCTGAGCCAGGTGGTGTGCGACGATGGGGACCTCAACTCCGAACAGCGGCGAGGTGACTATCGAGCCAAAGAGCGGCTTGTAGCGCTCGTCATCGGGGTGTGCCACTAGCGCCACGCAGGCGGGGATCAGTTCAGGCCGCGTGGTCACGATGGTGACATCGTCGCCCCCCGCGCCATGAAAAGTCACCTTGTGATAGGCGGAGGGTTGTTCGCGGTCTTCCAGCTCGGCTTGGGCCACTGCGGTGCGAAAAGTGATGTCCCACAGGGTGGGAGCATCCGCGCGATAAGCCTCGCCCCTCTCCAAATTCTTCAAGAAGGCACTCTGTGCCACAGTTTGGGAGTTGTCATCAATCGTGCGATAGGTGAGCGACCAGTCGACACTCAATCCCAGGGTTCGCCACAGATCTTCAAACTGTTTCTCGTCCTCGACCGTGAGCTTTTCGCAAAGCTCGATGAAGTTGCGTCGACTGATCGGGATCTGATCGCCGGGTTTGGAGCCATCCGCAGTGGCGCCAGCCTCCAGCGGTGGGACGAAACCGGTGTCGTAGGGAAGCGACGGGTCACACCGGACGCCGTAATAGTTTTGGACCCTGCGCTCCGTGGGGAGGCCGTTGTCGTCCCACCCCATGGGGTAGAAGATTTCTTTGCCCCGCATGCGTTGGTAGCGCGCTTGCAGATCCATGTGGGTGTAGCTAAAGACGTGACCAATGTGGAGACTTCCCGACGCCGTCGGGGGAGGGGTGTCTACGGCAAAAAGGTGGTCTTTTCCGCGCGCTAGAGCAGATTCACGGTTGAAGCGATAGGTGCCCTCATCGTCCCAGCGAGTGCCCCAGACTTCTTCGAGTCCCTCAAGAGCCGGTTTGTCGGGAATCGATCCACTCATGGGCACCTTCTTCGCTATAGGCGGCACCGCGTCCACTGTGCCTTGTTGGGAGTTCCCATGCTACAAAACAAAAGGTGGTCTGGGTTTCTCTTCGAAACCCAGACCACCTTGTGTAGCTGGTTAGTTGCCAGTTCTCGCGTAAGCGGGCTCTTGATTCCTGCGAGCCATGCGCCCCGCCTGGAGGGTTGCGAGCAACGTAATGAGAGAGAGCCCCGCGAGTACTACCGCGGGATGCCACCAGACGTTCCCGGTCATCTCCCCGATGGTGAGGGTCACTGCTGGCACAAAGCCGGAGACGACCGCAGCAATCGAGTAGGCGAAACCCAGCGCTGAATAACGGTATCGCTCGTCGAAGAGGTCGCTATAGACCCCTCCGAGCGCCGCCCAACTCATGGTGGGGAGAGTGCCGCCAATCAACATCATCGCCACGAGAACACCAAAGTTGGCGAACTGGAGGTAGTAGTAGATCGGGAACGCCACCAACAAGGTTCCCAGTGCGCCCCACGCGACGACGCTGGCGGAACCGATGCGTACCGCCCAAGCCCCAAACAGGGGAATGGTGATCAATTGCAGGAGCCCACCGACCGTGGTGGCAATGAGGAGCTCGTAGTACTCGAAGCCCAACTGAACCACGCCATAGTTAATCGTGTAGGTGTTCATCAGGGAGTAAGACCCGATTCCCAATAGGGCGACACCTACCGCGATGAAAATGGCCAGCGGCTGCTCTTTCAACAAGGTGAAGAAGGGAACACGGGGGCGACGCTCCCGCTTCACAACGTCCTCAAAAACCGGAGTCTCGGTGATCGCGAGTCGCAAATAGAGCGAGACCAGCAGCAGGGGGATCGCGCTCAAGAAGGGCAATCTCCATGCCCACTCGACAATCTCGTCGCTGGTGAGGGCCAGAGTCAGCCAAATAAATGCAGTGGCCGAGAGGATAGAGCCAATGGGCGAGCCCAATTGGGGCATCGCTGCAGCGAAGGCACGCTTTGCGCCGGACTCATGCTCGGTGGCGACCAGGACCGCGCCACCCCATTCGCCACCCATCGAAATTCCCTGAAGGAGTCGAAGAGCCACGAGGACTGCGGCTCCGAACCAGCCTGCCTGGTCGTAGGTGGGAAGGACACCAATCAGCCCCGTGGCAACACCCATCAGAGTCACGGTGGCGATCAGAGTCTTACGTCGTCCGATGCGGTCACCAATGTGCCCGAAAACAATGGCGCCGACTGGTCGAATAATGAACGCCAGGGCGATCGACAGGAAGGCGGCGAGGGTTCCCCCGAAGCCGCCGAGCGGGTCAAAGAACAGTGGGCCGACGAAGAACGCCGCGAAATAGGCGTACACGTAGAAGTCGTACGACTCCAGGGACGTCCCCACGAGGGAAGCCCATCTGGCTTTTCTGGCCATTACCGGATCGGTCTGAATCATGGGGTTCCTCCTGGAGCTCCGCTAAGGTTGTTATTTATTGGACTGAGTACATAAAGTCAGCACTACTTCAACTATAGGGGACGAGATGTCAGCTAGAGATCGAGGTCGACCTAAAACGTCATCCTTGGCCGCGCTGGAGGATGCCGCCCACGAACTCTTCCTCGAACAGGGGTATGAGGGCACAAGTGTCGATGACATTGCCCGGCGTGCAGGAATCTCCCGGGCAACGTTCTTCAACTATTTCTCCAGCAAGTCCGATGTCTTGTGGGTCGATGTTGACCACGCGCTTGCCGGTCTTGAGCATTATCTTCAGCACTCTGGCCACCTTGGCGATGCGTTGCGAGCGGTTGCGGTAGAGCACCCTCGGGACCGGATTCCCTTGATCGTGACGCAGAGCGAGGCGATGGGACTGGGGGCAGACCTTGCCGCCAGTGCCGGAATCCGTCTCGAGCGACTGCGCGGGATCCTGGCGGGCTCGAGGGTTGAAGCGTCCGATGTGTGGATTGTGCTGGGCGCCCTGGTGGGCGTTCTGCACCAGTGGGCTACTCATCAGGCACCCCGGGTTGAACTCGGCGACGCTCTCGACGAAGGGCTTGGTCGGATTCGCACGGTGGTGGGCTCCCGCAGCGTGGCAACCCTGTTCTAGACTGTTCCCAACAGCACTGAACCGGCCATCACCGGTGAGCTGCCGGAAGAACAGAATCACTGATTCTCAGTAGAACCGGTCGGGTTGGCCCGTTATCGCCTGACAGTGAGTGGCTTAGAGAGTTTCTAAGCAAGCGAGGTGGTACCGCGCGTGAGAAATCATGCGTCCTCGCAGCCCTAACCCACCCGTGTCAGAGAGATAACCCCATGGCTTTCCCCCGTCACCTTCCTGGTTCCTCTGTGGAACCCAGTCCCTCGTTTCCCGAGATTGAGCACCGGGTTCTTGCGCAGTGGAAAGCAGGAGACACCTTCCAAAAATCTGTTGATCAGCGCGAGGGGTGCACCGAGTGGGTTTTCTATGACGGCCCTCCCTTTGCCAATGGGTTGCCCCACTACGGTCACCTTCTCACCGGCTATGCCAAAGACGTTTTCCCCCGTTTTCACACCATGCGGGGAAAGCAGGTTCACCGACGTTTTGGCTGGGACACTCACGGGTTGCCAGCCGAGCTCGAAGCGGAACGTCAGCTGGGCATCACCGACAAGAGCCAAATCGAGGAGATGGGAATCGCAGCCTTTAACCAGGCCGCAAGAGATTCTGTCCTGCGCTACACCGCAGAGTGGCAGGAGTATGTGACCCGGCAAGCCAGGTGGGTTGACTTCGAGAATGATTACAAGACTCTCGACATCACCTTTATGGAGAGCGTCATTTGGGCCTTCAAGCAGCTTCACGACAAAGGTCTCGCTTATGAGGGCTACCGCGTTTTGCCGTATTGCTGGCGGGATCAAACCCCGCTGAGCAACCACGAGTTGCGCATGGATGATGACGTCTACAAACCACGCCAAGACCAGTCGGTGACCGTGACGTTCCCGCTCCGCGGTGAGAAGGCTCAGGCTGCTGGGCTGGAGGGAGTACTGGCTCTGGCCTGGACGACCACCCCGTGGACTCTGCCGACGAATGCTGCTCTTGCGGTGGGGCCAGAGATAACCTATGCACTTGTTCCGGCGGGACCCGATGCCCTTCACTCTGGCGCGAACTACCTCCTTGCGGAGGACACAATCGTCAACTACCGCAAGGAGCTTGGTTACGCAGAGCTCGCTGACGCGACGGCCGCCATCACCAGGCGCGTCACGGGCGCTGAGCTTGCAGGAATTCACTACGAGCGAGTCTTTGACTACTACGCGGACCGGGAAGCCTGGGGTCTCGAGAACGCGTGGCAGATTCTGGTGGCAGAGTACGTCGCCACAGGTGAGGGCACCGGCATCGTCCACCAGGCACCGGCCTATGGTGAAGACGACCAGGTGACCTGCGCTGAGGCAGGAATCCCGGTCGTCATCTCCGTTGACGACGCGGGTCGGTTCCTGGAGCAGGTCACCGATGTGGCGGGCCTGCAAGTATTTGATGCCAACAAGACGTTGACCGGCCTCCTCCGTTCGAGTGGGCGACTGTTTGCGGAGCGCTCCTATGACCACTCCTACCCGCATTGCTGGCGCTGTCGCACCCCGCTGATTTACAAGGCAGTGTCCAGTTGGTTCGTTCGTGTTACCGAGATTCGTGACCGCATGCTCGAGTTGAACGAAGAGATCACGTGGGTTCCCGCCAACGTCAAAGACGGCCAGTTTGGTAAATGGCTTTCCAATGCCAGGGACTGGTCCATCTCGCGCAACAGGTACTGGGGTTCCCCGATTCCTGTTTGGAAGAGCGATAACCCAGACTTCCCCCGCATCGATGTGTATGGGTCCCTCGAGGAGCTCGAGCGTGATTTCGGGGTGAAGCCAGAAGATCTTCACCGCCCAGCAATTGACGAACTAGTGCGGCCCAACCCCGATGATCCGAGCGGGAAATCGATGATGCGCCGTATCCCCGATGTGTTGGATGTGTGGTTTGATTCCGGGTCCATGCCGTTTGCGCAGGTGCATTACCCGTTTGAGAATCACGACTGGTTTGATTCCCACAACCCATCTGACTTCATCGTCGAATACATCGGACAGACCCGTGGCTGGTTCTACACGATGCATATTTTGGCTACCGCCCTGTTTGACCGCCCCGCGTTCAAACAGGTCATCTCTCACGGCATCGTTTTGGGCTCTGATGGTCAGAAGATGTCCAAGAGTCTCCGGAACTACCCCGATGTGTCCGAAGTGTTTGAGCGCGATGGCGCCGACGCGATGCGCTGGTTCTTGATGTCAAGTTCTGTCATCCGCGGCGGAAATCTGGTTGTCACCGAGGAAGGTATTCGTGAGGCTGTGCGCCAGTTCTTACTGCCGTACTGGAGCACGTATTACTTCCTCAGTTTGTACATCGGGGATCACACACCGGTATGGCGTACGGATTCTTCCCATGTCCTGGATCGCTACATCTTGGCAAAAACCCAGAACTTGATTCAGGTTACGACCAGCGAGTTTGAGTCTCTCGATTCGCCGATGGCCGCTGCCGCTTTGCGTGACTTCGCCGATGTTCTGACCAATTGGTATGTCCGGCGCAGTCGCGAAAGGTTCTGGGATGGAACCGACACCGACGCACTCGACACTCTCTACACGGTGTTGGAAACGCTGTCCAGGCTTGCAGCTCCCTTGGCGCCTCTGGTGACAGAGGAGGTGTGGCGGGGCCTCACCGGTGGCGAGAGTGTCCACCTGACTGATTGGCCCGAGGCGTCAGAGTTCCCCGGTGATGACCTCTTGGTCTCCGCCATGGACACGGTTCGCGATGTTGCTTCAGCGGGCTTGGCTCTGCGGAAAGCTCATGGACTGCGGGTGCGTTTGCCGCTCAAGAACCTGACCATTGTCACAGAGGGAGTGTCCGGGGTGGAGGGATTCCTCGACATTCTTGCCGATGAGCTCAATGTGAAACAGGTGACCACGAGAGAGCTCGACGAGCAGGTCGCCCAGGAGCTGGGAATTGGCAAGAAGCTAATCCCGCAATCAAGGGTTCTCGGTCCCCGCGTTGGGTCTCAGGTGCAGAGCATTATTCAGGCGGCTAAAGCCGGCGACTGGTCCCTAGATGGTGGTGTGGTGAGCGTTGCCGGCCTTGCCCTCGAAGAAGGTGAATACATTCTCGAGTTCACCTCAGAGGGTGAAGATACGGCGGTCCAATTCTTGGGCAGTGGTGGGTTTGTTCTGCTAGATACGACCGTCACACCTGAGCTTGCTGCCGAGGGTCTTGCACGTGATGCCATTCGAGCTATCCAACAAGAACGCAAGAACGCCGGTTTGGATGTTTCCGATCGCATCACCACGGTTCTCGAAGTCGATGAGGCCGCTCGGGACGCCCTCATGGCTCACCGGGACATGGTGGCCTCCGAGACGCTGTCGCTCACCATTGAACTCATGCCCTTGGAGGATGCCGAGGGAGCATTGGCTGTGGGGGAGAACTCAAAGATTCGTGTGAAAGTGTCACACAGTGGCTGATTTCTCCCCTGAAGACCGCGAGGCTGCCTTGGCAGTAGAGGAAGCCCTGTACGCGCGAATAGGTGAGGGAACACCGAAGCGGAGACTCGAAGCAACGAGGCGTGCTGTCGAACTATTGGGTGACCCGCAGCGCATGTATGGCGTGATCCATATCGCCGGAACCAACGGGAAAACCTCGACCGCACGAATCACGGAAAGCCTGCTTCGATCTCACGGTCTCCGGGTGGGGTTGATGACGTCCCCCCACCTCCACCGTCTGAATGAGCGAATCATGATTGATGGTGAACCCATCACTGACCGGATGCTCGCTGATAACTGGGCCGATGTCGAGCCGGTTCTTCAGATGGTGGATGCAGAACTCCTGGCCAACTCAGAACCCCCGCTGACTTTTTATGAAGCACTCACGGTCCTCACCTTCGCCTGTTTTGCCGATGCTCCTGTTGACGTTGCGGTAGTAGAAGTGGGAATGGGTGGCGAATGGGACGCGACCAACGTGGTCGTCGCTGACGTCGCAGTTCTCACCCCGATAGCGATGGACCATGCTGAGTTGTTGGGAGACACAATCCGCGAGATTGCTCGTACCAAAGCCGGCATCGTGAAGCCGGCGTCTCGCGTTGTGAGCGCGGTGCAAAGCGAGGATGCCATGGAAGAAATCCTCCGAGCGTGCGAGCTTTCTGAAGCAACGCTTCGGGTTTTGGGGCGAGACTTCCACCTCACGAGTGTTGAGCAGGCTGTGGGTGGGCAGGTTTTGGGGGTCTCCGGTATTGCCGGCGAGTATCGAAATCTTGGGCTGCCGCTTTTTGGTGAGCACCAGGCCGATAACGCCGCACTGGCGATTGCCGCAGTGGAGTCTTTCCTGGGTAACGGCGAGGCGCCCTTGGGAGCGGAAGTTGTCGAGGATGGCATTTTGCTCTCAAGCAGTCCCGGGCGCTTGCAGATCATCGACCATCACCCCACGGTGATTGTGGACGCAGCTCACAACCCTCATGGCGCCGAGGCGCTGTGTCGAGCTCTGATGGGTTCCTTTAGCTTCCCCCGGTTGATTTGTGTACTGGGAATCCTTCAGGAGAAGGATGTGATCGGCATTGTGGAGGCCCTTGACCCGGTGGTGGATCATTTTGTGGTGACCCAGTCTCAGTCTGACCGAGCAATCTCGGTCTCAGACCTCGCCGACGCTGTGTCCGCTGTTGCCGGGCCGGACAGGGTGGACTCGAGAGGTGATGTGCACTCAGCCCTCGAGCGAGCCAAAGAGCTTTCCGGCTTCGAAGGTGGTGTGATCGTGACGGGTTCGATCACTCTCATCGGTGAGGTGCGAGGAGGATTGACAGATGGCTAAGAGGGACAAGACTGCTACAGAGTCGCTACTCCAGATTGCTCTGGGGCTAGAAATGGTGGTGGTGTTTTTTGGTGCGCTAGTCCTCAACGGGCTTCGCCTCTATAGCCCACAGGTGGTTCTCGCGGGCGCGCTGGTGGCGTTTCTCGTCTTGGTTGTGCTCTATCGCACCGTGCGATACCCCTTGGGTCAGATTGCGGGCCACGTGGTTCAGCTCATTCTGTTGGGAAGTTTCCTGTGGGATGTGGCGATTGGACTGTCGTGTGCGGTCATGGTTGCTTTCTGGGTGTTTGGGGCCATTCGAGGCCCGATGCTGGATAGACAAAGGCCTGAGTCAAGCCAGTAGGCTCGAATTCACACGTCACACAAAGGAGCCCGCTGAATGTCTGCAGCCCAGGAAACTCTCGTTCTCATCAAGCCCGACGGTGTTGCGAGAAACTTGACCGGCGAAATCCTGTCCCGGATTGAGTCCAAGGGGTATCAACTGGTGGACATCCGCATGGTTCAACCTGATCGGGACCTTTTGAGCGCTCACTATGCCGAGCACGAGGGCAAGCCCTTCTATGACCCTCTGGTGACCTTTATGGAGTCTGGTCCTGTTGTGGCAATCCGCGTGGCGGGCCACCGGGTTATCGAGGGCATCCGTTCACTGTGTGGGGCGACGGATCCCACCCAAGCTGCCCCCGGCACCATTCGCGGTGACCTTGGCCGCGACTGGGGTCTAGCAGTTCAGCAAAACCTCATCCACGCGAGCGACTCTCCTGAGACCGCTGAGCGCGAACTGTCTCTGTGGTTTAAGTCCTAAACCGAAAACAGCAGGGGGAACTGAATCAAGATCGACAAGCCGATCACGGCGTAGTTAATCACGATCAGGATCCAGCTGTAGGGCAGCCACTGAGCTCCCAGTTTCTTCAGGCGAGGCGATGATCCGAGCATTCCTTGCTTCATGGCCCATGGCAGGAAGACCCACCAGAGGATCATGTGGATTGCCCATACCGCCATGCAATAGAGGCATAGGAATCCGATGACGAAGACTGCCTGGTAGAACATCCACATCAGCCAGAGATAAGCCGCGAGAAGTCCCACGGTGGTGAATACCCAGAAACCGCGTCGGAAGGTGGAACCGCTGAGCATTGCGGCACCAATGACCGCTACTACGGCATACCCACCAATTCCATAGAGCTGGTTGGGGGTGTCAAAGAAGAGTGTGGCCTGCCAGCTCTGCATGACATTCCCACAGGAGAAGAACGGATTGATATCGCAACTGGGCTTCTCACCCGTCAAGGCGAGCTGGTAGCCCTCTCTGGCCAACACGAGTGCTGCGAACCAGCCACCAAGACCGCTCAGCATCATGAAGAGGCCCATGCCGGTCGCGCGTCTCGTGGGGTAATTCACGTGCTGATTATGACAGCACCCCGTGAGAATTAGGTGACGGTGTGCGATACTGGGTCTAGCGCAATCGCCAAAGACGACGACGCGCCACCACAAGATTTCTCGGATGACCATCCGAATACGGGGACAACCCCGACAACCTAGTTTTTTCAATGCGCGTTCGCGCGCATTGCCAAAGCGCAATGTGTTCCCAGCCAGTGGTGCCAGGGAATCTGTGAGGAGTACACCAGCGATGGTGACACGAAAAAAAGAAGACGATACGAAGCCTGAAAAGAAGGCTCCCGCCGCGAAGAAGGCCGTAGCAGAAAAGCCCGCAAAGAAGGCCCCTGCTGCCACGAAAGCGCCGGAGGCTACTAAGCCTGCCGCCACCAAAGCCGAGAAGCCGGTTGCCCCGACCACAACGTCCTTAGTGTTTCAAGCACCGGACCCCGGATTGTTTCCCACCTGGACACCAGGACCGGAAGCCACAGACGGGGACAAGGTTGTCAGGCGTCGCTCGCGGGCAAACCGAAAGCCACTGACCGACGAGAAGAAGCCCTCGGAATCAGTGGACTCTGGTCAACCCCAGAAGGTTCGAGGATCGACTCGTCTCGAGGCCAAGCGTCAACGCCGCCGTGATGGGAGAGAGGGAAGTCGCCGTCGCGGCACCGTGACCGAGACTGAGTTCCTAGCGCGCCGAGAAAGCGTTGACAGGGTCATGGTGGTTCGTGAAACAACTGACCGTACACAGATTGCTGTTCTCGAAGACAACGTTGTAGTCGAGCACTATGTTGCTCGCTCAGAAGAATCCAGTCTGATTGGCAACGTGTACCTCGGTCGTGTTCAAAACGTCCTGCCCAGTATGGAAGCTGCCTTCGTTGACATTGGTCGCGGTCGGAACGCCGTGCTGTATTCCGGTGAAGTTGACTGGGAGGCAGCTGCCGAGGGTGGCGCAACTGGCCCTCGTCGCATTGAGTTGGCGCTCAAAACCGGGGACACCGTGCTCGTCCAGGTCACCAAAGACCCTGTCGGACACAAGGGAGCAAGGTTGACCAGCCAGATCAGCCTCCCCGGTCGCTACCTCGTGTATGTGCCCGGTGGCGCAATGAATGGAATTTCGCGCAAACTGCCGGACAAAGAGCGCTCACGCCTCAAGGCAATCTTGAAGCAGGTACTCCCAGAGAGTGCGGGTGTCATTGTGCGCACCGCCGCCGAAGGTGCCACCGAGGAGCAGCTCACAGGTGACGTGGAGCGCCTTCAGCAACAGTGGCAGGAATTGTCGGCTCAAGCAGAGAAGGCGCAAGCGCCAGCGCTGCTTCACTCCGAACCAGATTTGCTCGTCAAGATTATTCGTGACGTGTTCAATGAGGACTTCCAAAAGATTGTGATTTCCGGCTCACATGCCGCCAAGACCATTGAGAAGTACCTCACCCAGGTTGCGCCCGATCTGATTGCCCGGATGGAGGAATACACCGCCAGCCCAGATCCTTTTGTCGAGTATCGGGTTAACGAGGGAATCGCGAAGGCCTTGGACCGTAAGGTCTGGTTGCCCAGTGGTGGTTCGTTGGTCATTGACCGCACAGAAGCGATGACGGTCGTCGACGTCAACACAGGGAAGTTTGTGGGGTCTGGCGGAAATCTCGAAGAAACCGTCACCAAGAACAACTTGGAAGCCGCGGAGGAAATTGTTCGCCAGCTTCGTTTGCGCGATATCGGCGGAATTATTGTCGTCGACTTCATCGACATGGTGCTCGAATCTAACCGTGATCTCGTTTTGCAGAGATTGATGGAGTGCTTGGGCCGAGATCGCACGAAGCACCAGGTCGCTGAGGTCACCAGCCTGGGTCTGGTTCAAATGACCAGAAAGAAGCTGGGTCTGGGGCTCTTGGAGACCTTCAGCGAGACGTGCGACGTGTGCCAAGGTCGGGGACTGTTAGTTCACCATGAGCCTGTGTCGAAGTCGCGCTCGGACAATGCGCCCTCGAAGAAGCGCAAACCCGCAAGTTCGTCGCAGCCAGCGGTCGCGCCGCACCAGATCACCGATGACGCGAGAAACGCGATTGCCCAAATTGCGAAGAGCACCGTCGGGCACGGCTCCACCACCGTTGCTGAAGAGCCGACGCCCGCAGTGAAGGCCCCTCGCGGGAACAAGAAAACGGCGATGAAGAAGCCAGAGATCTTGGACTCCGTCTTAGCGGCGCTCCCCGAGCCTCCAGCCCCCGGAACGTCGAAGCGTCGTCGCCGAGCGACCAGCGGGTAGGGCGCCAGGAGCATCCCTGGATGGTTACTCGGGCTTCCTGGTGGCCGAATTGATGGATGACAAGAACCTGGTTCTCCGGGGTTGGTTCGGCTGATGACACTGCAGGTTGCCCAGGACAGAGCAATGGTCTATTCTTGACCCTCGGTGCTGTTTTCGTAAATTCTCTTGGCACACTCACTTTCTAGGTAACAAGGCAGGTTTTCATCGTGGTTTACGCGGTTGTGCGCGCAGGTGGGCGCCAGGAAAAAGTTGAAGTTG
>JAIOWW010000008.1 GCA_021741925.1 Pontimonas sp. | reverse complement strand
GTTTCCCTCGGGGAGGGCGGAACCCCTCTCATCGAAGCTCACCGCCTCTCCGAGATGACCGGTCTCCGCGTGTTCATCAAGTTTGAAGGAATGAACCCCACCGGGTCCTTTAAAGACCGCGGTATGACAATGGCAGTCTCCAAAGCCAAAGAGCACGGTGCGAAGGCTGTGATCTGTGCCTCTACCGGGAACACGTCGGCGTCCGCCGCGGCCTATGCCGCCTATGGCGGGATGACCGCAGCCGTTCTTGTGCCCGACGGCAAGATTTCGATGGGCAAGTTGAGCCAGGCCGTTATCCACAACGCCCACGTTTTGCAGGTCGCGGGGAACTTCGATGACTGCCTCGATATTGCCCGTGACTTGGCCGAGAATTACCCGGTACACCTGGTGAACTCGGTCAACAACGACCGCATCGAGGGCCAAAAGACGGCGTCATTTGAGGTCATCGACGTGTTGGGTCGCGCTCCTGAGTATCACTTCCTGCCTGTCGGTAACGCTGGAAACTACACCGCGTACCACCGCGGGTATCGAGAAGAAGCCACGCGTGGTCGCACCTCTCGCATTCCCCGCATGTTTGGCTTTCAAGCTGCGGGCTCAGCACCCTTCATCACCGGGGAGCGGGTGAAGAACCCCGAAACAATTGCCACGGCAATCCGGATTGGTAACCCCGCCTCGTGGGATCTAGCCCTCGCCGCACGAGAAGACAGCAATGGATATTTCGGAGCAATCGATGACCAGGGGATTCTTGCCGCCCACAAGTTGTTGGCCAAAGAAGTGGGTGTCTTTGTGGAGCCCTCGTCTGCCATCAGTGTTGCCGGGTTGATGGAGCGCGCGGAAGCTGGCGTGTTGGAGAAGGGTGCCACCGCGGTGCTCACGGTGACCGGTCACGGTCTGAAAGATCCGCAGTGGGCGCTGAAGAACGCAGACGGTTCAGAAGCGGAACCCACCAAAGTTCCGGTGGATGTTGCCCACATTGCTGACGTTTTGGGATTGAAGGCAGGCGCATGACGAAGACTCCACCTCTAGGCCGCAGGGTGGTGGTGGAGGTTCCCACCACCACAGCCTACCTTGGCCCCGGTTTTGACAGGCTAGGAATGGCGCTGACCATCCACGACCGCTTGACTGCGGCCGTGGTCGACACCCCCGGAGTCCGTGTCGATGTCCACGGAGTCGGGGAGGGTGAAGTGCCCACGGATGAGACCAACCTCATCGCGCGGTCCATGGCCCACGCTTTCGCGTCCAAGAAGATTCCGATGCCGGGTATTCACCTGGAGGCGCACAACGTCATCCCGCACGGTCGAGGACTGGGGTCTTCTGGTGCCGCCATAGTCTCGGGAGTGATGGCGGCTAAGGGTTTGCTGGAGGGTATTGCCGAGTTCAGCGCGTCCGAGCTTCTTGCTTTGGCCACTGACATGGAGGGTCACCCCGACAACATCGCTCCCTCACTCTTTGGGGGCCTCACCATTGCGTGGATGACCGATCAAGGTCCCAAGCACAAAAAGCTCAGCGTGCACCGCGGGGTATCCCTCGTGGTGGCTGTTCCTGAAGATGCGAGTATGTCGACTCAGCTGGCGCGCAGTCTTCAGCCAGAAACCGTTCCTCACCAGGACGCCATCTTTAACCTTTCCCGTTCTGCTTTGTTAATTGCGGCACTCATTCAGAGTCCGGAGTTGCTCTTTGAAGCTACGGAAGATCGACTGCATCAGAATTATCGGGCGAGTGCCATGAAAGACACGGACGCGTTGTTGCAGAAATTGCGCTCCAAAGGGTATGCCGCGGTCGTATCGGGAGCGGGTCCCTCAGTGCTGATTCTGTGCCCAGACCCGGGTCAGCGACTCGACATTGCCCAGCTTGTCGACGCTCATCAAGGCGGTACGTGGACTAGCCACATGCTGACTGTCGATGAGCGAGGTGCTACAGTAGAGGAAGTTCCGGCGCTCGCCGACTGACCCCAGTTAGCGCTCCGGATCGCCTCATCACTACAACGCCACGTTCGTTCAACGGCGTGAGGGTCCATCGTGACAGAGGGAGCCTGGCTCCATCGGACCGCACAGCGTCAAGTAGATGCAGGCAAATCTAATGCCGCTATCGCGGCGTATTAACAAGGAGAAAACGTGGATTCAGAGAATCAAGAATCAACCCCTGAGGTGAGCGAAGCACCCGCTTCCAGCCCTCGTAAGCGCGCCCCCCGTCGAGTGGTCTCCACAGACCTTCCCGAGAAGGGCGCAGACCAGGCTTCAGAGAGCAAGCCTGAGACTAAGAGTGATAACGCCGAGAGTGGTGCGGACAAGCCCGCCACTGAGCGTCCCCGCCGCCGTCGTCCGGCAGCGGACAAGAGCGAATCCAGCGCCGCTGAGTCGGAGTCGTCTGACTCTTCTGATGACTCCGAGGGTTCTGATGACAATGGCGAGGGCGGCGGCTATGGCCGTGGCCGTGGTCGTGGTCGTGGACGTGACCGTCGTCGTGGTGGAGGCCGAGGCGGCTTCAGCGAAGATGGCGAACCAGAAATTTCTGACGATGACGTCTTGATTCCGATTGGCGGAATCCTCGACGTCCTCGACAACTACGCCTTCGTACGCACCCAGGGCTATCTTCCGGGACCTACAGACGTCTATGTGTCTCTCGGTCAGGTCAAGAAGTACAACTTGCGCAAGGGTGACGCTGTCATCGGTGCAATCCGCCAGCCTCGCGAAGGTGAGAACCAGGGCCGTCAGAAGTACAACGCGCTGGTCAGCGTTGACACCATCAATGGTCAGACCGTGGAGGAGGCCGCAAACCGCGTCGACTTCCAGGCCCTGACCGCGGTGTACCCCACGGAGCGAGTGCGAATGGAAACCACCAAGGATGAGCTCGCAGGTCGCATGGCAGATGTGTTCACCCCCGTGGGTAAGGGCCAGCGCGGTGTGATTGTGGGACCCGCAGGGTCTGGAAAGTCACACATGGTCGCTTCTCTGGCGGCAGCAGTTGCTCAGAATGCTCCCGAGGCTCACCTCATGGTGGTGCTCGTGGACGAGCAGCCCGAAGCCATTACCGAGATGCAGCGTGGTGCCAAAGGCGAAGTCATTACCTCCACCTTTGATCGCTCCGCTGATGACCACACCACAATCGCGGAGCTCGCGATTGAGCGTGCAAAGCGTTTGGTGGAGCTCGGTCACGACGTCGTGGTCTTCCTCGACTCGCTGACCCGCCTCGCTCGTGCGTATCAGCAGAGCATTGGTGGAACCAGCCGCGGAGGCTCTGACTCTGCCTGGGTGTACCCCACCAAGAAGCTCTTCGGTGCTGCACGCAATGTTGAGGGTGGCGGTTCGCTGACCATCATCGGTACCTTGGCGCTCGAGACCGGGATGAGCATGGATGACGTTGTCGCCAGCGAAATCGCCGGGACCGCGACCATGGAGTTGCGGTTGAGCCAGGATGCAGCTGCATCCAGGCTTTTCCCTGCCGTGGATATCCGTCACTCGGGCACCCGCAAGGATGACCAGCTGCTCTCCGCTGATGAGGTTCGCGCGATCGCGGACATTCGCCAGGGTGTGGGAGCAATGGACTCCCGTGGCGGCTTGCAGAGCGTGCTGGAGGGTATGAAGTCCTCAGCCTCCAACGTCGAGTTCCTGCTCGCTATGCCCAAGAAGTTCTAGAGAAGGCATAGCACCAGTGTTTGAGTCTGTTGACGCGTTGATTGCGGAGTATGCCGAGCTCCAGGAGAAGCTCGGTGACCCCGCAGTCCACGCTGACGCAGGCCTTTCTAAGAAATTGAACCGTCGTTTCGCGGAGCTGTCGAAGATCATTGCCGCTCACGAGAAGATGACGGCTCTCACCGATGACCTTGCCGCGGCGAAGGAATTCGCCAGCGAAGATGAATCTCTCGCTGCCGAGGTTCCCGCTTTGGAAGAGGCGCTGGTCGAGGCAACAGAGAGCCTTCGCTCGCTCCTCATCCCCAGGGACCCTGATGATGGTCGCGATGTGATCATGGAAATTAAGGGTGGTGAAGGAGGCGAGGAGTCAGCGCTCTTCGCTGCTGACCTGCTGCGGATGTATTTGTACTACGCGGAGTCCAGGGGCTGGAAGACCGAGGTCTTGGACAAAACCGAGAGCGACATGGGGGGCTTCAAGAACGTCCAGGTCGCTATCAAATCCTCCGCCACTGACCCTGCTGAGGGTGTCTGGGCGAGCATGAAATATGAGGGTGGCGTGCACAGAGTGCAGCGTGTCCCGGTTACTGAATCGCAGGGGCGTATTCACACCTCCACCACCGGTGTTCTCGTGTTTCCCGAAGTTGATGAGCCTGAAGAAATTGATGTGAACCCCAACGATCTGAAGATCGATGTGTTTCGCTCCAGTGGACCTGGCGGTCAGTCCGTAAACACCACTGACTCTGCTGTGCGCATTACCCACCTTCCGACCGGAATTGTGGTGTCGATGCAAAACGAGAAGAGCCAAATTCAAAACCGCGAAGCCGGTATGCGTGTACTGCGTGCACGTCTCTTGGCCCGCCAGCAGGAAGAGATTGCAGCGGCGGCGTCCGATGCGCGTAAGAGCCAGATTCGTGGCATGGATCGCTCTGAGCGCATCCGCACCTACAACTTTCCGGAGAACCGTATCGCCGATCACCGCACCGGTTATAAGTCCTACAACCTTGACCAGGTGATGAATGGCGCCCTGGGTCCTGTGATTACTTCCTGTATTGAGGCCGATGAGGCAGAACGGCTCTCTGCTCTGGGCGATTCTGCATGAGTCTTGCGGGCGTGCTCGCAGATATCAGTAGCCGACTCGCCCGAGCCGGTGTTCCCTCACCCTCAGTCGATGCTGAGTTCCTCCTCGCCCACGTCACGGGGTTTACTCGCGGTGAGCTCCTCGCCAAAATTCATCAAGGCCTGGAGCTGGAGACTGCGCAGCAGGCAAATCTTGAGGCTCTCGTCGCGCGCCGAGAAGCCCGCGAGCCTCTGCAACACCTTCTGGGTGTTGCTGGCTTCATGTCCTTCGAGGTGCGGGTAGGGCCAGGTGTTTTTGTGCCCCGACCGGAAACCGAATCTTTGGCGGAGCGCGCTATTCAGAGTGCTTCGGCGATGGCGGTCAGCGAGAGGGGCCTACAGATTGTGGACCTCTGTTCGGGAAGTGGTGTTCTGGCCATTGCGTTGGCGAGAGCAATCCCGCACGCCAGCGTTAAAGCACTAGAGCTCTCCGATGAGGCGATGCCCTACTTGCGCAGAAATGTTGCCGACCTAGCACCCGAGGTTCAGATCACCCAAGGGTCGGTCGTGACCTGGGCGAGTGAGGTGGAGACATCGAGTGTGGACCTGGTGGTGTCTAACCCTCCCTATGTGCCAGACGCAGAGATTCCCAATGACCCTGAGGTGCAACTTTTTGACCCAGCCCTTGCCCTCTATGGCGGAGAAGACGGCTTAGACGTCGTCCGCATCATCGTGGAGGGCGCGTTTCGCGGGTTGCGACCGGGAGGTGTGCTCATGCTGGAGCATTCGAATCTTCAGGGCGCAGCTGTCCGAGACGTGCTCGAGGGGCGCGGTTTTCGCACCGTCTCCACCCAGAAAGATCTTGTGGGCAGAGACCGTTTCACCCAGGGCTATCGGCGCTAAGAGCGGCCCGCCACGAAGTTGGTGATGGCTTCTTTCACGCTGGCACCAGAATCCGTGGGGGAGAACCACTTCGAGGTGATGCCAATTTCTTGGGCGCCTCGAATGTTGTCCGGGTGGTCATCCACGAAGAAGGTGTCCTCACTGGCGAATCCATAGCGCTCCAGCACCCGCGAGAACACCGCGGGATCTGGTTTTCTGGCCTGATAGTGCGAGGTCGCAAACATGTGTTCACCGAAAAAGGGAACTAAGTGCGGCGCCACCTCTTGCAGGTGCTCGCCAATCAACATCCCGTTGTTGGTGAGGAGCGTGACTTGGCCGTGCTGAGCGGCAAAGGTGACCGCATCTGCTACCTCGGGGCGAAAATCCATTGCGGCCTTGCGAATGTCGACCCACGTTTGGCGCGGAATAGCAGAGCCGAAGGCCTCGTTGACGCGGCGTAGGTATTCATCTCCGGTGTCGGGGTCGCCGGCTTCGGCTTTCCACTCCCCATCATCGTGCCACCACCGGGCGCGGAGGTCATGAAAGTCATGGCCAGTGATGTCAGTGAGGGACTCCATGCGCTTGCGCCAGTGATAGTCGTAGAGGACATTGTCCATATCGAAGATAAAAAGCATGATGCCTCCAGCCTAGGCCCCAGGCTTCGAGCCTCTCCCGAACTACACTGGGGTTCGTGGGCGCTCTCATCATCGATTCCTCAGATTCTCGTGCGTGGGAAGAGGGTCGTGCCGTTGCCGTAGACGCCGTGAAAGCAGGGCAGAGCATCATCATGCCCACGGACACCCTGTATGGAATCGCCTGTGATGCGTTCTCGCCAGACGCTGTCAGCGCACTCCTTGCTCACAAGGGGCGGGGGAGGCATATGCCACCCCCAGTCTTAGTCGCAACCCCTGAGGATGCCTCCAGGCTTGCCCGATCTGTTCCGTTGGAGGTCGAGAAGTTGATGAGCGAATTCTGGCCGGGCGGCGTGACCATCATTCTTGAGGCGTCCCCCGATGTTGAGTGGGATTTGGGTGACACCCAGGGGACGGTAGCTGTCCGTATGCCCAACCACCCTGTTGCTCTCGAACTCTTGCGCGAATGTGGGCCCCTCGCGGTGTCCAGCGCAAACCTCACTGGTCAGCACGCTGCGGTGACGGTGTCTGAAGCCCTCCAGCAATTTGGTGATGCGCTTGGCGTCTATATCGATGCGGGACCGGTGGGACATGCCTACGCCGACGCGCCAGGCAACCCGGGGAGCACTATCGTGGATGCCACTCGAGTGGCTTCGGGCGGAGCGTGGAGGGTCCTCCGACGAGGCGTAGTGCCCTGGGAAGACCTGAAGGCCGTTGTGGGCGGGGTGTGGGCACAGTGATCAACTACCTGCTGGTCGCTGCCTCCGCGGTCGCGGTCAGTTTCCTGCTTGCCCTGGCGCTCTGGAGGTTGGGAGTTCGATACGCCTGGCACCGGGAGATTCGACCTCGTGACGTTCACCAGAAACCCACCCCGAGACTGGGTGGGATAGCGGTCTATGTCGGAATGGTTCTCGCCACTCTGGTGGCGAGCCAGCTTCCTCAGTTTGAGGAGGTGTTCCAGGACCCCAGGCCCATCATTGCTGTTTTGGTGTCCGGTTTTATCGTGGTGGCATTGGGAGTTGTCGATGACCTGATTGACCTGGACTGGTTGACCAAACTCTCGGGCCAGTTCATTGCCGCCGGGGTGGTGGCATGGCAGGGCGTGCAAATTGTGTCGCTCCCTGTGGGCGGTATCACCTTATTCTCTCCGACCCTCTCTCTTGTTCTCACTGTCCTCGCGATTGTGTTGGTGATGAACGCGGTCAACTTTATTGATGGCCTCGACGGCTTGGCTGCGGGTGTTGCCCTCATCTCCAACGCAGTCTTTTTCCTGTATGCCCTCGTTCTCTCACTGGGAGAGGGAGGGACCCCCTACTTCGGCCTCGCTACCCTCCTCGCCGTGTTATTGGCGGGATCTTTGCTCGGTTTCCTGCCCTTGAACTGGCATCCCGCCAAACTATTTCTCGGTGACTCAGGTGCGCTCTTGGTGGGTTTGATTATGTCGGTGAGTGCAATTTCGGTTACCGGTCAAATTGATCCCGGCGCTATTTCTCCCACGCAACTCTTGCCCGCGTTCTTGCCAGTGATTTTGCCTTTAGCTGTGCTGATTGTTCCGCTACTCGATTTCTCTCTGGCAGTGGGACGCCGATTGCGTCGCGGAATGTCGCCGTTTGATGCAGACAGGGCTCATCTGCACCACCGCCTTCTCGACATGGGGCACTCCCACCGCCAAGCAGTGCTCATCCTCTATTCGTGGACGGCGGTGTTAGCGATTGGAACGTTGATGTTCCTCTTTGTGGACTGGTACCTGGCGGTTGGCATCATTGTCGTGGGCCTGGTGGGTTCCACCGTGGTCACACTGTCCCCCGATAACCGAGCACCCGATGACCCTCTCGCGGTGGAGGAAGGAACCCCCTCATGACCGTGTCTCAGATTGCCCGGCGCGCACTGCTTGCGGGAGTTGTCGTCACCTCGATTATCGCCATTGTGGCGGCGACTGCGGGTGCTCTGATGTCGGAACTTGCCGGGATGTTGGGGGCTTTCGTGGGCGCAGCTCTCGGCTATGCCCTGTTGGGGTTGACACCGCTGAGCATCATCTGGGGTTTCAAGCTCGGCAAGGGCGATGTCCTCTCGCCCGGATTTTTTGGCGCAGTGCTGGGAACCTGGCTGCTGAAGTTTGTGGTGTTTCTGGCTGCCGTGTTTTGGCTGGGAGATCAGGAATGGCTCGATCGGACCATCTTGTTTGTCACGATCGTCGCGTCTGTCCTCGCCACCCTCGTCACCGACCTGGTGGTTGTGGCGAAATCTCGCATGCCCTACGTGTCTGACGTCACACTGCCGGGGGACAAGCCGAAAGATTAGTGCCCGGTCAGTGGCGCGATAAGTCGTGAAATCAGGGAGCGATTGCCCGTGCGCTCCTCGATGCGATCTGCTAGGTCCACCCCAATGATGGCGGCGGTCGCTCCGAGGTAGCGCAGTGGCTCTGGTTCCCAGTTCGGCGATCGATGTCCCACGAAGGGCAACGCAGTCCGTGGGGTGCTCTTGCCGAGGACAAGATCAGCCAGGGTGAAGCCGGCCAGGTGGGAGAGTCCCACACCATCGCCGACGTAGCCACCAGCGCGACCAATCCCTGTCGCAGAGTCAAGGCTCACAGAGGCGTGCCAATCTCGGGGGACGCCCAACACCCCACCCCAGGTGTGGGTAATCCAGGCGTCTCCGATCTGTGGGAACATCTCCTTCAGGGTGGCCTCCAGTGCGTGAAACACCCGCGGCACTCGGTCAAATTCCGGAGAGATGGTGCTGCCCCAGTGATAGGGAGCGCCCCTGCCGCCAAAGGCAATCCGGTTATCCGCGGTGCGCTGCCCATAAATGACCAGCGATCGGAAATCGGCGAACGTCATTCCGTGGGGCAACCCGATGGCATCAAACACAGAGTCGGGCAGTGGCTCCGTGGCGATCATGAGTGAGTAGAGCGGGAGTGATGCCCGCTTCGTGGGGCGCAACTGGCTGCGATAGCCCTCCATCGCATCGATGATGATGTCGCCGTGGACGTCGCCGCTCGTCGTGGTCACGACACCGGGCCGATAATCCAGCACCGCCGTGTGTTCGGCGATCCGAATCCCTGCCTTATCCGCAGAACTGGCGAGACCTCTCACCAGTTTTGCGGGGTGAATCCTCGCGCATGCTGGATCAAACACGGCACCCTGGGCGTGGGTGGCCTGGAGAGTGTCAGCAGGGTCTTTCCATTCTGGCGAGTCCACCGGTGTCATGGACGCGTCCTTCAGGGAGGCCTGCGCTCGCTGTCGGTGGATATCTGCTCTCACGAGAGAGGTGGTTCCACCCTGGACAAAGTCGCAATCGATGTCGAGCTTGGAGGCCCACGCACCCACGGAGGGCACGCAGTCGACCATCGCCTGGCGCATCGCTGTGGCTTGTTCAACCCCGTGGCGGTTGATCAGGGCGCTCGTGCTCGCGGGGAAGAGTGCTGACACCCAGCCACCATTTCGACCCGACGCCCCAAAACCAGCAATCTCTTTTTCAAGGATGAGCACCTTAGTGGCGGGGGATTGCTCCACCAGTGACAGTGCGGTCCAGAGCCCGGTATAGCCCGCACCCATGATGATGACATCCCAGTGGGTGCTTCGCTCGGCAGGGCTGAGCCCGGGCCTCGGTGTGAGGTTCTCGCTCAGCCCCTCGTGCCAGAGCGAGAGTCGTCGGTAGTCCGTCACAAGAACTAGATCAGCTTCGACGCCCGAGTAAGCACATCACGCAGGATCGCCTCAATCTCGTCAAACTCTGCTGGCCCAATAGTGAGCGGCGGTGCCAACTGAATCACGGGGTCTCCTCGGTCATCAGCGCGGCAATAGAGTCCCGCCTCAAAGAGCGCCTTGGAGAGGAAGCCACGCAGGAGTTTCTCGGACTCTTCGTCGGAGAAGGTTTCCTTAGTGACCTTGTCTTTGACCAGCTCGATACCAAAGAAGTATCCGGCGCCGCGAACATCTCCCACGATCGGGATGTCGAGCAGGCGCTCGAGCGCTGCGCGGAACTTCGGAGAGTTCTTCCGCACGTGCTCGTTGATGCCTTCCTCTTCGAAAATCTTCAGATTCTCGAGTGCCACCGCTGCCGACACGGGGTGACCACCAAAGGTGTAGCCGTGATAGAACGTGGTGTCCCCCTTGCTGAAGGGCTCAAACAACCGGTCACTCGTGATCATCGCGCCGATCGGGGAGTACCCACTGGTCATGCCCTTGGCGCACGTGATGATGTCGGGGACATAGTCAAAGGCGTTGCAGGCGAACATTTCACCAATGCGACCAAACGCACAAATGACTTCGTCGCTGACGAGCAAGACATCATGCTTATCGCAGATCTCTCTCACCCGCTGGAAGTATCCGGGGGGTGGGGGGAAACATCCGCCGGAGTTCTGGACGGGCTCGAGGAACACTGCGGCCACGGTTTCGGGGCCCTCGAACTCAATCATCTCCTCGATGCGGTTTGCCGCCCACAGACCGAACTCTTCTTCGGTCCCGCCGGGGAATCCCATTTCCTCAGCTCGGTAGTAGTTGGTATTGGGAACGCGGAAACCACCGGGGGTGAGTGGCTCAAACATGGCCTTCATCGACGGAATACCGGTGATAGCCAGAGCCCCCTGCGGGGTGCCGTGGTAGGCGACGTAGCGAGAGATAACTTTGTGCTTCATCGGCTGGCCTTTGAGTTTCCAATACTGTTTTGCCAGCTTGAAGGCACTCTCGACCGCTTCACCACCGCCGGTGGTGAAGAAAACCTTGTTCAGGTCCCCCGGCGCATAATCGGCCAGCTTGTCGGCCAACTCAATCGCTGCCGGGTGGGCATAAGACCAGAGTGGGAAGAACGCAAGCTCCTCGGCTTGCTGACGGGCTACCTCAGCCAAACGGGCGCGCCCGTGACCAGCGTTCACGACGAAGAGTCCGGCGAGTCCATCGATGTAGCGCTTACCTTTGTCATCCCAAATGTGGTGGCCGTTGCCTTTGACGATGACGGGAACCTCGGCTCCGCCGGAGAGCGGGCCCTGGCGGGTGAAGTGCATCCAGAGGTGATCCCGCGCTTTGTCTTGCAGGGTTTCTGCCTTCTTGGTGCGCTTCTTTGCACTCGGTTTGGCGGGCTTAGTGGTCTTCTTCAGTTTCAGTTTGTCGATAATCGTCATCGTGTTCCCCAGTCGTAGTGTTCTTTCTCTAGTGATAGGTAGGTAAAGGTTTCGGTGTCCAGCACGCCGTCAATGGTGCGGATGGATCCGTGCAAGATTTCTCTGAGTTCGTGATCATCTACGCAGACAATCTCGGCGAGGATGTCGAAGCGTCCTGTGGTCAACACAAGGTAGTCGACCTGTTCAATCGCTTTGAGCGTGTTGGCAACTTTTCTCGCATCGCCGTTGACGCGAATTCCAATCATGGCCTGGCGGTGGAACCCCAGTTGGGCGGGATCGGTCACCGCCACAATCTGCATAATGCCGGCGTCGGTGAGTTTGCTGACCCGTTGTCGGACAGCGGCTTCGCTCAGTCCTACGGTCTTGCCAATTTCTGCGTAAGACTTTCTACCGTCGCGCTGGAGCAGGCTAATGATGTCCTTCGAGGGATCATCCAGTGCCACTGCCCGGGTCCGCGCTGATTTCGGCATAGTGTGATTTTCGCATCAATTTGCGCAAAATGCAATTGAAAACTCAAGGTTTTTGCTATTTTTCAACGAAATTCTGACAAAAACGGCCCCTAGACCTCCGGCTTCATCCTGGGCTAGGGTATCGACATGACTACACGCACTCTCAAGAACTTCGTCAATGGTTCCTACGTCGAGGCGAAGGGCAAGGAAGCCCTGGAGCTTGTCGACCCAGCAACCGAGGAGGTGTACGCACACTCACCCATCTCCTCACCGGCAGATATTGATGCCGCCTACCAGGCAGCGCAGACCGCATTCGAGACCTGGGGTGAGACCACTCCGGGTGAGCGTCAGCTCGCTCTCTTCCGCATCGCAGACGAAATGGAAAAGCGCGCCGAGGAGTTCGCTGACCTGGAATCCCAAGACACCGGAAAGCCACGCACCTCGCTGGTCGACGACGAAATCATGCTCAGCGTTGACCAGATTCGGTTCTTCGCCGGAGCTGCCAGAAACCTGGAGGGTCGCAGTGCTGGCGAATACATGAAGGATCACACCTCCATGATTCGTCGCGAGCCCATTGGTGTTGTGGGGCAGGTGACCCCCTGGAACTATCCGCTGAACATGGCCGTGTGGAAGTTTGCTCCTGCGGTTGCTGCCGGAAACACCACCGTCTTGAAGCCCTCTGACACCACCCCGCAGAGCACCCTGCTCCTGGCGGAGATCTGCTCCCTTCACTTGCCACCGGGAGTGGTGAATGTCATCACCGGAGAACGCACCAGCGGTGCGGCGATGATTGATCACACAATTCCCCAGATGGTCTCCATCACCGGGTCAGTCCGCGCAGGTATGGAGGTGGCCAAAGCAGCCTCCACCGACCTCAAGCGAGTTCACCTGGAGCTCGGTGGAAAAGCACCCGTCATTGTGTTTGACGACGCCGACATCGACAAGGCTGTGGAGGGAATCGGCATTGCCGGGTTCTTCAACGCCGGTCAGGACTGCACTGCCGCAACTCGTGTTCTCGTGCACAAGAACGTGCACGATGAGTTCGTTGCAGCGCTCACGAAGTGGGTTGCTGCAAATGTTCAGACCGGTCTCCCTAGCGACCCGAACACGTTCTATGGTCCGGTCAATAACCAGAACCAGATGACTCGTGTGATGGGCATGATTGATGCTCTTCCTGGTCACGCGAAGGTCGAGACCGGCGGTGTCCGCAAGGGTGACAAGGGCTACTTCATTGAGCCCACCGTTGTCACCGGCTTGAAGCAAAAGGATGACGCGATCCAGACCGAGATTTTCGGACCGGTCATCACGGTGCAGCCCTTCACCCAAGAGAAGGAAGCCATGCAAATGGCAAACGACGTTCTCTACGGTCTGTCCTCCAGCGTGTGGACGAGGGATCACGCACGCGCGATGCGCTTCGCCAAGGGCTTGGACTTTGGTGCTGTCTGGATCAACTGCCACATTCCGCTGGTGGCCGAGATGCCCCACGGAGGCTTCAAGCACTCCGGGTATGGCAAAGACCTCTCCCAGTATGGGTTCGAGGACTACACCCGTATCAAGCACGTCATGTCATTTATTGGAGAGTAAACACTACAAAACGAAGAGAGTTACGAGGCTGTAACGCCAGGCGTCCTTGGACGCTGGGTGTGAGGTCTAGTATCAATACAACCCTTGTGCACCAGCACCACAGTGAATGAAGGAGTTCAATGATGAATCGCCCGCTTCCCGAAGACCCCATGGTCCGCAGCCTCGTCAAGATGGCCCGCAAGTCACAGCTCTCGAGGCGTTCGTTCCTCGCCGGGGCTGGTGGTGGTGCCGTGGCACTGGGTCTCTCCGCGTGTGCCGCCGACAGTGACCTGGTCGCTGCCGAGGACATCTCGGCATCAGACCCCACGTTGAACTGGTCTAACTGGCCCTTCTACATTGACGAGGACGACGACGGCAACTACCCCACCCTGGTTCGATTCCAGGAGCAGACCGGAATCTCCGTCAACTACATGGTCGACTATGACGACAACAACACCTACTACGCCAAGGTCCGCGACCAGCTTCAGCTCGGTCAAGACATCGGCGCTGACATCGTTGTTCCCACCGAATGGATGGCAGCCCGTTGGGGTCAGTTGGGTTTCGTTCAGGAACTGAACGAGGCCAACGTTCCCAACAAGGCCAACGTTGTTGATTCCCTTGCTAACCCAGGATGGGATCCCGGCCGCAAAATGAGCCTTCCGTGGCAGGGTGGCTTTGCTGGTTTGGCCTACAACACCGAAAAGGTCGGCGAAATCCGCACGGTGGAGGACCTGTGGGCTCCCGAGCTCAAGGGCCGCGTAGTGGTTCTCTCCGAAATGCGCGACACCGTGGGTCTCCTGATGATGGCCAACGGCGTTGACATTTCCTCTGACTGGGGTGCTGACGAATTCAACGCGGCACTTGACGTGCTGCGCGAGCAAGTCGAGGCTGGTCAGATCCGTAACGTGCGAGGTAACTCCTACACCGAAGACCTCGTCAACGAGGACGCTTTGGTCGCTATCGGTTGGTCTGGTGACATCACGCTGATTAACTTCGAGAACGGCTACGACGACGGCGAGAAGTGGCGCTTCGTCATTCCCGAGTCCGGTGCGACAATCTGGAACGACACGATGGTTGTGCCGATCGGTTCGCCCCGCAAGACCAACGCAGAAACGCTCATGAACTACTACTACGAGCCTGAGGTTGCTGCTGAGGTTGCTGCGTGGGTGAACTACGTGACCCCGGTCAAGGGTGCTTACGAAGCTGCTTTGGAGATTGACCCCGAATTGGCTGAGAACAAGATGATCTTCCCTGATGACGCAACACTGTCTCAGGTGAAGGCCTTCCGCACTCTCACCTCTGATGAGGACAACGAGTACCAGGCAGCTTTCCAGGCCATCGCACTCGGCGCCTAGTAACGCAGGGTCGACAACGAAATGTCTGACGCTTCAGCAAAGCAGTTTGCGGAGGCGGGTGCCGACCTGTCCTTGGTGAACGTCACCAAACGTTTCCCAGGGTTTACAGCAATCGATGACCTCACGTTAGAGATTCCGGCTGGTTCCTTCTTCGCCCTGCTCGGGCCTAGCGGTTGTGGAAAAACCACGACGCTTCGGCTCGTAGCAGGGCTGGAGGAGCCTACCGAAGGTCAGATTTTGATTGGCGGGAAAGACGTCACCTCCACCAAGGCCTATCAGCGTCCGGTCAACACGGTATTCCAGTCCTACGCCCTATTCCCGCACATGACCATCCTCGAGAACGTTATGTTCGGGCTGAAGCGTCGCAAGATTGCTGACGCCGAAAAGCTTGCTCGTGACGCACTATCGCTCGTCGAGCTTGCCCACGTCGCAACGAGGAAGCCATCGCAGCTTTCGGGCGGTCAACAACAGCGTGTTGCCCTCGCGCGTGCTGTGGTGAATCGACCCGCTCTCCTTCTCCTGGACGAGCCCTTGGGTGCTCTCGATCTGAAGCTACGTCGTCAGATGCAGCTTGAGCTCAAAGATATTCAGTCCGAGGTCGGCCTCACCTTCCTCCATGTCACCCACGATCAAGAGGAAGCGATGACCATGGCTGACACGGTCGCGGTCATGAACCAGGGTCGGATTGAACAGATGGGCGCTCCAGAGGTGCTCTATGAGTCCCCACAGACTGCATTTGTGGCGACATTTCTTGGCCAGTCCAATCTCTTCGGGGGCGAGGTCACCGGTACCACGGCGAATGTCGTGAGTGTGGCATCGCACGGTTACGAGTTGAGGGTTCCAAGCGACCGCGCTGTTGCCCACCGCGGTGTGGTGACAATCGGAATTCGCCCCGAGAAAGTCACTCTGCACCAGAGCAAGCCCACAGCCGGTTCCTCAGAGACTGTCGTGGGTCCCGGCCGGGTTGTCGATGCTTCCTTCAGCGGCGTGAGCACACAGTACCTGGTTGATGTCCCAGGGCTCGGAGAGATCTCAGTGTTCGCCCAGAACACATCCCTGGGTGAGCACGCTAAACACGGCGACGAGGTGTATCTCTCGTGGCAGGTTGCCCACGCGTTTGGTCTCGCCGATGCGCCACCCCAGGAGGAGCGTTTTCAAGCAGACACCGACACTCAGTCGGTAGCGGTGCAGGAGCGAGAAAAGCTAGAAGCTGAACTCGAGGAGTCCTAGTGGCTTTTGGAGCTTTTCAAACAGCAGCGCCAGCAGGGACGCAGGCGCCGCTCGCTCAGGTGCAACGGAAGTCTCCTGTGGCGTTGTGGTTGCTACTGCCCGGCATCTTGTACCTGATTCTGTTCTTCGTGACGCCTCTGTTTTCGTTGGTCATCACCAGCTTCCAAGCCCCGGTTCCCGGGGGGTTCCTCGGTGAGTTCCAGAATTCGTTCCGGTGGGAAAACTATCTTGAGGTGGTCTCGACCTACTTTTCCCATATTTCCCGGTCCTTCATTTATGCGACGTTAGCGACGATTTTTGCCCTTCTCTTGGGGTATCCCATCGCCTATGTCATTGGTGTCAAGTTGCGGAAGTATCCGCTTATTCAAGCTCTGTCGCTCGTGCTCCTCATTGCTCCTTTCTTTATTTCCTTCCTGCTGCGCACTTTGGCGTGGAAGCAAATCTTCTCCGATGAGGGATTCTTCGTCGGTGCTCTCAAGACTCTCCAACTGATTCCCGCTGACGCTTATCTGACGGGGACGCCTTTCTCGGTGGTGTTTGGTTTGACCTACATGTTCCTGCCATTCATGGCGTTGCCGATCTACACGACCCTGGAGAAGCTTGACCTGCGGTTCGTGGAAGCAGGCGAGGACCTGTACGCCAACCCGTTGACGGTGTTCCGCACGATCACGTTCCCCCTGTCTATCCCTGGTGTCATTTCAGGAACTCTCTTGACTTTCATTCCCGCGACCGGCGATTACATCAACGCGAGCCGAGACTTCCTGGGCTCGACCGACACCGCGATGATGGGAAACGTAATCGAGGCAAACTTCTTGGTTCTTCAGAACTTCCCCGCTGCCGCAGCACTGTCGTTGATTCTCATGATGTCGATTCTGATTCTGGTCTCCGCTTATGTCCGACGCAGTGGAACGGATGACCTGCTATGAGGGGCTTTGGCAAGTATCTGCTGTGGATTTACACAGGGATGGCGATGATTTTCCTGCTCATCCCCATCGTGTACACGATCGTGTTCTCCTTCAATGACGCGAGGCGCACCAACATCGTCTGGCGGGGTTTCACCTTTGATAACTGGCTTGAAGTCTGCAATGCGCAGGATGTTTGTAGCGCGTTTGGCAACTCGATTCTGGTGGCCGGTGTGTCCACTGTCCTCGCGACGGCTATGGGTACAGCCATCGCGATTGCCCTGGTGCGTTATCGATTCCGTTTCAGAAATGCGACCACACTCCTGCTGTTCTTGCCTATGGCAACACCCGAGGTTGTGTTGGGGGCGGGACTTGCCGCCCAGTTCCTCCAACTGGGAGTCCAGAAGGGCCTGTCGACCGTCATCATCGCCCACACCATGTTCTGCATCAGCTTCGTGGTGGTGACGGTGCGAGCAAGAGTTGCTGTGCTCGATCCGGCTCTCGAGGAGGCCGGGCGTGACCTCTACGGATCACCCTCACAGGTTTTCTGGCGTGTGACATTCCCGCTGCTCGTTCCTGGAATCATCGCGGCCGCACTCCTGTCCTTTGCTCTCAGTTTTGATGACTTCATCATTACCAACTTCAACGCTGGCCCAGCGATGACGTTCCCCCGTTTCGTCTACACGGCGGCGGCCCGAGGAATTCCCGCTGAGGCTAATGTGATCGCCTCCGGTGTGTTCTTTGCCGCCATTCTGTTGGTGTTGATTGCGCAGGTGGGGGGCGCTATCAAGCGTAAGAGGCTCTCACTCGCTGGCTAGTTTTTCCCGATTGATTGCTCTGGAGGGCACCCCACATGTTCGTTGACCGCTCCCGTCTGGCCGCTCTCATGGCTGAGGAAGTCGCTCGATTTGAAGCCGAGCGGCCACAATCCAAAGCCCATTATGAGATCGCGAAGAGCAGCATGCCTGATGGTGTGCCGATGCTGTGGATGGCGAAATGGCCTGGCCCCTGGCCGGTCTATGTCAAGAGCGCCCAGGGCGCTCACTTCACCTGTGTTGATGGGCGCGACCATGTTGACCTGTGCCTGGGTGACACCGGGGCTATGGTCGGCCACTCACCTGAGCCCACTGTGCGAGCAGTGACAGCCCAGCTCGCCCAGGGCATCACCACCATGTTGCCGACTGAGGATGCAGCGATTGCCGCCGGAATGCTGGCTGAACGGTTCGGGGTGCCCATGTGGCAGTTCACCCTGACCGCCACAGACGCGAACCGGGCGATGATTCGCTACTCCCGCCAGGTGACGGGCAAGCGCAAGGTCCTCGTCATGGACTACTGCTACCACGGAAGTGTCGACGAAACGTTTGCCACTCTCGATAACCACGGCAGTGTGGTGGCGAGGCGCGGGAATATCGGCGCCCCCGTGGACCCCGATCTGACCACGGTTGTGGTGCCCTTCAACGATGTGGAGGCTCTCGAGAAGGCTTTTGCCACGGGCGACATTGCCTGCGCACTGGTGGAACCAGCGATGACCAACATCGGCATTGTGTTGCCCGATGACGGCTGGCACAAGGCACTGCGTGAGCTCTGCACCGAGCACGGGGCTGTGCTGATCATCGATGAGACCCACACCATTTGTGCAGGTCCTGGCGGTATGACGAAGCGCGACGGGTTGAAGCCCGACGCTGTCGTGATTGGCAAGACGATTGCGGGTGGTATTCCCGCTGGCGCTTACGGTATGACCAGCGAGCTCCAAGAGCGTGTTCGCGACTCAATCCATCTCGAGGACATTGATGTCGGGGGAGTGGGCGGGACCCTCGCCGGGAACGCCCTGTCGCTTGCGGCCATCCGGGCAACGCTCGGCGAGGTACTCACGGCTGAGGCGTATCCCGAGATGATTCAGCGCGCCACCGAGTGGACGGAAGGTGTTCACTCCGCCATCGAGGAGTTCAATGTTCCCTGGCAGGTGACCCAGCTTGGCACCCGGGCTGAGTACAGCTTCCTTCCACACGCCCCGCAAGATGGGGCGGAGGCCGCGGGCGCTGATGATTTTGAACTCCAGCAGTTCTTGCACCTGCATGCTCTCAATAGAGGCATTCTCTTGACCCCTTTCCACAACATGGCGCTCATGAGCCCGGCAACGACCTCCGCGGATGTGGCGGCCCACACGGCACACTTCCGCGAGGCCGTGGCAAGCTTGTTTGCGTGAGCGCCGAACTCTTCAAGACCGCCAACAAGGCGGAGCTGCTGCAGGGGATGCGCCATGCACGCATGGCGATTGGTCGAGGTCAGGTTGTCTGCGTCCCGACTGACACCTCGTATGCATTGGTTGCTGACGCGTTTAAGCCCAGCGCCGTGCAGGCATTACGCGACGCGAGGGGTATGCCACAAGACGCGCCACTGTCGGTCTTCGTTCCGGGCATTCCGACACTGCGCGCTCTGGCTGCCGAGGTTGCCGACGATGTGGCAACTCTCGCGGGCGAGTTTTGGCCTGGAGCCCTCACCCTCATCGTGCCGGCGGGTGAATCTCTCAGCTGGGATCTTGGTGACACGAAGGGAACCGTGGCTTTGCGCATGCCGGCGAACCGTATTGCGCTGGAGTTGTTGAGCGAAACAGGGCCTCTCGCGCAGTCGGGAGCGTGGGCGCGGGGAGGCAAACCCCTTGTCTCACCTGGTGCTCTGCAGAAGAGGTTTGTGGATTCCGTCGCGGTGGTGCTGGGTGCGGCGGAGGAAAAACCCGGTAAAGAGGTATCCACGGTGATCGATGCGACCTCGCTTGATGCACCGCAGGGAAAATTGCGGGTAGTCCGAGAGGGAGCCATCCCCCTCACTGATATTTTCTCCGTGATTTCCCCGGACCGCTTTGCCTCAACCCTCGGCTGAAGGCTGATTCGTTCCACCCAGGATTGCTTTGCTAGAGTCGTCATGACGACATTCGCCGCGCTCACCTGCGCCCCGAAACTGGAGACAGAGCTGTTAACAGAAGCCACTGACACGCTGTTCCAGTTAGCAGCCGGTGAAACTTTCAGTCCCCCGACGATTGAGGAATTTTTCCCACCCGCGGTCCTGTTTGAAGGCACCATTTTTGAGGTCAACCGGATCATTCTTGTCAGACTTCTCGCGGTTGTCGCGCTGGTTCTAGTGTTTTGGTTCGGAACTCGAAAGATGCGGGTTGTCCCTACTCGATTCCAGGGAACCATCGAGATGGCGCTGAACCTGGTGCGCGTCAACATCGCTGAGGATCTTCTCGGTGAGAAAGATGGCAAGCGCTTCTTGCCCCTGCTCACCACGATTTTCTTCCTGGTCTGGTTCATGAATGTGACGGGAATTATCCCTGGGCTGAACATTGCCGGAACCAGCGTCATTGGGATGCCTCTGGTGTTGGCGATCGCCGCGTATGTGGCCTTTGTTTATGCCGGTCTGCGTAAGCATCCGGTCGCGTTCTTGAAGAACTCCCTCTTGCCCCCAGGTGTTCCGTGGCCGCTCTACATCATCGTGACGCCCATCGAGTTTGTCTCGACCTTCATTCTTCGCCCGGTCACCCTCACTTTGCGGTTGTTGATGAACATGGTGGTGGGTCACTTCCTGCTCGTTCTCTTTTTCTCCGCAACCCACTTCTTCATCCTTTACTCTGATTCCTGGATGGGGTTGTTTGGAATTGGAACGATTGCGTTCAGCATCGCATTCACGTTTTTTGAGTTGTTGGTCGCAACCCTGCAGGCCTACGTCTTCACACTTTTGACCGCCGTCTACCTCCAGCTCGCGCTGGCGGAAGAACACTAAACCTCAGCCCGATACGCCATCGGGCTGACAACATGGAAGGAAACACCTGTGGACACAACCTCGGTAATCGCCGAACTCTCCGGAAACATTG
>JAIOWW010000007.1 GCA_021741925.1 Pontimonas sp. | reverse complement strand
CGACAAAATCGGCATGTTTGGAGTCTCAGGTGGAGCCATTGCTACCGCGATCCTTCCTGCCAAGACAGACAACGTGAGCGCATTCGCGATGGAAGCACCCATCTTTGATTTTGCCGAGACAGCTCGTCGTGAGGTGGAGTTCCAGGGTTTCCCTGGATTCCTCTGGAGTCTTGCGGACACAGCAGCGATGCTCCGTGGTGTGGACCTCAACGAGACACCGATTTCGGCAGGAATCGACTCCGCTGGCAACCGGCCTCTCTTGCTTCTCCATGGCACTGACGATCAGCGCCTGGCCTACGAGGGTGCGCTCAAGTTTCGTGACTACGCCGAGAACGCCGGTGTCGAGGTGACACTGGAAACTTTTGAGGGTGCTGATCACACCGAGGGGATGTTGACAGAAACCGATCGCTACGCGAGGGCGCTGACTACGTTCTTCCGCAATGCTTTGGGGCAAGTCAACTAGTACGACTGTCGGCATTTTCAGGTCTACTATCAAGCCATGTACATTCCCTCGGTACGTGCCCTAGCGACGCTCATACTCGGTAGCGGGCTCATTCTCTCCGGGTGCTCGAGTCCCTCGATCACCATGGATCCATCCTCACCGGAGGGTGACTCGCAGACCACTCCGGCAGCCGCCGACCTCACCACATGCGAGCAAGTTGTCGCTGGGTACATCGTCCAGATGCCAGACGGTGAGTTCGAGGTGTGTGCGATGGAGACGTCGTACGCCACGTCCACAGGGTCTTTGGCAACGATTCCTGGAACGACGGCCGAATTCGGGCTTTCCGGTTTCGGGCCTGACGTCACCGAGTCCAGTACTTCTCTTAACCACCCAGCGAGTGGGGCCAGTGACGGAACCAACCTTGCTGTCGCCGATCGCTTCAACAATCGAGTCCTCGTCTTTAACTCCCTTCCCACCAGTCCCACTGAGCCTGATGTGGTGATTGGCCAGCCCGATTTCACCGACATCACACCGGGAACAGGGTTGGCTGACCTCAACTGGCCAGGAGCAGTGGAAATAACTCCCCAAGGTCAACTCCTCATTGCCGACACCGAGAACGGCAGAATCCTTGTCTACAACTCGGTACCCACGAGCAACGGGCAGCCCGCCGATTACGCCCTTGATTTAGCCAAGCTCACCGGAAACACCGACGCCTGGCCATGGGGAATTTGGTCCGATGGTGAATCGCTCGTCGTCACGGACACCCGCAAAGGATTCGTCTTGGTGTGGGACAGTTTCCCGAGCAATGAGAATTCAGCACCGTCGAACTCGTCGGATCCCGACGGAGTGGGAACACCTCGTAACATCACCTCTGACGGATCGAACTTCCTCATCGGTGACGAGAACGGATCGCAAGCTAACTGCTGGGGAGAAGCCCCACAGAACCGAAACCGCCAGTCTCACATCTGGGTGAATAGGCTTCCCATCGGTCCCCCCGATGGATGCATTTGGGATTGGTACCAAGGTGATGTCTCAGACGACGGCATGATTGCCCTCGCCGCTGGTGGCCAAGATGCACACCTGTGGCCCACGTTCCCGACCGATGATGCCTCTGCTCTTGCACGCCAGACCACTGGTTCCGCCATGACACCCATGGGGCCGCCACCGGAGGGCGACCAACCTCAACCACCACAGGGTGACAACCCTCCCCCTCCCGGGGAACCCGGCGAACCAGCCAATCCGCCGCAAGCCCAACCACAGCCCACGATTAGGACCGTGGCAAACATCCCAGGAGCCCCGGCACACAGTTACCTTGGTGGTGACGGTGGTGACGTAGTGATCACCGACACCGCGATCTACTTCATCGAATACAACGGCAACCGAGTCACAGGCTGGAATTCAATTCCTGACTCCCTCGAGGGAAAGACTCCGGATTTCTCGGTCTTTGATCCTGACCCTGACGTCTCCACTCTGCTGCGGGATGGCTACATCCAGAACCCGGTGCTCGCCAATGCCGATGGTGCGCTCGTGGCGAGCAGTGACTACGACCGACGCATGTATGTCTGGAACGAAGCACCCGGAGAGAACGGTGCACCAGCCGACTACATCTACCTGACAGGTTTTCCCGCGTGGGACAACACCTATGCAGAGGGAACACTCATCATTGCTGGACGTGACTCGCTCGCAATCTGGAGAGATTTCGAACCGGGGAATCTGCCAGACGAGGTCATCCGTAACCAACTCGGAACTCTCGAAATCTCCGATCTGAAGGGTGTCGCCTACGACGGGACATACCTAGCAGTTTCGGAGCCACAGTCTGACACCGTCGCTGTGTTCGAAGGAATTCCCTCCGCTGGCGACGAACCTCTGCGTTCCTACAGCGTCAGGGGTCCTGGGCGCCTCGACATGCGAGATGGGGTTTTGGCAATCGCGCCGAAGGAAGGATCTGAGGTGTTCGTTGTTGACGTCACCACAACGTCCTCACCGCAAGCCCTTCAGGTCAGAGTAAACCTGCCCAATCAGGCGAAATTCCTACCCTTTGGGTTCGGTATTGCTGACACGTCGTTCCACAGAGTCCAAATCTGGAATTCTCTCGACGACGCCATCGCCGGGGCTGAACCTGCTCAAATTCTGGGTGGTGAGATGGGAGATCGACCTCAGACAACCGCCGATCGTTTCTATTTCCCGGCGTCACTCGAGGTCGTAGCGGGACATTTCTATGTCGGGGAATTCAAGTTCTCAAACCGAATACTTGCGTTCGCCGAATAGGCCTACTGCCCTAAATCGAACTCCTCCGAAGCGCGACGATCGAATTCGTTGCGGACTCGGTGATAGTCGTTCCACTCATCCTCCTCATCACCGCCCAGCTCGAAGACTTCGTGCCGGAGGGTCTCTACGTAGTTGTCATCACCGGACTCAAGGGCTCGCCCCCACTCTTCTAGCTGGACGAGGCGTGCTCGGAGCTGATCGAGGTCGAGGTCAAAGAGTGCTGGAGTCATGAGGGTGTCGTGGTGTGCCTGATTCAATTCTAGACAGTGAGAAGTTTGCGATTCGCGAGCTCGCCGTTTGACCTCTCAAGTGCTGCCAAAGGAATCGGTTGAGGAGACGCGCCAAGGTCGTAACCATGATGAATTGCCCATTCATAAACTTCTGACCATGCCCACACCTGGGACTGACCGACATGGGCAAATCGGAGAGGAAAGCCATCTCGCCGTTGCCCTGTCGCCCACAAACGAGTGGTCTCCCGGGACACCTCAAGCTCTTCCGCAATGTCAGAAATCGACATCAGGCCCAGATCAAACCTGACAACCTCGAGTCCTGCCCCCGCGAGAATGTCGCTGAAGGCGCTCAACGCTGATTCGGGATTCTCCGCCGTTACTTCAGCTCCAACGGATGCGGCTGAACCCACCCACTGGGGCACGAGGGGAAACGGAGCACGGGATAAGGCCTCTAGAGTTGCCGAGTCATCAGGATCAAACCAGACCACATCAGCGACCACGGAATACACAGGCATACGAACCTCCCTTTCTCACACCCTATCAGTTTGTTGTCATGTGCCAACATCTTCACCATCTCGCTGAATTCGGAGCAAACCCATGAGGGCAGCGCCTGGCCAACTTCCAAATCACCCTTGCTGAATTCAATGAGGTCGAGAGGATAGAGAATTGACAACCACCCGGACCGTGCCCGCACAACAACCGCCCGGCAGCGTGGGCGTGCCCCCCTGTAGAGGCTCGAAAACTCCACCCCCACCGCTGTTCAAGCGCTCTTATGCAGGAACGGGTCTCCTTGTCCTGAGGCATCGATCCCATCTGGCTTCCCTCTGCTTACGAGGGACCCACCATAAGCGCGTCAGGTGAGCTGAGGGATAGTCATCCACAGAGCAGCGGGAAGGGACCTACCCCCACAGCTCTGAGCTGGGGGGGCTCACGACTCCCTCCGGGGAGTACGTCAGGCCGTGGTCGATGTCGTGGCGCAGCAAAAGAGGACCGTCGATATCGACAAACTCACAAAACTGTCCCACCACGAACGAGGGGGCCATTGATAGTGAAGACCCGGTCATATTTCCCACCATGAGTCTTTTGCCAGCGTGTTGTGCGGCCTCCACCATCGCGAGCGCCTCCGTCAACCCACCACACTTGTCCAACTTGATGTTGATGACGTCATATCTGCTGACAGCGCTGTCTAATTCGGCAAGGCTCAGGCAACTTTCGTCTGCCCCCAAAGGAATGGGAGAGTCGAACCCTTCGAGCTCCGCATCCCCACCTCGAGGCAGGGGTTGCTCGATCATGGCAATGTCCAGTTCAACAAGTGCTGGCAGATACTCCTGGAGCTCCGCAAAGCTCCACGCCTGATTGGCATCCACGACCAAGACAGCATCGGGGCGAGCGCTTCTGATGGCCCGCATCTTCTCCACGGGGGACTCTGCTGAGAGCTTGATCTTGAGGTGGGGGTAGCTCGACCAGCGCCGGGCATGCTCGGCCATGATGTCGGGTTCACCGACTCCAATGGTGGCGACGGTGGTGAGCTCAGGTGGTGTGACACCGACTCGTTCCCAGATGGTCTGGCCCGCTTCTTTGCACTCCAGGTCCCACAGCGCGCAGTCCACAGCGTTACGAGCACCCCCCGGGGGGAGGAGGTCTTGCAGTTCTTCTCGAGAAATGCCACTCTCGAGCGCTGGGGTAATGCTCTCAATCTCTTCGACGATGCTGTCTTGGGTTTCCCCTAAGTAATAGGAGCCGGTTCCCTCGCCTCTTCCGATCACACCCTCTCTTTCCATGGTGACCCACACGGTGTTCAGATGAGAGAACGAGTGGCCCGTAATGACCAGTGGCTCATGAAGGGGAATTGAGACCCGCTCTATCGACACAGACACGGTCACGACTGCACAGCATCCACAATCGGTCCTACCCCCGTGGCCACGGAATCCACGGCGGGAACGCCATGCTCCTGCGACAGACGGCTCAAATAGTCTTCTCGCTCCGCATCACTCAACGCTGAGGTGTTCGCACTAATCCCCACCACGCGAATGTCAGGATTCACCACCGATCCGATGCGAACTGTGAGGTCGATGATTTCTTGAATGCTCGGCAGAGCAAAATCTGGCCATCCGACAATGGTTTCTCTGGTGGCATCGGTACACACCACAATCGCATCGGGTTGTGAGCCCATCAACAGCCCCATACTTACTGCTGCATAACCGGGGTGGAGTATCGCTCCCTGACCCTCGATGATGTCCCAATGCGTTTCCGCCGCGTCGGGAGAAAGCGTCTCTGCTGCCCCGGAAACAAAGTCGGCAACAACAGCGTCAATGGGCACTCCTCCGCCGGAAATCAGAATCCCGGTTTGCCCGGTGGCGCGGAATGTTGCGTCCATACCCCGACTGGTCATCTCCTGGGCAAGAGCGAGTGCCGTGTACTTCTTGCCCAAGGCGCAATCTGTGCCCACAGTGAGCAACCGCTTACCCGACCTTTTCGCTCCTTTGCCCACGGGAAGGCCGGGCGGTGGGACGCGAACGTCCGAAATACGAGCGCCCGACTGCGCGGCCAACGCGGCGAATTCGGGATCATCAGCCAGTCGATCGTGAGTTCCCGATGCCACATCAATTCCTCGGGTCAGTGCGTCCGCAATCACAGCCCGCATCGAAGAGGGAATGGCGCCACCGACCACAGCAATACCGATGACCAAGGTCCTAGCTCCCGCAGCTATGGCTTCCTCGAGTGACATATCCGGCAACCCAAGGTTTGCGGCCTCCGCAGAGAGGCGAATCTGCCCCACACAGCTCTCACGATCCCAGTGGGCGATGCCACTCCCCGTCTTTGTGTAGACCGGGCTCGTCTCGTCTCCCACAAAAATGACATAAGGCTTCTCGATGACGTTAGGCATTTCTATATTGTGGTGCACCTGCGCCTCCACTGGTGCAACCGCGATGTCCGCCGCGTACGCTGAAGCATTATGCGAGGAACTCCCAACAAGTTCGTGACCCTCGGATTCTCCATCGCCGCTCTAGCGTCTTCGACCATCCCTATTTTGTGCATCGCTCTGGGAATTATGGGAATTGTGTTCTCCCGCAAACTGATGGCGACCGAAAAGGCAGAAAATCAGGCCCCCTCAGTGATGCCTCGAGTCTCCCTCGTTCTCTCGATTCTCGCTCTTGCCATCACGGTCGGATTGATGGCCTTTGCGCTACCGGTGGCTCTCGGCTGGTGAGTAAGCTCCCGGGCCTTTAGCCAAGAGTGAAGTGGAAGAAGATGCCGAGAATCGTGATGATGACCCCAGAAATGCCGAGCATCCGGTGCGCATTGTCTTTCCACACCCAGCGGGCTCGATACACCAGATAGATAAAGGGTTTAGCCTCAGATTTTCGAAATCCACCATCTGCGAGGTAAGCGCCTACCGCGGCCATGAGGAGATACCAGGACATGCCCTCAGCTTAGTTTCTGAAACCGTGGCACGCCCGGAGGGATTCGAACCCCCAACCTTCTGATCCGTAGTCAGATGCTCTATCCGTTGAGCTACGGGCGCTAAGGCACTCTTTCGAATGCCAGGAAAGCTTAGCAGTCTGGGCCACGGAGGTCACCCCGGCTCTAGAGCCTCGCGAGAGCGTCTATGTCCTCGAGGAACTGTCCTACCATTTCACCGGACACGGTCATCCGTGTGTCACCAATTGCCCATAGGTAATCCTCAGTCGTCGGCCCGGTGGGAACCGACACCCCGTCGTTATAGACCGCTGATTCGAGAGCCTTCTGCGCTGCTTTCCTGGCAGCGAATTCGATATCCGCTGGAGAGAACCCGTCTGTGCGCTTGACCAGCTCGGTGACATCTACCTGAGCGAGAGCGCCCTGCGGGATGTAGCGGTGCCAAATGGATTCGCGGGCCGTCTTGTCGGGCAGCCCAATCGGAATCACATAGTCGAATCGGCCGTGACGAAGGAAAGCATCATCAAGAGCCCGGATGAAGTTCGTCGCCACAATCAACAATCGACCAGGGCGCTCACGGAACATAGGAATGAGCTTGAGAAGCTCATTCGTCACGCCCTGCAGGGCAGTGGGGGGTTCTCCCCCCCGCTGTGCCGCAATCTCTTCCACCTCATCAATGAAGACCACCACGTTGTCGAGGTCTGAAATGCGAGTAAAGGTGTCCCTTAGCGCTCCAGCAAGACCTTTCTGATCAGCCGCCAACCTGGCAGGAAAAACTTCGACGAAGGGCCAATCGAGCCTGGAGGCCACCGCTTTTGCAAATGTTGTTTTCCCGGTCCCGGGAGGCCCAAAAAGGACAATCGAGCGAGGTGGCTCCACCCCGAATTTCTCCGCCAGAGCAGCATCGGAGAGGGGGAGAACAAGCCGACGCTCCAGCATCTCCTTTTCTTTTTGCATGCCAGCAATGCCCGACCACAGGTCCCGCGGAAGAACACGACCACCCAATTCGCCCAGGATGCTGCGTTCCTTCTCGCTAATTGGAATTTCCCGCTCAAAATAACTCAAGTGATTCTTGTCGACAAAGCCCGCGCGATCGAGGACTCCGGACTCGTCCTGACTTTCGGGGACGAGAATCGAGAGTTTGGTGAGCCCGAGCGGGGCCATGCGGGCTTCCAACGCCGAGAGAAGAGAGCTTCCTATCCCTTGGCGGCGATAATCGGAGAGGGTGGAGAAGAAGACAATCCACCCTTGCTCATGGGCTGCCCGTGCCACAGCAGCGCCCACCACTCGGCCATCTGCGACGGCAACCACAGCGTGGTCTTTCTGACACGACGCCAAAACCTCAGCCAAACCATATACAGGTTCAAAGCCGTGGGACTTGGCACTCTCCCAGAGCTCGAGCACAGCATCGGTATCAGCGGGGTGGTATTCACGAATACGAAAAGACATTGGAGTTTCCTCACCGTAAAAGGGACACGAGAATCGAGCAACAACGGGCGTTGTTGGGGCTGCCGGGGTGAGGAAGCCAGAAAATGGGCGGACTTGGTGGTCTCCCATGGCGTTGCATCATTACAACGTGTAGCCACGATAGCTGGTGTGGGTTAACTTTGCCTGGGTCGTGCGCAAATTTTTCAGGTCCAAGAGCCCAGTGCGAAAGTTTCTCCTATGCTCATCACATGGCCGAGCAAAAGAAGAACACCTCCGCTTTCACCGATGCCGAGCGCGATGCGATGAAGGAGCGGGCCCGTGAAGCCCGCGAGTTCAAGAAACTCTCTGGAGAAGAGCAAGTGTCCCGCAAGATTGCGGAGATGACCCCCGCTGAGCAGAAGATGGCCACAGCCATCCACACCTTGGTCATGGGAGTCTCCCCTGAGATCACGACCAAGACGTGGTATGGAATGCCGGCGTACTACATGAACGACAAGGTCATCTGCTTTTTTCAACCAGGGAGCAAATTCGACAGCAGATACTCCACCTTCGGTTTCCAAGAAGCCGCGAAACTCGATGATGGCGTCTTCTGGGCAACATCCTTCGCAATTCTTGAGATGAACAATTCCGTCAAGGAATCCATTACCCGCTTGGTCACCCAAGCAATTTCCTAGGACACGGCAAACCGAACTCTTCCGTCGTGTCGAATGCGGGCGTAGTGTGAGGACATCATGGCGCGTTCACCAAAAAGCATTGTTCCCACAAAGTGGGCGGAAGGCATGGAAGATGCCTTCCATGTCATCCTGGGGGTTTTCCTTTTCGGGATCGCTGTTGCTGCGCTAATTTACAGCGTCGCACGTGTCTTCACGACCTCCCCGTTCTTCCCCGATGGCATGATCCAGGCAATCAACGACATTCTGTTCATCATCATCATTTTGGAAATCCTTCGCACCGTTATCGCTCGATACACCGACGGAGTCTTCCAGCTCCAGAACTTCCTGATCATCGGCATCATCGCTGCCGTCCGTCACATCCTGACCGTCGGCGCATCGATGACCCTCGGTGCAGAAAAGCCTCGGGAAAGCTTCGACAGAGCAGTCATCGAGCTGGGAATCAGCTCGGCGATAGTCGTCGCGCTGGTTTTTGCCATCTTCTTGTCGAAAGCTACAGAATCGGCAACGGCGAAGACAGTCACTCACGCGAGTGGTCCGCTGAAGAAAAAATAACCGCGGAGACGGAGGGATTTGAACCCTCGGTCCCCTTGCGGGGACTCCACCTTAGCAGGGTGGTGCACTCGGCCGGACTATGCGACGTCTCCTGGATGAAGCGGGCTTCATCACTCGCACAACTATAGCGAGGTCACCTCTTAGCGGGGAACCGCGCAGGTCTCATCTCCAGCGGTCTGACCCACCAAACCTTCGAGCTCTTCAGCGCTGGGAACGTCCGAGCCACCCGCATCGCCGTTGTTCTCAGCATCAGTGGACCCAAAACCTAGCGACCCTTCCCCGACGGTAAAAGCCTCGTCGACCTGCAAGCGCTCCACCACTTCAGTCGCCAAAACTTCATTGGGAATCACCCGACCGGGATAGAGCTCGGGGTCTGCATCCAGCACCGGATATTGAATGAACAGGATGTTCTCGTTCGGTATGCCTCGCAGTGCTCTCGCCATGGCCACCATCACATCGAGGCTTCCCAAGCTCGTGGAGAGAACCATCGTGTCAGCAGCAACCCGGGCAATTCCATAGAGACGCTCCACCGAATTGAGGACACCATCCTGCTGGAGTGTTCGTACGAGGGCCGCCATATAGACCTGCTGCGAGGAAATACGGGAGAGGTCACTGCCATCCCCCACACCCTTGCGCGTGCGGAGAAATGCCAGCGCTTGTCCCCCCTCGAGGGTGTGGTACCCGGCCTCAGGGAGGTTCACACCAGACCATGGGTCGACCAGTGGCGCACTCACACAGACTTCCACTCCGCCTACTGCGGTGGAAAGTTGCGCTACCCCGGTGAAGGTCATCAGGCCCGCATAGCCAATCTCAAGTCCCGTGAGCTCCTCGAGGGTTAGCGCCACACAGGGAAGTCCACCGATTCCCATGGTGGTGTTCAGCGGTTGCATCTCTTTCGGCGCAGACTCGCTGCCATCAGGCTTCGGGCAGGCGGGGACATCGAGGAGCAGGTCCCGGGGGAAACTGATCACGACAGCCCGGTCATGGTTCTCCGAGACGTGAACCAGAAGGTTCACATCGTTGAGCTCAGAGTCCACAAACTCGAACTGGTCACCCTGGCCCACCCGGGTGTCAGAGCCCACAACCAGAACGTTGAAGCCACCCTCAATCTCCCCAATGGTGGGGAGAAGGGGGTCGGGAGCTCCAGGGAGCTCCACGGTGACAATGCTGGATTGAAGATTCTGCACCGTGAGCCCCAGCACCGTTCCCAGGCTGACGACCAAGACGGCGACCACACCCATAGCGAGTGAGGTCACGAGTCGCCACCCACCTGTGCGCTTCTGTGATGCGTGAAGAGGCTGCGGGTAATCCTCTGCCGAAGAGAAAAGCTCGGGTGCAGCCGGCTTGGCTGTGTTAGCCACGGGCTCCCCCGATCCTTTGCTATGTCTTCTTGTGCCTGGCGGAGGGCGTGGGATTCGAACCCACGAGACATTTCTGCCCACTAGTTTTCAAGACTAGCTCCATCGGCCGCTCGGACAGCCCTCCGCAGACGATTCTAGAACAGAAGCCTTGGAGGGCTAGGCGGTCAGGGAGTTAAGAGCTTTGGCCACTCCATCGCCGAGGAAATCCTCGGTGATGTCGGTGGCGTGAATGCGCACCTCTTCGGGAGCTTGTCCCATCGCCACGGCGCGACCTTTGCGGGCAGCCCACTGCAGCATTTCTATGTCGTTCCTACCATCGCCCACCACCATCACACGATCCAGGGGGACATCAAGCTCGGTGCGAACGCGCTCCAAAGCGGTGGACTTGTTGACCCCTTCGGGGGCAATATCCAACCACGCTGTCCATCCCACGGTGTAACTGACCTGGTGGAGACCCATGTCTTCCACGACCTTCAAGAAATCATCAATTTCGTGTCCGGGGGAGATGACGACAACTCGCACGGCGGAGGTGGAGAGCAACTCCTCGAAGGTGACCTTCTCGCTCATTGCATCGAGGGCTCCTTCGGGGAACCAATCCGTGTAGCGATACAGGCCCGTTTCGTCTTCCACTGCGTAGTGCGCCTGAGGGAGACGGGCTTTGATGCGATTCAGAACTTCAGTGGAGTCAAAACGCTCCACGTGAAAACGTCGGTAGGCAGAAGGTGCGCCCGGATCACGCTTCAGCGTGATGGCGCCGTTGGAGCAGACCACAAACTCCGGCGTGATGTTGAGGCGCTCAAGAATGGGAATGGTCATCGACACCGAGCGTCCCGTGGCGAGGGTTACTTCGTGGCCAGCGTCCCGAGCCTTTTGCACGGCAATGACAACCTCATCCGAGAGGTGGCCATCCTCATGAAGAACAGTGCCATCAATGTCGAGGGCAATGAGCCACGGCTCTGAAGTTGTTGTCATCTCACCCACAGTTGTATCAGGAGCACTCTAGGAAGCGCTGATAACGCTGAGCCCGCCCATGAAAGGCTGCAGGACTTCGGGAACCAGAACGGAACCATCAGGTTGCTGGTGGGTTTCCAGCAGGGCAACAAGCCACCTCGTGGTCGCAAGCGTCCCATTCAATGTTGCGACCGGTTCGGTGGAGCCACCCTTGTCGGGGCGGTGGCGAACATTCAGGCGCCTGGACTGGAAGGTGGTGCAGTTCGAGGTCGAGGTGAGCTCCCGATAGGCAGATTGGCTGGGGATCCAGGCCTCCACGTCATACTTCCGGGCAGCACTGGTTCCGAGATCTCCCGCCGCCACATCGATCACCCGGTAGGCAAGACCCAGGGACTGCAGCATCTGCTCTTGCCAGGACACTAAGCGCTCGTGTTCTGCTTCAGCGTCCGCGGGATCGATGTAGCTAAACATTTCCAGTTTCTGGAACTGGTGGACTCGAATGATGCCCCTGGTGTCTTTTCCATAGGAGCCAGCTTCGCGCCGGTAGCAGGTGGAGAGGCCCACATAGCGAAGCGGTCCCCCACTGAGGTCAATGATTTCCTCGCTGTGGTAACCGGCAAGCGCCACCTCACTGGTCCCCGTCAGATAGAGGTCGTCCTCACCCAGGTGATACACCTCAGCAGAGTGCTCTCCTAAGAACCCTGTTCCCTGCATGATCTCGGGCTTCACCAAGGTGGGCGGAATCAACGGAACAAACCCGTTCTCCAGTGCAACCTTCATGCCCAACTGCATCAGTGCCATTTCCAGCAGCGCCCCAGCACCTTTGAGGAAATAGAAACGTGAGCCCGAGACTTTGACGCCTCGTTCCATGTCGAGAATGTCGAGGGATTCACCGATTTCGAGGTGATCTTTCACCTCGCCCGCAAAGGTAGGAATGGTCCCCACTTCGCGCAACGTCACAAAGTTCTCTTCGCCACCAGCGGGAACACCCTCGATCACCAGATTCGGCAGAGCGCCCAACGCGCTCGAGGCCGCTTCCTCTGCCTCCGTTACGCGTGCGGATGCTTCCTTCACCTGGGTGGAGAGCTCTTTCACGGTGGCGAGGAGGGCATCTTTCTCCGCTCCTGAAGCTTTCGCCACGTCCTTGCCGATGACGTTTTGTTCTGCGCGCAACGTCTCGAATGCTGCGATCGCCTCACGTCTGGCGGCATCGGCCTGCAGGGCAGCGTCTGCGAGTGATTCCTCAGCACCTCTGGAGCGCAGTGACGCCTTGATGACATCGGGAGAATCGCGCAGAAGTTGGGGGTCAATCACCCCTCTAGTCTGTCACGCTCACTCGCTGGAGCCGGTGCGCAAACCCTCAAGCCATGCCCTGGCATCCACAAACGCGGCATCACTGTTTCGGGGTGACACTTCTGGTTTGTGGCCATTGGCACGCGGGTAGGAGCCAAGGTAAATGACATTGGGGCTAAACCTGCGCAAACCGAGCAGAGCATCGGCAACCCGCTCGTCATCGATGTGACCATCGAGGTCGATGACGAACCGGTAGCGACCCATCGCATCACCAATCGGCCTCGATTCCAGCAAACTCATGTTCACGCCCCGGGTTGCGAATTGCTCCAGCATCTCTAACAGGCGTCCTGGTCCATCATCAGGGAGCTCCGCGATGATACTGGTCTTGTCCGCACCCGTTCGCGCTGGCGGTTGGCCGCCTTTTTGCACCAACACGAAGCGGGTCTCTGCATTCGGATTGTCCCCAATGTTCTCGGCCACAACGTCAACGCCAGCGTGCTGAGTAATTCCTGGGGGTGCTATGGCGGCATCTGCCAGACCGTCGTCCACAATCGTCTGTGCTGCGTGAACATTGGAGCGGGCGGGAACGTGAGAGTGCTGGGGGAGGTTCGCTTCGAGCCATCCTCGACACTGCGCGTACGCAACAGCGTGTGCTGCGACCGTGGTCACATCTGACAAAGCCTGTCCGGGCTTCACCGCGAGCACAAACCTGACGGGCACCATGTATTCCCCGACAATCCTGAGTTCAGGCGCCATCGCCAAAGCGTCTTGGGTGGCACTCACGCCGCCCTCAATGCTGTTCTCGATGGCGATCATGGCGAAGTCGCTGCGACCAGAAAGAACATCGTCGAGGGCTTCGCCGACATTGTGAACACTGACCCATTCTTGACCCGCGGCAGCAGAAACCTGCCCCAAGGCCTCCCAGGTGAAGGTGCCCACAGGGCCCAGATAGCTATAGCGCTTTGCTCCAGATGCCACCCCCCGAGTCTAGTGAGCGCGAGGAATTCTCTGCAGGCATCGGGGTGGCAGACTGGGAAAGCGAGATGAGGAGACACCGATGACCGGCCACCGCTTTGATGACATCACCGTAGAGAGCTTGATGGAAACCGGGAGCATGAAATGGACCCGGATGCCCGGTCACCTCGCTGCGTTCGTGGCAGAGATGGACTTTGGCACTGCCCCCGCGGTCACACAATCCCTCCAGAACTCGACGGATAAAGCTCTGTGGGGCTACCTGCCTCCAGCCGTTACCCGAGACATGTCGCAGGCGACCTCAGAGTTTCTCAACACTCGCTACTCGTGGGATGTTCCCTCCTCCAGGATTTACCCGACCGCCGATGTGTTGAGTGCGTATGAGGTGGTGCTGGAGCGGTTCACAAAGCCTGGCTCGGCCGTGATTCTCCCCACCCCCGCGTACATGCCGTTTTTGACCCTCACTCCTCTCCGAGGGCGAGAGATCATCCAAGTCCCCATGATCGAAGGCGAGGGTGGACGCCTGGAGATGGACCTTGAGGGAATTGCGGCCGCCTTCGATCAGGGCGCGCACCTCATGATTCTCTGCAACCCCCACAACCCTCTCGGTCGCGTCTATACCGAGAGTGAGCTTCTCGCTCTGGCCGACGTGGTGGAGGCGAAGGGTGGTGTGGTGTTCTCCGATGAGATCCATGCCCCGATCACGTTCGATGACCACGCCCACATCCCCTATGCGTCGCTGAACGAGACAACAGCAGCCCACACTCTCACTGCCACGTCAGCCTCCAAAGCCTGGAATATTCCGGGCCTCAAGTGCGCGCAACTGATCGTCTCGAACGATGACCACCAGGCATCGATGAAAGACATCGCCTTCATCGTCTCCCACGGGGCGGCAACACCCGGTGTTGCCGCCAACACTGCCGCCTACCGAGACGGCGGTGAATGGCTGGAGGACGTCCTGGGTTACATCGATGACAACCGGGCTCTCTTGAGTGGGCTCCTGGCCACCCACCTACCCGAGGTGACCTACCGGGAACCAGAGGGAACCTACATCGCCTGGTTGGATGCAAAAGGTCTACCGGATATCAAGGGGGATCGCTCCTGGGCGCAGTTCTTCTCCGACGAAGCCAGAGTGGGCCTCACCGATGGAGCACTCTGCGGGGAAGCAGGAGTCGACCATCTTCGCCTCATGCTCTCCACCCCCCATCACATCCTGGAAAAGATTGTGATTGCTATGGCTGAGGCAGTGAGAAAGCACGAAAGCTAACCTGGGGACATGGAGATCACTCACGAACCAGACGCCCATCGTTACGTCCTGTCCGAAGGTGATGAATTCCTCGGTGAAATCGAATACCAGGTGCAGGGCGCCACGTTGCTGCTCCTGCGCGCTGAGGTGCCGATCGAAAAACGCGGGCAAGGCTTAGGAATCCCCCTCACCAAGGGAACCCTGGAGGCCATCCGCAAAGAGGGAACCTATTCGGTCACCCCGATATGCCCCTACATCGCCAAATACATGATGAAGAACCCGGAGTTCGACGACCTGAAGGCCTAAAACCTAGGGCTTGCGCCTGGGCAACACGACGGGTCGAGGCGGGTGGCCCACCTGCTCAATATCGACATCGACTCCATAGACTCGGCTCACTCGGTCCGCCACGATGACCTCCGAGGGTGACCCGGTCGCTTCCAGTCGCCCCTCGACTACCATCGCTACTCGATCGGCGTAGCCGGCTGCTACGGACAGGTCGTGCACGACCACCACCACGCCTCGTCCCTGATCGGCCAAGTCCCTGATGGTCCTCATAACAGACTCTTGATGTTTCAAATCCAGGGCAGCGGTGGGCTCATCCAATAACACCAGGGGTGTTCTCTGGGCGAGCACGCGAGCGAGCGACACTCTCGCTCGCTCACCACCCGAGAGTTGGTTGAAACGTCGCTCGCTCAGGTGTCCAACATCCGCCAGGCTCAGAGCTTCCTCAATAGCCTCGTCATCCTGCGCAATCAGCGGGGTTCTGCCCCAGGGGGCTCGGCCCATCTCCACAATTTCCCAGACACTAAAGGGGAAGGAGACCTGGTTGGCCTGCATCAACACTGAGCGCAGCCTCGATGCCTCATCCGGTCGATACTTGGTGACATCTTTGTCCCCGAGGAATGCTGTTCCACTCGTGGCATGGACGTCCCCTGCGAGCAGGGACAGGATCGAGGATTTACCGGCACCATTGGGGCCCACCAGCGCAAGAACCTCTCCCGGGTAGACCTCCATCGAGACCGTCTTCACAATGGCTCGGCCATCGAGGACCAGCCCCACAGAGTCCAGGCGAGCAAGCGGTGTTACCTCACCCATTACGCCCACCCCCCGCTGCGACGACGCTGCTGATAGAGCAGACCAAAGAAGAACGGTCCACCCACCAGTGCGGTGAGCATGCCAATAGGCAAATCAGCACCCGAGACCAAAGTCCTCGTCATCAGGTCAGCAATCGCGAGGAGGGCTCCGCCCCCAACAGCGCTGGCGACCAACAGTCCTCGGTGGGCGGGGCCAAGCGCCATCCGAATGATGTGGGGGACGACGAGTCCTACAAACGCAATGATTCCCGCGAATGCGACGGCGACCCCGGTCAACAGCGCCACCAGGACGATCGCGATGATGCGCAACTGTTCCACATCGACACCGAGGTGGCGAGCGTTTCTTTCTCCCAGTGACAACAAGTCCAACTTCGAGGCGAGTAGCACAGCCAGGATGGTGCCAAGTATCAGGACCGGCAAGACAATAGTGACTTCGGACCAGACAGAACCGGCAAGAGAACCCAGTTGCCAAAAGACGATCTGTTCCCGACTGGCGGTGTCGGCGAGAAAGAGCACAAAGGCGAGCCCCGCTTGCGCGAAAGCGTTGATAGCGATTCCGGTCAAGAGCAGGGTCACCACCTCGGTGCGACCACCGGCCCTCGCCACCGCATACACCAGCAGCGTTGCTCCGAGTCCTCCTAAGAACGCGAGCAGAGCGACCCCGCCGCCTCCGGCGGCAATGCCGAACACAATCGCGGTGGAGGCACCCAGTGCGGCACCTGCGGAAACACCCACGACACCGGGTTCCGCAAGTGGGTTACCAAAGACTGCCTGCATGAGGGCTCCAGCAACGGCAAGCGCAGCCCCCACGGCTAGCGCCATCACGATTCGAGGGAAGCGGACTACCTCCAACGTGGCGATGATGACCGGGTCTGCAGGCGCCCAGGCAGTCGAGATTCCGAGCCAGGTCAGGAGAGTTCCCACAACCTCGGTGACGCTAATCGGGAGTTGTCCGACTACGGCCGAGACCATCACCGCCGCGATCAAGATCGCGACGAGCGCGCTCGACAGGATGACGCTGCGCACTCGCACACGTCGACGACTGGATTCAGGCTGGCTCACGGGACTCGATGGAACCATTCAGGTGTCGCGAATTTCTCCACCGCAAGCGTTTTCGCGCGCTCCATCTCCTCGGCGGTGACCCCGCCGGGGCGGAGACCGTAGGAGGAGGTGAAGGAGCTCACCAGGTGCTCCATAATGGCCTCGCGGGTCAGGCCGGTGTGGGACTTCAGAGGGTCCACTCGTTTATTGGCGCTTTGCACCCCTTTGTCGCTGATCTTCTCGCGACCGATCCGCAACACCTCGACCATGCGATCACCATCCATGTCATAGGCCATGGTGACGTGGTGGAGGACCGCTCCACTGCCGAGCCGTTTTTGGGCAGCCCCACCAATCTTTCCGGTGGGGCTGGTGATGTCATTCAGCGGTTTGTAGGAGGCGTCAATGCCCAGGCCTCGCAGGGACTGCACAACCCAGTCATCCAGGAACGCATACGAGTCTTGGAAGCTCATCCCGGAGACCAACTCTGCTGGTGCATAGAGGGAGTAGGTGATGGCGGTGCCAAGCTCCATGAACATCGCGCCCCCGCCGCTCACGCGGCGAACGACCTCCAGGCCATACTTGGCGGCGTTTTCCAGGTCGACCTCGTTGGTGACCGATTGAAAACTCCCGATGACGACCGCGGGCTTCGCCCATTCCCAGAGGCGGAGTGTGGGGCCACGTCTACCAGCACCGACTTCTTCGGCAAGAACCTGGTCCAGCGCCATCTGGGTGAGCGGCTCGAGGGGCTCTGGAGCAATGTAGTCCCAGGTGTAGTCGAGGAAACTTGTGGCTCCGGTGAGTGCCCGCCGCACGACGGTTCCAATGGCTTCGGGGCTAAAGCCCATCATCACGGCGTCAGCCGGGAGTGCCTGGGTCACTGCGCGAGCAATGTCCTCACTGGAGGAAGTCGTGGGAAGACCGACAATCGCCTCGTTGATGGCCTCAAGGGCTTCGTCTGGCTCGAGAAAGAAATCTCCCGCAATCCGGCACACAGAAATTGAGTTGGCGTCTACCTCAATATCGGCAACAACGAGCTTTCCGCCCGGGACTTTGTACTCTGCATGCACCCCTTAACCCTACGGTGTGCTTGCTTCGAGCCTCCCGGCGAGCCAGGCCACGAGGTCATCCATGACCTCGTCCTTATTTGTCTCATTGAAGATCTCATGCCTGGCACCCTCATAAACGACTAGCTCGACATCACTCGAGCCCTTCCGCAGGTACGCATCGGCGAGTTTCTTGACACTCTTTTCCCCACCGAGGGTGTCATCCGAGCCAATCATGATGAGAATCGGGATGTCAGTGCCCAAGTTCTTAGGTGTTCCCAACAAGCGTGCTGCATCCACCACACCAAAAAGCTTCAGAGTGTTGGCCACAAACGTCAGTGGGTCATCACGCCAGGCCTCGTGCACGGCAACATCGCGCGAGAGCCACTCGGCACCGATGGAGCCCAAGTGCTTGTGCTTCTTGTTGAGCTCCCCTGCCTCCATGGAGCCCGGCATCCGGTAGGCCGTGCCCGTCAAAATGCCTCCTGCGAAGTCATCAGCCCCGCCTTGGTTCAAAATAATCTGTCCGATGATGGAGCCCCAACTGTGGCCCAGGAAAAACAGGGGGATTCCTGGTCGCTCACCCCGAATGATGTCGGTGAACGCTCGTACAGCAGCGACAGTCGCCGGCATACCGCCGGGGCCCAATCGTCCAAGTTTGCTGTAGTCACCCTCCCACTGCTCCAGACCTGTCGCACCGTGTCCACGGTGCTCATCGGCCCAGACTTCGAAGCCCTCTTTCACGAGTCTGGTGACGAGGCCGTCATAACGCAGCCCGTGCTCCCCCAGACCGTGGGCGAGCTGAATGATGGCCCGAGGTTTCCCTCGTGGTGACCAGTGGTGATAGTGGATGGTGACTCCGTAGGAGTCAACAAAGATCTCGTCTACGCGCTTCGGTGCGGCCATGGCGCCATCTTATTGTGTGGGTCCGAACAGGTCGAAGGCGACCGTTCGGTGAACAGCTTCCGTATCGCTCGGGTGATAGACACCCGCCAAAACATCTCGTTGCAGTCGGGAGAGTTCATGAGACGAGCGATATGCCCCGCCCCCGACAATCCGGAGCGCCGTGTCCACGACACTGCGCGCGGTCTCCACGCTCTGGTGTTTCATCCCGGAGAGAAGGCGGAACCAATGATCCGGTGTGGGCCCCGCGGCATCCACCCACGAGCAATAGGTCTCAAGCTGCGGGGTCAGGGCATCCACCGCGATGGCAGAAGCGGCAGCCTGGCGGCGAATATCAGGGTCATCGGAGTAGGCGGCTCCGTCATCGAGCGCGCTGTGTTTGCTCGTGGCACCCTCCACCGTGAGCTCCAATGCCCTGTCGGCAATGCCGGCATACACACTGGAGACCAGAAGCAAGAAGTTCTGGAATATGGCGATGGTGAACGGGTCCTCATTGGGCCCTACCGGCAGACGCCTCGCCACTCGATCATGCTCGACAACGACTCCCTCGAGCTGGGTGGTGTAGCTCTGTGTCGCCCGCATTCCCAGGGTGTCCCAGTCGGGGGTATTGGACCAGCCCTCCTGGTCTCGAGTGATAAATCCATGGATGATTTCATCGCCGTGGCGCCCCAGGAGACTCAATCTCGTCCAGGCGGGTGAGAGGGACACAAAAATCTTCTGCCCCGTGAAGGCAAATCCACCCTCCACCTCTGACACGCTGACAAGTGAGTCAGAGAGCACCCGGTCGTTCCCTCGCTCACTGACCCCAAAGGCAAAAAGCTCACCGGCTTCCCCGTCGTCAAGAACCCACTGCAAGTCGCTGTGACCTTGGTTCACCATGTCTCTGGCCACACCCATCCAGGTGAGGTGCATTCCAATACCGAGCGCCGTGGCCGGCGCGTGGGCCGCCAAGCGTCTCTGGTCCGAGGACATCTGAGACAAGGAGCGAGGCTTCAGATACCCGATATCCCGGAGGACCTGAAGGTCCTCATGGAAGAACTCATTGCGCTGGTCATAGCCGGGAGCCCGATCACGTATGCCCTCCAAAACCTCGTCGGTCAGGACCGACGAGGTGATCAGATCAGCTCGGGCGCTCATGCTCTCAGGCTAACGCGCCCTCAAGTTCATCCACCGGGAAAACCAAGGCGGGATGACGCAGTGCCAGATGGAAATCTTGCCCGACAGAGGGCAGGAACGGTGCAGCAATGCGAGCGCGGACGCGCTCGGGGTGACCCGGAAGTTCAAATTCAACCAAGGCGTCGTGCCCCGCATAGGAGACGCCTCGAACTTTTGCAGCAATGCCCGAGGGTGAGGGAACAAGCCACTCAGGACGGACCACCACCCGGACGGTGTCGCCACTTCTGGGTTCACGGCCTTGTGACGTGGCGGCGACATCACCCAGCGAACACAGCACGTGCCCAGTGCAACCCAAACGGTTTTGCGCAGGTCCACAGAAATCCTTCGCCCCACATTGTTGGCAGTTGAGCGCGTCGTCTTTCCATATACCTTCCAACTCGACGGTGTCCCCGACAAAGGAAGCCACCCACGGTGTCGCCGGGGATTCATAGATTTCCAATGGAGTTCCGACCTGCACAATGCGACCGTTGTCCATGACGGCCACAAAATCCGCCAGATCCAGTGCTTCCTCGCGATCGTGCGTCACCATGATTGCAGTGGTTTCTTGCTCGCGGAGAATGCGTGCCACGTCTCGACCCAACGAGTGCCGAAGCACACTATCGAGAGCGCCGAAAGGCTCATCCAGGAGCAGCACATCCGGTGCAGGGGCGAGGGCGCGCGCGAGCGCAACGC
>JAIOWW010000006.1 GCA_021741925.1 Pontimonas sp. | reverse complement strand
CATGTGGGGCCTGTTTCTGGCCAACAGTAGAAGTGCACTGTCGAGTGACAGTAGACCACCACCGGTGACCAGCTCCTGACCCACCTACTCCCGCAGAGAGCCATATTCAGTTGTGCGTAGATGAGATTCACCTACTGCTTCAGGGTACCGCGATTGTCCCCCAAAAGCGATACCCCACACCTTCGGTGCGGGGTATCAGCAAAAAGACGGTGTTATCGGCGCAGACCGAGCTTCTCGATCAGCGCACGGTAGCGAGCAATGTCGATGCGCTGCAGGTAGCCCAACAGGCGACGACGGCGACCGACCATGAGCAGAAGACCACGACGTGAGTGGTGGTCGTGCTTGTGCTCTTTCAGGTGCTCGGTCAGCTCGTTGATGCGGTGAGACATCAGCGCAATCTGGACTTCGGGAGAGCCAGTGTCACCGGGGTGAGTGGCGTATGTCTCGATAATGCTTGCTTTGGTATCTGGCGCAATAGCCATGTCAGCTCTCCTTCGTCTCGCTGCGCGGCGCCCCATCCGGTGATGAAGCTCTACTTTCCGCGGCCGTTACACGGCACAAAGGGAAACTCTAGCACCCTCACGATGGCAGGAAAAGAGACTGCCCCTGCTCGCTAAGCTGGAGAGGTACCGCATCCTGAACGATGAGGACCGACGCATGAACGAAACTCCCACCCCTGAGAACCCTGTCATCCACTTGAGTGATGAGGAGGCGTGGTCGTTCCTCGAATCCCAGGAGGTCGGACGGCTCGCCGTCCACGCCGGGGGCGTTCTCGACATCTATCCGATTACCTACGTAGTCGATAACCGCACTCTGGTCTTCTTGACCTCACCGGGCACCAAACTCGTCGAGCTGACAGTAAACGACCAGGTTGCCTTCGAAATTGACTACTACGACGACCACATCGCCAAGAGCGTGATTGTTCACGGTGTTGCGCAGCGTCTGGAAACTATGGCCGAGATTGACGCTGCAGAGGCACTACCTCTGACGTCCCTCATCCCCACCACACGGACTCGTTATGTGCGCATTACCCCCAGCAGTGTGTCAGGGCGCCTGTTTTTCCGCTCCTGAGCTGTTACCAAGCTGTAATCAACCAGGGATTGACCTGCTAGAGCATTTTTTGCCACTCTAGGGACAAGTTACTCGCCGCTCAGACGTGCCGGAGGCCAAGCCCCGCCCTGGGCGGCGAGGTTCTTAACCGGCCTCCTCCGGTTCGATTGCAGCCGGTGGCAACGTAATGAGCCCAGTTCCCAACGTCAGTCCGCTCAATCTCTCCGGCGATAGCACTCGCTCGAGCTCGGCTTCTTCCATAAGGCCCTGAGCAATGACGAGCTCTCGCACTGTTCCCCCGCCGGCAAGCGCCTCATACGCAATTGCCGCAGCCTTTGAGTAACCGATGTAGGGGGTGAGGGCGGTCACTACACCCACGCTGGCTTCCACTTGCTGGTGCAGGCGCTCCTCGTTCGCCGTGATGCCCTCCACACAGTTGACCCGCAGCGTCCTACAAGCGTTGGTGAGCCAGACCACGGATTGCAGGATGGAGGAGGCGATAATCGGCTCAAAAGCGTTCAGTTGCAGCTGCCCGCCCTCGGCCGCCGCTGTCACGGTGGCATCGGACCCGATGATGGCAAAGGCAACCTGGTTGACCACTTCGGGTATGACGGGGTTCACTTTGCCCGGCATAATCGAGGATCCCGCTTGACGGGAGGGTAGGTTGATCTCTCCCAGACCTGCTTGTGGACCACTGGAGAGTAAGCGAAGGTCGTTGCAAATTTTGGAGAGCTTCACCGCTGCGCGCTTGAGTGTGCCCGAGAGTGTCATAAACACTCCAGCGTCACTGGTTGCCTCGATGAGGTCGGGAGCTGTCCTGATGTCCAGGCCAGTGAGCTCGGCCAGGTGAGCGCGGACCGCTTCGGGATAGCGGGGGTCTGCAGTAATGCCGGTACCAATTGCTGTGGCACCAAGGTTGATTTCACATAAGAACGGGATGGTTTCTTTGATGCGATCGTGGTCTTCGCGCAGGGTCGTCGCAAACCCGCCAAATTCTTGCCCGAGTGTCATCGGAACCGCGTCTTGCAACTGGGTGCGGCCAACCTTGAGGATGGTTTGGAATTCGCGACCCTTCTCAGCAAACGCCTCAGCGAGGAGTTTGTGTTCGGTGAAGAGACGCTGGACTCCCAAGACCATTCCCAACTTGATGGCGGTGGGATAGACGTCATTGGTGGACTGCGAACGATTCACATCGTCAATGGGGTGGAGGTACTCGTACTCCCCCTTGGCGTGGCCCATCACCTCGAGCCCACGATTGGCGATGACTTCATTCGCGCACATGTTGGTCGACGTCCCAGCGCCACCCTGTACCGCGCCGAGCACAAACTGGTCGTGCAGTGCTCCCGACCACAGCTCTTCACACACCTGGTCGATGACGTCAGCTTTCTCAGCGGAGAGCGCACCAATCTCCTTGTTCGCTCTGGCGGCTGCCTGCTTGACGCGGGCAATGCCGCGAATCAGGTCGGGATAGTTGGAAATGGCGCGCCGAGTTATCGGAAAGTTCACGAGAGCCCGCGCAGTGTGAACCCCCCAGTAGGCGTCGGCGGGGACTTCTAGCTCCCCGAGCGAATCCTTCTCCACCCGCATGACGACGCCAGAGGCGTCCTCACCGGGGGCCAGTCGATAGTGGGATTCACCGTCAGGTCCTTCCTGCAGAGACGGACCAGGACCAGTGGTATGGACCACGTGGACACCCCCTTCGGTGACGTAAGGAATAATTCTCCTCGACTCCGAGTTTAGGAGGTCGTAGGTTAGCGATGTGCGTCCTTACGCTGAACATTCACACCCACGAGAAAAGAGGTCGAGCATGTCGACAGAAAACAAGACAGTCGAGTTTTATGGAGCGTCCTGGTGCGGCGATTGTGTGCGGGCGCAGGCGTTGCTGGAGCACTACGGTGTTGACTTCACCTATCACGACGTGGACGCGAGCGAGCAGGACAAGGCAAAAGCCATTGAACTCAGTGGTCGACCCAACATTCCGGTTCTCCTCTTCCCGGATGGCTCCGTGTTGACTGAGCCCAGCAACCCGCTCTTGAATAGCAAGTTGACTGAACTGGACATGATTTAGGCCCCTTGTGGGTGGCCTGACCTAGGCTGTGCCCCATGCAGCGCCTCGGAGATGGTTCGTGGGTCATTTCGGCTAGTGATCTGGCTGTGTTTGCATCCTGCCCCTGGCGGCTCGCCCGGGTTGCGGATGAGAAGCTCGGAAAAGGTGTGAGCGTCCCGGACATTACCGATCCGATGATGGACCTGGTTGCACGGCTTGGTCTGGAGCACGAAGCACGGCAACTCGAGCTTCTGAAGTCCAAGATGCAGGTTATCGAGCTGAGCTACAAACCAGCCGACCCGAGCGACGCGAGCACCTGGCGAACCACCATTGAACAAGCGAGGGACGAAACGCTGAGAGCGTTGTCTTCTGATGCAGGCGCGCTGTTCCAAGCCACTCTGTTCGAAGACGCACTCCCGGGATCGCCGGTACCGATTGGTTTCCAGGGCTTCGCCGACTTCATTGTCAAGTCCGGCGAAGTCTGGGAGGTATGGGATTCCAAATTGGCCAGGCGCGCTAAAGACCACGCGCTCATTCAGCTCGCCGCTTACCACGACCAACTGGAGCGCGCCGGCGTCCCCCTCGCGAATACTGTGCAGATTATTTTGGGTGATGGAACCCACAGCATTCATGAGGTGGCAGACCTCCTCACCCCCTATCGCCAGATGCGCGAACAGGTCATAGCCCTTATTGCACATCGGGTCGCAGACCCTCTCCCCCTGCCGTGGGGAGATGAGAGCTTTGCCCCCTGCGGAACAAAGGGATGCCCAGCCTGCAGCGAGCAGATTGTGGCGATGGATGACCTTTTCCAAATTGCTGGTCTTCGCAAGACACAGCGGGAGAAAATCTTAACCGGCGGTTTCGTCACCTTGCGCGAGTTCGCAGAGGCTTCACGCGAGGAAGTGCGGCGAGCCGTTCCTGGTATCGGGCGAGACGCTCTGGAAGGGCTACACCTCCAGGCCTCACTTCAGGTCGCCTCCAGGAACAACCCCGATGGCCGACCCGCCTGGGAAGTGCTCTCGCGCGGCATGATCGAGAACCTGCCCGCCCCCAACCCGGGCGATATCTTCTTTGACTTTGAGGGTGACCCCACCTATCAGGAGTTCGCCTCGGATGGCAGTCCACTGGGATCGCTCTCACACGGCGATGATTCCGTCTGGTTTGGCATCGAGTACCTCTTTGGCATGTGGGGAGAAGACCTCAATCCGGGAAGCGCCGACACGTCCTTCCTGCCGCTGTGGGCAGAGACGTTCGAGCAGGAGCGAGAAGCGCTGGAGACCTTCCTCAGCCTCCTCGAGCAGAGAACCGCCGCGTTTCCAGGCCTGCACGTCTACCATTACGCACCCTATGAGCGCACGCGACTGGGGCAGATGGCCAAGCGTCACCAAATCGACTCACCTATGCTGCGATCGCTACTCGACCACCATCTTGTTGACCTCTACCCCGTGGTCATGAAGGGCGTGAAGGTAGGCCTCCCCAGTTATGGTCTCAAAGCCCTCGAATCGCTCTACTTCGACCCTGACACCAGAACAGGTATCGCCGGCGGCGGAGAGTCGGTCGTAGCGTTTTCGGACTACCTTCTGGCGCTCACTCAGAACAATCAGCAGGCCGCCAGCGAGCTGAAGGACAGCATCCTGCATTACAACCGCATCGACTGCTTCTCCACACAGGCCCTGCGGGACTGGTTGATCACCACAGCGCTGAGGCGCTAATTTCCCTTCCTGGTAGACCACTCCATAGTGCTGGTGAGTACCTCGTCGTGGGGTCCAATCTCAAAGGTTGCTTCCACAAACTCTCCGGCCAAGGCCCGCGGCAACCACAATGCCGCGTCCGACCACATGCGATTCACCGGCAAATCTTCCAGTGACCACCAGGTTGCGTCAATCTCTGGGCTTGCTCGAAGCTCGCCACTCCACTCGTGCGTGACAAAAGCATGGGAACGCTGCGAGAGTTCATCTCGTCCCACAAAGGGATAGGTCACCCGCGCCAAAGGAATCAACGCTTGGGAATCAAGCACGAGACCAACTTCTTCATACACTTCGCGCAACGCGGTCTCCACGGGGGACTCTCCCAGCTCCTGTTTCCCGCCGGGTCCCACAATCTTGCCGACTCCCAGACCAGTGAGTTTCTCGCCCAGGAGAACCTCGTCTCCGTCGCTCCCTTGCCGCAGGATATAGACAACGGAGACCTCAAACATGGGCATCAGGCTATCCGGTGTCAGTGGTGGATGGGATGGTCTGTCTAACCACGTCCAGGCCGGAGGACACATGCCAGAACTCTTTGATGACACGCCACCACCCTGTCCAGAGTGCGAGGAGAGAAGTGCCACGCCAATTATTTATGGGAATCCGAGCTCTGAGATGCTCGTGGTTGCACGGCTTGGAGACATCATTCTCGGCGGAATCGCCGAGCAAGCCGATGCGCCGGAGTGGTTGTGCTCGTGCGGCAAGCGCTATAGGGACTGACGCTTTTCGAGCTCTGCTCCCAAAAGCGCAATAAGGGCTGCAACCTGCATAGTCCCTTCAACACCGGCTTCAACTTCCTGGCCATCCAAAGCCCGCGCAGAAAGGCCCGACTTCTGATCAATGAGCTCAGCAATTCTCTGATCCACCGTCTGTGCAGCGACAATACGCCACGCAGTCACTGGGAGCTCCTGACCAATACGGTGAACACGATCAATTGCTTGGGTCTGTTCCGCACTCGTCCAGGAGAGCTCCGCCAACACGACGTTGGATGCCGCCTGCAGATTCACACCAACGCCAGCGGCGAGCAAAGAACACACAATGACCTGGACGTCATCGTCGTTGGTGAAGGCATCGATTGCGCTCTGTCGCGCGGTGGTGGACTGATCGCCCCTAATTGAGGTCGTCTTGATTCCCACAGACGCAAAGTGCTTCTCCGCCTGATTCAAGACATCAATGTGCTTAGCGAAGAACACAACCTTGCCGACATTTCTCGCCAATTGGGCGGTGTAGTCGGCAGCCATCACAGCTTTCGCCGAACCGATCTTTCGCACCAGGGTGAAGACGTTGTCGCCAGAATCATCCTGCTTCGTTTCTTCAATCTCCGAGGCACACACCAGTCGCACCAGATCCGCGTCCACAACGGTGGGGTCAGTGTCACCCCGGGCTGCGATAACACGGTCATAGCGCTCCAGCAAACGCCGCACGAGAGCGCGCTCCGCGTCCATAATCGAGCGCGCAGCCTCAGTATCAAGCTCAATGGGGATATCCGCGATGCGACGGGCAGGGATGTCTTTTGCGACGTCTTGTTTGCGCCGACGCACAATACCCATGGAAATGACTGATTTACGAGCTGCCGAGAAGAAGCCAGGATCTGCCGGTGTCAGACCCGTTGCCTCGAGCTTCGCCATCAGCTGACCCAGGGGTTTCTTGTCATCAATCCACCCGAGGAACTGCCAAATCATGCGGAAGTCTTCGATTTGATTTATGAGAGGGGTTCCCGTCAGAGCAATCAGGAGTGGGTGTTGCAAGCGTGCCCGAATGGTCCGAGCCACCGCCTGCACATGCTTGGAGCGCTGCGAATCTTTGTTCTTAATGAAGTGGGCTTCATCCACAACCATGCCCCGGAAATCAAATTTCGAAAGCCACCCGACGTGTCGATCGAGAATGTCGTAGTTCACGATGAAAACGTCGCTAAATGCGTTGAGCTCCAGACCATCACCGTGAACCACGGTGGGTCGCCGTTTGGGTAGCCACTGGTGAACCTCTCGGAGCCAGTTGGTCTTCACCACATTAGGAACGACCACTAACAGCGGGAAAGCGCCTGCGGTTTCCGCGGCAATAAGGGCCTGAGCAGTTTTGCCAAGACCTGGCTCATCAGCGAGTAGGAAGCTGCGGTGACCGCTGCGCACAGCCTCAACGAACTCAGATTGGTGCACCATGAGGTCCAAACCACCTGGCGTGGACAGGTTTGCCGCTGCGGGAAGGTCCATGCTGGCTACACCCCCGCCAGATCCTTGCTCAAAGGAACGGAACAGAGGCTCCATCAGCTCCCAGTTGAGAAGACGCCCCTCCACCCCGGCTTGGGGCTTCTGATAGGCAGCAAAGTCAGGAGCCATAAAGGGATTCGCGAGTTGGGCTTGACGCACTGAGGCTGGTACAACCTGTTTGGCGGACTCGGGGCTCACCTCCGGGGCTTCATCCACGATGATGAGGTCATCGGGAGCCAGCTCCTGGCCTGAAGCAACCAGGTAGTCTCGTCGGAGTTTCTTGGCAGCTTCCGACACTTTGGCTTCGGGGGCCAGGAGTTGAATCAAACTGGTGTCTTTGGCCGCTGTTTTAGCCATGATGGATGCCAGTCCATCCAGTCGCTTCAGGGTTTCTTGCCGCTCCGCCACGGACAGCGAGGCGTCTTCTTTGGCTCTCGCTCGCTCCTCACGCACCAGCAGTGCGGTGACCTGAAACTTGACTCGGTTTCCGGCCGTTACTTTTCCACGGCCCGCCGCAGCCTCTACTTCCCGGACCGCTCGAGCAAGGATTGGAATGATGCCCTCATCGTCGATGGGCTTCTTCCGTCCCCGCTTAGCGCCCTGAGGGCGCGACCGGGTCCGTGAGGGGCCTGTCTGGGCCATTCTTCTCCTTGAAACAACCTAGGGATGTGGGGAAAACGAAGAACTAGTCACCGTGATCACACACTGCCTCGCCCGTGATGCGAAGCCGACACAAACAATCAGACCTGAACGTGAACCGTCTCAGTGATCGAGGTGCTCCTTCAGTGTAACGCCTAGGAGGCGGTTGCCGATACTCGAGACGAAAAATGCTGCTCGGCAGCTTTTCCCATCGCCCGCGCCATTCCGGCAAAAACAATTCCGTGCAGTGGCGTCACGGCAAACCAATACAGCCTCCCCCCTAGGCCTTGTGGAAAGAAGATTGCGCGCTGAGTCAACCTGCTCCCCTCCTCGCCCACCGGGGTCACGGTGAACTCCAACCAGGCAAGACCGGGGAGTTTCATTTCTGCTCGCAAGCGCAGGAAAATTCCACGCTCAATCATCTCTACTCGCCAAAAATCGAGAGCATCTCCGGTGACGAGTTTGTGGGGATCTCGTCGTCCTCGACGAAGTCCCACGCCTCCGACAAGTTTGTCCAACAGGCCCCGTGCAGCCCAAGCAACGGGCAAGGAATACCAGCCGGTGTCGCCACCAATGCCTTCGACAATGCTCCAGAGCTCACCCGAAGGCGCATCTACGGATACGGTGCGTGAATCGGTATACACCGTGTGTCCTGCCCATTCCGGGTCACTCGGGAGCGGGTCGGAGGGAGCCCCAATAACTTCGGTGTTTCTCCACGAGGTTTCCACCTCGCCAGAGCGCATTCGCACCAGCGCCAACTCCACCGATTTTCGATAACCCGTCAAGCCTTCTGCAGGAGGAGGAATAACCTCGTCAATGTCGTGGTTCTTCATCACCGCATCGTGCAAGAGTGACTCGATGATGGGCACGGCAAGACTTCGCGGTATGGGAGTCACCAGATTCACCCACTGGGACGCCAACCAGGGTGACAGTACCGGCAGAGCAAGAATCAGTCGCTGTTTCAGGCCTGCTTCCCGGGCATAACCATTCATGAGCTCGACGTAGCGAAAGACATCAGGGCCGCCAATATCGAAAGCTCTGTTGATCTCTGGGGGAAGTTCTGCAGACTTCACCAGGTAGTGGAGCACATCTCGGATAGCAATGGGCTGAATCCTGTTACGCACCCATTTCGGAGCGGGCATCGCCGGCAGAATTTCGGTCAAATGCCGAATCATCTCAAAACTTGCTGAACCTGACCCAATAATCACTCCGGCTTGGAGTGCGATGGTGGGAACACCAGAGGCCAGAAGAATGTCCCCCACTTCTTTCCTCGAACCTAGGTGCCGAGATAGTTTTCCTTCGGGATGTAGACCACCCAGATAGACGATGCGCTTCACCTGGGCGGTCTTCGCCTCTTGGGCAACCAAGGTTGCTACTCGTCGCTCGACTTCCTCGAAGTCGCCGGCACTCGACATGGAGTGGACGAGATAGTAGATGACGTCAATGGAGTCCACCGCCCGTGCGACATCGCCCGAGACTTGCAGATCACCTTGAACGATTTCGACATCGTCATGCCAGGGAACACCGTCAAGGCGGTGCGGTTCGCGGGCCAGAACACGAACATCGTGGCCCTGCTGCAGAAGTTTGGGCACAAGTCGACCCCCGACATAGCCGGTGGAGCCGGTAACCAAGACCTTCATGGGCACAGAGTATGGCTAGCGTCTGGGAAACACCAGTAGATAGCTATACCGTGGCTTCGTGGACATCACGACTCTGAATCAGTGGTTCGCTCAGCATCAGCGTCCACTTCCCTGGCGGGATGATCAGTGCTCACCGTGGGGAGTAATGGTCTCAGAAGTTATGCTGCAGCAAACTCCTGTAGCGCGGGTAGAGCCTGTGTGGCATGAGTGGATGAAACGATGGCCAACCCCGAAGGCTCTTGCGACATCGTCACGCGCAGACGCGGTGACCGCCTGGGGGCGCTTAGGTTACCCCCGCCGAGCGCTGAGGCTCCACCAGGCAGCCCACCAGATCAGTGCGCAGCACCGTGGTGAAGTTCCCTCTGAGCTCGATCATTTGCTCGCACTCCCTGGAATTGGCGATTACACAGCGCGAGCGATCAGGACTTTTGCCTTCGGGATTCCCGAGCCTGTGGTCGACACCAATGTGCGACGGGTGATGGCTCGAGTAAGCACGGGACAGGGTGAGTCCGGACCACCTCGGGTCCGGGCGGACCGTGACGCACTCTGGGGCATTTTGGAGCTGGAGAAGCCCCAGGCACAAGTGCAGGCCGCAAAATCGATCATGGAGCTCGGCGCCACTGTCTGCACCGCGCGTGCCCCTCGATGTGAGGAATGCCCTCTGCAGTCGGAATGCGCATGGCGGCAGGCTGGATACCCCGAATACGTTGGACCCACAGCCCCCAAACAGGCTCGATTTGAGGGAAGCGACCGGCAGGTCAGAGGAATTATCCTGCGCGAGCTTCGCCACAGTGATATTCCTGTTCCTCGAGAAATTTTGGCGTCACTATGGCCCGACACTCTGCAGTTTGAGAGGGCGCTTGGCTCGCTAGTTCAGGACGATCTTGTGGTTCTCGGCGATTGTGACGCTCGACTCAGCGAATAGGACTGCTCAAGAGCTCCACAAACCGGGTGTAAAACCCTAGGGCGTCAATCTCGTCGATGACAGTGGCATTAAACTCTTTACCATTCACCCTGCGAACCTCGCGGGGGTCCATCAGAGAATAGCCTCTCGTCAAGTTTGACTGGGTCTCGATTTCTACCCTCCTCCTACTCGATCGCAGAATAAGAGAAGGTTCCACCATCAGCATGGCCGTGAGGGAATCTGGATGCGTGCTGCCGGGCACGCCTACAGATTCGTTGTACTCCTTGTTAGGAGTGTCGAGTACCGAGAAAAAATGTGCCAAAGGTGTCTCTAAGTCGCGAATTGCCCCGAGTTGCTCACTAGTCCATGTTGCACTTGCCAAAGTGAGAGTCCAGGTCACAATGGTCACATCAAAACCGGTCGCCATGACCATCTGGGCGGCCTCTGGATCAACATAGAAGTTGTATTCCGCGGCAGCCGTCACATTTCCAATCGAGTTATCGCATCCCCCCATGATCCACAGCTCGCCTATTTTTTTGGGCAAGTCGCGATCAAGTGCGAGGGCCAAAGCGATGTTTGTAAGTGGCCCGATCGCGAGAATGTCGAGGTCCCCAGGGTTTTCATTGGCCATCTTGACGATAGCCTCGGCGGCGTGGATTGACTCCGGGAGCTGCCGAGGTTGAGGCCAGTCAACGTTACCTTTGCCATCGCCATGGGCACTCGCCTCAAGCCATGGTCTTGTCAGAGGATCTGTCGCACCCTTGAAAACGGGCACCTCGCCCGAACGCCCTGCCTGGTCGATCGTAATGAGTGCATTCTGAACCTGCTGTGTGAAATCCACATTCCCGGCAACAATCGTTATGGCTTTCAAGTCAGCCTGAGGATGCAGCAAACCCACCAATAGCGCAAAACTATCGTCCGCAGCTGTGTCGGTGTCAATAATGAGCTTTCTCATGAGAAATCCTCTTCTACGTTTGGGCTCCTGGTTTGTCGAATGCGCCCACCGGCTGCTCTTCGATAACGGTTCGGGGTTCATTTACCTGGAAAGCAAGCACAAGCCCGATTACTCCCAAGGTTGCCGATATACCAAAAACGACGGAGTAGCCGAATACGGGCACAAGAAATCCTCCCACCAGCGGCCCGACGATGAAAAACGGCGCCAAAAGAGTAGAGGTGGCGCCCAAATACAAACTGGTCCTCGAGGTGGGGGCCATCTCAATGGACATATTGGGGTCACCAATTACGGTTACCGCATTCGCACCACCAAGGAGAATGAACACGATGATGTAGCTCAGCAGAGAACTTGCGAATATGGCACCCAGCATCCCACCCAGAATCAGGAATGCGCCGAGGACGAAGACTAGACGCCAGCCTCGATAATTCCCCAATACACCCAACCCGAAACCGACGACAGCTTGAGACAGGATGAACACTGCAGCGAGAGCCGCGGCATCCGAGGGAACAAGACTGCCCTCAAGCCCATCCACAACGACGAAGCCGAAACCGAGCGTTGCAGAGGCGAGGAAGGCTCGAGCGAGAAGAAAACGCCCGTAATTCTTATCGCGGAAAACTATTCCCGGAATGCTTTTCACAGTTTCGAGAAACCTAGGCCGGGGCTCTGTATGCGGATATTCGTCCTCCCTCAGCCCGGCGACAAAAAGAATTGATAGGAACGAGAGCCCGAAACTCACCCAGAAGATGAATTGATTCCCCTCGGGGAATCCTTGTTCTTTCAAAACGCCTTCGGCCCAAAGTGCGGCGGTAAACCCTAGGACACCACCGATCAGTTGCACTGTCCCAAAGAACACGCCCCGAGCTTGAGTCAACGCCTTTGCAACAAAGTCGCCATAAACCGGTCCAATCAGGCCTGTGGTTATCGCATAAAAACAAAACGATAGAAAAAAGAGAGCTGTCACCCAGCCCGTGGGAATGAGGTCAATCAGGGAAGCGCTGAGCGCAATTGCCAAAATTCCAATTCGCTCAGCGATGACAATCGCGAGGAACAGTGGCTTCCTGCGAGACCTACCAAGGACTAAGTGGGATCCCACCAACTGTGGGAGGTACCGTCCAATGGCAAAGGTCGCCGCGACCAATCCCACCAGAACTGAACTGCCGGTGAGCGCGGAAACGAATGCCGGGATGATTGTGGTTTCCGAGAGCAACGAAATAGCAAAGGCAAAGGTCGCTCCGTCCACAACCAGAAACATAAAGTTTCTCTTTTGGTAGCCACGCATCGCATCCGCGTACCCAGGTGCAATCGAACGCATACGCTGCACATCAGCACTTACGGCCACACAGCACCCGCTTTGTCCTGCTCAATCAGCACCCGCAGCGACTCGACGGCAGTCGAAAGGAGCAAAGCCCTTTCGGGATCTTTGTCAACACCCTGGCCCATCATGTGCATCACACCACCAGCTCGAGCGCCGTGAATCTGACTAATGATGAAAATCGCGGCAGCCTCCATTTCGCTGCAAATCGCGCCACCACGCCGCCAGGCTTCCCAGCGGTCATGCAGACGACTAGCCATAGGCATCCGATCAGGTTCCACTTCTCCAAAAAATGAATCCTTAGACTGGGAAATCCCACGTCTAGTGTTAGCTCCGGTCCGTCGGCCAGCCTCTACGAGTGCATCAACAACTTGCCCACTAGCGACTGCGGGGAACTCCATAGGCAGGTAGTGACTCGTCGTCCCCTCATCCCGGATAGCTGCCGTGACGATTGCCAGTTGACCCGACGGAGTATCTGTTTGGACGGCGCCGGAAGTGCCCACCCGAATAAACGTGTCCGCACCGATCTTGAGAAGCTCCTCTACCGCGATGGCTGAGGATGGACACCCGATTCCTGTGGACACGACACTCACCATTGTGTCTCCGAGATATCCCGAGTAGGTAACGTACTCACGATTCGTCGACACATGGCGAGGATTATCAAAGTGTTGCGCGATTAACTCGCATCGGCCAGGGTCTCCAGGCAGAAGTACATATCGCCCCACGTCACCTATTTGGAGCTGCAGGTGCTCAACTTTCTGCGACACGACTCACTGCCTCTTGTCTTGGCGGATGATTTCCCGCATACCCTCGATTGCGGCCGGGAGCACATTTTCGACTGCCCCAGCTTTCCATTCCGCTTCTGTCATTGGGGTCTGGTCTGGATTTCCCAAAATCATCATGATTCCGCCAGCCCTGACTCCAAGTGTCGAAGCGACAATGTAAAGCCCGGCCGCCTCCATTTCACTGCAAATTGCACCGCCCGCCATCCAGGCTTTCCATCGCTCCTCTAACCTCGATGCAACCGGCATGCGACCAGGTTCGTGTTGACCAAAAAAAGAATCCTTAGTCTGCGAAATTCCCACATGAACAGTTTTTCCGAGAGAGCGAGCCCCGACAGCTAAAGCTCGAGTGATGTCAACGTCGGCTACAGCAGGAAATTCCAAGGGAAGGTAATGACTGGTAGTACCTTCATCTCGAATCGCCGCCTGGATAACCCCCAGGTCGCCGGGCTTGATGTGGTGTTGCATGGATCCTGAGGTCCCGACCCGAACGAACGTGTCTGAACCGACCTTTACCAGTTCTTCCATGGCAATTGCAGCCGAGGGGCAGCCGATTCCCGTCGAGGTGACAGAGACCATCTCCCCATCGAGAAAGCCCGACCACGTCTCATACTCGCGGTTTTTCGCCACCAGTCGAGGTTCATCAAAGAATCGAGCAATCAGCTCACATCTCCCCGGATCGCCGGGAAGAAAGACGTACTTGCCCACTTCCCCTGGTGCTACCTGAATGTGGTACTGCCGATTGTCTGACTTGCTCATCGCCATCTGCTCATGCTCCTTTGGTGTGTAATGGTGGACGGATTTAGGCGCGTCGAAAAGACAGGAACAGTGCTCCCAAAATCACCAGGGAGAAAAGGCTCACTGAGATAGTGAAAGTCACCAAGACCGTCTCCGGCGAGAAAACTACGATGTTAGAGAGGTTCCATAAACGAGGCTGCAAGACCGAATATACAATGAGTCCGATCATTCCCAACGCTCCAACGATTGCGTAAACATAGTCCTGCACTCTGCTCACGACCCTTCGATAACTGGTCTTGATTCCACTAGAACCAAAACCCCGAGATTCAAGTGACACGGAGAGCTGTTGAACCCTCTCAATGGCACCCACAAAAACTGGCACAAAGCTAGGCAATACCGCTGAAAACCCACTTCCTTTCATCCCTCTTGATTTTTGCGCACTCAGAACTATTCCCACCTCACGCTGAAAGACTGGAATCAGCTGGAGAGTCATCGCGAGCATGAAGTTGAAGGTGTAGGGAACTTTCAATTTGGAAAACGCTAAGAACAAGTCACTCGGATGAGTGGTCATCACCATCACCAATGTGAGCAGCATCGAAGACACAATCCTGCCGAGCAGTACCAGGGCGTAATAGAGGCCATCGCCATACAGCGTCACCGGGCCCAACTCGGCAATGGGAGTCCAAGGTTGCTCAACCGCCGGGGCGAGAACCTGAAGGGAAATTAGCGACGATCCGACCGGCACGATTAGGTATGCAGCTTTCAGCAAGGGACGAAAAACTCCGCCGAGAAGCGCCAAACCAACGGCAAATAGTGCCATGCCATACAGCACAAAGATGTTTTGAGTGGTGAAAGCGAGCACGATGTAAACCAGAACCCAGACCATCTTGGTCACCGGATGAATACGGTGAATCACGGAAGACCGAGGTATAAACGACGTCGGCATCACATTTGGCATTGACATTACTTGGTGCCTCCTTTCGTGACTCTACTGACGATGTCGTCGGCTAGCTCCTGGGGTGTCAGCGCTATGGGTCCCCCTCGCTTAGTGACGGTCGCCAACGAGATTTCCGTAATCTGAGGGGCCTGGAGATTAGTAGTGAGCATTAGTTCTCGATTCGCGAAAACTTCTCTCGGTGACGCGTCAGCAACAACTTCGGTCTGCCTCATCACGATGACCCGTTCAACGACATCAGCAAGTAACGGCATGTCGTGGGACACGCATATCACGGTCGTCCCGTCGTGGGCCAAGCGCCGCATCAATGAATTGATTACGCGGGTGGTCTGGTGGTCCTGGCCAGTGGAGGGCTCATCCAAAATGATGATGGACGGTTTCATCGTAACCACCGACGCGATGCCGACCAGCTTGCGCACCGGAAACGAGACTCGATACGGGTGCTCTTCAACATAGGGTTCCAAACCGAAAAACTCGATTGCATCTGCCACTCTGGCGTCAATCTCCGATTCGTCCACCCCAATGTTTCGCGGACCGAACTCAAGCTCATCTTTTACTGTTCTCGCAAACAGCTGGTGATTTGGATTCTGAAAAACATATCCGATGTGGGAGGACATCTCCTGAACAGTTCGGTTCGTGGTGAGGAGGCCATTGACATAGACATTTCCGGAAGTTGGCTTGAGTAGGCGATTTAGTAGCTTGGTCAGAGTTGTCTTCCCTGAGCCGTTCTGGCCAATGATTCCCAGTAGTTCACCGCGCTTTACTTCGAGGTTTACACCGGAAAGTGCGACAACGTTTCCTGCTGGGTACTCGAAGTGGGCATTCTCCACTCTGATGGCCAAGTCCGTTTCAATAGAGTCCGGCGCCGACACTTTGCTCCTGCGTGAAGCCACTAGTCTCCCCCCATCATCTCTGTCACTCTCTCCACGGCATCGGCAGTTCGGATGGCCTTAGGGCCCTTCCATATACCCTTCTTTTCGAGGATGTTGGCAAGCTCGGTCGCTTCCGGAACGCGAAGTCCCAACACGTTGAGGGCGTCAACCTGGCCGAAAATCTCTTCAGGAGTTCCGTTCATGACCACCTTCCCTTTGTCCATCACGAGAATTCGATCCGCAAAATCTGCCAAGACTTCAACCTCATGCTCAATCACAATTACGGTCATGCCGTAGTCCTGGTTGAGGGTACTTGCGAGGCCGAAGACCTCTTGCTTTCCGATGGGATCGAGGTTCGAAGTCGGCTCATCCATGATGAGAACTTGAGGCTTCATTGCGAGAACCGCGGCGATTGCAAGCCTCTGTTGCTGGCCTCCCGAGAGGCCAAGGGGAGATCTTTCTTGGAAACCCTTTAGTCCCACAAGTTCGAGCGCTTGGGCGACAGATTCTGTCATTGTGTCGACATCGACGCCTGCGTTCTCGAGACCCAAGGCAACCTCTTCGGCGCAAGTAATCTGACTCATCTGAAACTCGGGGTTGTCAAAAACCATGCCGACAATCTTTGCCATCTCTCGAACCGGATAATCATCTACGTCCAGTCCACTGACAACCACCTGTCCTGTGCGAGTTCCGCTGAGCATGGCTGGCACTACTCCATTAACACAGAGTCCAAGGGTTGTCTTGCCGGCTCCGTTGAGACCCACGATACCGACGTACTCCCCGGACATAATCTCGAGATTTATTTCGCTCAATGCGGGTTCCTCAGTCCCCGGGTAGGTATAAGTGACGTCCCGGAACGACAGGATGGGTTCGGTCATTAATTTTCCTTTACAGGTCTGGAGGGTGTGGAGGGGCGGCAATGCCGCCCCTCCACTGTCGAAGGAGTACCTGCTTAGTTACGCTCCAGCGCCAAGGGCGAGGAACACCACAATGACGAGCACGCCGATCACGATTCCGCCCACTGCCCACAGGATTCCCTTGAGCGGTGTGGATTTCACAAGGTCAACATTCTCTGTCATAGCTTTCGGAAGGGCTTCGATAATGGCCAAGGCCACGAAGCCACCAATAATCTTGTCCGCCAAAGACGTCAAGATGTTGGAGGAAAGAACGGACCCGACAAGGCCCTGCCCAATGGCCAAGAAGGTGCCAGTGAGTGCATCAGCACCCGCTCCGGTAGCTCCACCAAAGACCAGAACGATGATTGGAGCCGCAGTTGCCGTGCAAGCAACAGCAACAATCAAGTTGAGGAGGAAGAAACGAGGAATCGTTCGACCCATCCCCCATGAGCGGACACCGTAACCCCAAATAAGAGCCCCTACTACGTTCACCAGAGCAAAAGGCAATGATGTCGGGCCTGAAATTAGGGCGAGACCACTATTGGTGAGCACGCCCACGAGCGCGCCCCACCAGGGGCCGAGGACGATTGCAGCGACCGCGGTGCCAATCATGTCGAGATAGACGGGCAACCTCAATGCACTTGCAATCAGACCACCCACGATATTGAGTGCGACAGTGACCGGAATGATTGTCACAATCAGCGTGGTGGGCAACTTGCTAGCTGAACTCCGGCCCTTTTGTGGTGCCGCAGATGCGTTACTCATAGCTTTTCCTTTCAAAACGGGCTATGGAACCTCGTCGCTTCGTTGCGAAAAGGGTTGGGAATCCAGAGAGGCAATCGCAGAACGACGCCTCCCGAGGTACCCGGTGCACTACTCCGGTTTGAGTAGCACTTCTCTCCCCCATCGAAGATTGTTTCCTTTGCGGGGAAACAACCCACTTCAATGAGTGATGAGAATCCTGATAACTGAGCACCATCAGTACGAACCCACTTCTGCACCAAGTGGTCCGGAAAGAATAGTTATACCTGCGCTCGTTCCGACCAGATCAGCCCCCGCGTCGAGAAGAGCTCTTACCTGCTCTGCGGATTTGATGCCGCCTGAAGCCTTAACCCCGACCCCGCCGGGCACACGCTCCTTGAGAAACCTAATACTTTCCGGGTTCGCGATCTCAACCGCACCGCTGCTGGCGTTCTTGACATAAGACACGCCTGCCTGAACCGATAGTTCAATCGCAATCTCGCGCTCCCGAGAATCCAGTAAGGGTAACTCAAGCATGACCTTGATCGGGACTCCGGAAGCCTCGACAACACCCCGGATGTCATCGAAGAAAGCTTGGGTCTTCCCGCTCTTCAACCACCCAATCTGCACCCCTATGTCTATTTGTTCGGCACCCTGGCGAGCAAGTTCCGCCGCCTCAGCGGCCTTCCCAGCAGAGGTCATGGTCCCCACTTCAGGAAAATCAAGAGCTGACGCGACCGTCACATCCGTCCCGGAAAGTCGGTCTCTCGCCAGACTGACCCAACTGCCCTGCACCATGGCAGCGCCAAAGCCGTAAGTGAGACTCTGCTCCAAATGCGCAAGTAGCTGGGTCTCTGTGACCGCTGCCCCAATCAGCGTGTGCTGGATCACGCGTGGGTCAATTATGGGGTTGTTCACACCATCACCTCTGCCAAGCGGGCCTCAACGCGGGACAATCTAGGCAGTGAGGGAATTACTTCCTGCTGCTCCACGGCTAAGGATGCCGCTGCCATAGCAAATCTGATGGCGTCATGAATTTCTCTGCCACTTCCAATGGAAACCGCGAGTGCACCAATGAAGCTGTCACCGGCCCCCGTCGTGTCCACCACCTGTGACGGCGTAAGCGAGCCCAGTCTGCTCGCCTCTTTCTCTGAGCAAAAGAAGACTCCTTCGCCACCGAGGGTAATGATTACGTTTCTTACACCGTGAGCGCGAAAGGTTTCTGCAATTGATTCGATTGAGTCGACGCCCCAGCCCATGATCTCAGCAATAGCTCGGGCTTCAGATTCATTGGGCACAAGGTAGTCGATACACGACAGCACGTCCTCAGGGATCTCGATAGCGGGTGCCGTGTTGCAAACCGTTAGCTTGCCTGCATCGCGTGAACGCCGCAGAGCTTCAAACCCCACAGCGGGGTTCAACTCAAAAGAAACCACGACCACGTCACATTCGCCAATGAGGTCTAGTGCAGATGCGCAAGAATACGGCGTTGCCGAGTCGAGCGCGCCTGGGGCAAGAGAAATCCGGTTTTCACCCTGAGAGTCAACGATGATGAACCCCACCATCGTCGACTCGTCGAGACTGATCACCCCGCGGTCATCGACACCCTCTGCAACCCATAAGTCTCGACCAATCTGTGCCGCGCTATCGCGGCCGACTGCAGAGATGAGCAATGCTTCCTCGCCTAGGCGCAATGCTTGAACTGCCTGGTTGGAGGCTTTCCCTCCAGGTCCGACGGCTAAGACTCCGCCTGTGACCGTCTCTCCAGGTCCGGGAGCCACGTCAACTCGCATAGTCTCAGCGACGCCGAAGCCACCCACAAAAGCAATCTTCATTGATTTTTCTCCCTAGCTACCGCCCACACTAGGAGGGTTGTAGCTAGCGCTAAGGATAGGCGCCCCGGTTCAGTTGAGCAAACTAATGCTCATTTGCGCATCAAGTGTTACTTGAAAGCAAAAATCAACAACTAGCCTTCTCGGGGCACCTTGTAAGGGTCCTCATCACCAGCGTATTGTGCAGTGGCTTTTTGGCGTTCTATCTCGGCATCACGTTCACGGGCCTCCTGAAGCAGGCTTTCAATGGCCGCGGCATTCTCCGGAATCCCGTCGGGCACGAACTCCAGCGAAGGGGTGAGCCTTGCGGTGATGTTCTTCCCAACCTCGGTGCGCAACATTCCCGTGGCGGCGGTGAGCGCCGCGTGCGTATCAGCTCGCTCCTTCTCGTCCCCCAACACCGTGTAGAACACGGAGGCGTGCTGCAAGTCCCCCGTCACGTGGACATCGGTGATGGTGACATACCCCATCCGGGGGTCGCGAAGACCTTTTTGCAGCCGCTCCGCCAGAATCTGGCGGATCAAGTCCGCCATCTTCCTGGCGCGGGGCGAATTACTACTCACGGATCTTTTCTTTCATCTCGATGGTTTCAATCTCGTCGCCGATCTGGATGTCCTTGAGCTTGCCCAGTCCAATTCCACACTCAAAGTCAGTCTTGACCTCGGTGACATCATCCTTGAAGCGACGCAGGGACTCGATGGCCAAGTTGTCCGCGAGCACCACTCCGTCTCGAATAACGCGAGCTTTCGCGTTCCTGGTGATGGTTCCCGAGCGGACAATACATCCGGCAATGGTTCCCGCCTTCGAAGACTTGAAGACTTCGCGAACCTCGGCGACACCCGACTGGACCTCTTCAAACTCGGGCTTGAGCATTCCCTTCAGCGAGTTCTCGATTTCTTCGAGTGCGTTGTAAATGACGGAGTAGAACCGAACATCGACCCCTTCTCGCTGAGCACGCTCGCGCGCCTTGGAATCCGGGCGGACGTTGAAGCCCACGATGATGGCATTGTCGATCGTGGCCAGGTTGACGTCGCTCTCGGTAATCGCACCCACACCGCGGTGGATGATGCGCAACTGAACGGAGTCATCCACCTCAATCTTGAGCAACGACTCCTCCAGGGCTTCAACAGCACCAGAGACATCACCCTTGATGATGAGGTTGAGGGCTTCGATCTTGCCATCTTCGAGAGCCTTGGTGAAGTCCTCGAGGCTGATGCGCTTGCGAGCCTTCGCCAGCTGAGCGTTACGCTCGGCTGCCTCACGCTTCTCTGCGATCTGGCGGGCAGTTCGATCATCATCCGTGACGATGAAGGTGTCACCAGCGCGAGGAACACTCGAAAGACCTTGGACGGCGACAGGTCGCGAGGGGTAAGCCTCCTCGACCGATTCACCGTTCTCGTCGATCATGGCTCGCACGCGACCATAGGCAGTTCCCGCCACAATCGCTTCTCCGACGCGGAGTGTTCCGGATTCGATCAGGACCGTCGCTACTGCACCACGTCCCTTGTCCAGGCGGGCTTCGATTGCAACGCCTCGGGCGGTGCGATTCGGGTTGGCTCGAAGATCCAACCCAGCATCTGCGGTCAGTAGGACCGCATCGAGAAGCTCGGTAATTCCCTCGCCCTTGAGCGCTGAAACCTTGACTGCTTGGGTTTCTCCACCGTATTCCTCTGCAACAAGCCCAAACTCGGTGAGTTGTTGGAGAACCTTGTCTGCTTTGGCGCCAGGAGCATCCATCTTGTTGATGGCCACCACAATCGGAACGTTTGCCGCTTGAGCGTGGTTCAACGCTTCAATGGTCTGAGGCATGATCCCGTCATCTGCAGCAACAACCAGGATGGCAATGTCAGTGACCTGAGCACCACGGGCACGCATAGCGGTGAACGCCTCGTGACCAGGAGTGTCAATAAAGGTGATGGCTCGTTCGATGCCTTCGTGCTCCGTCCACACCTGGTAGGCGCCGATGTGCTGGGTGATTCCACCTGCCTCACCGGCTACAACGTTCGCGTTACGGATAGCGTCAAGAAGCCTCGTTTTACCGTGGTCAACGTGACCCATTACCGTCACTACCGGAGGACGAATGACGAGGTCTTCTTCGTTTTCTTCCTCATCCAGGTCGATATCGAAGCTCTCCAGCAGTTCTTTGTCTTCATCCTCTGGGGAGACAATCTGGACCTTATAGCCAAGCTCTGCGCCCAACACCTCAAAGGTGGCAGCGTCAAGAGACTCGGTAGCAGTCGCCATTTCGCCGAGCTGGAAGAGCACTGTCACCAGGTTTCCTGGAGGAACAGGGAAGCCTGTCAGGTTCTCAATCTTGTCGGCGAAATCGCTCATCGAAGCACCTTGGCGCAAACGAATAATGGTGGAGCCATCCCCGCGGGGGATGGTGACGCCACCTAAGCTCGGGGCCTCCCTCATCTCAAACTCTTGACGCTTCGTCCGCTTCGACTTACGAGACTTGCTCTTGCCACCGCCACGACCGAAAGCTCCTGCGGTTCCGCCACCTGGGCCGCGGCCACGGCCTCCAGCGCCAGGACGACCCCCACCGGGACGAGCTCCAGGTCCACCACCGGGGGAACCTGCTCCGGGTCCGCCAAATCCAGGACCTCCGGGGCGTCCTCCAGGAGCACCCGTGCGACCTTGGAAGGGCGGCCTAGCGCCACCTTCGCGATCAAGCGGACGACGGGGGGTTGCGCCTTGACCGGGACGACCCGGTGCAGGTCGGCCCATTCCCTGAGCTGAGGCAAAAGGATTGTTTCCAGGACGAGGAATTCCGGGACGCGCCATCCCTTGAGAGGACGCAAAAGGATTGTTTCCAGGACGAGGAATTCCCGTGGCGCCAGGCTTGGTCGCAGGGGGCGCTGCGGGAGCGTCGTCGGCTGGTGCAGGGGCTTGAGGAGCAGGGCTCTCCGGTGCCTCTTCAGCAGCAGGAGCGGGAGCTGGCTTGGCTGCGGGCTTGGCTGCGGGCTTGGTTTCAGGCTTAGTCTCAACGGCAACGGGGACGACGCCCTCTTCCGCGAACGCCGCTTTGAGCTTGCGCACGACAGGAGGTTCGACCGTCGACGAGGGCCCCTTGACGAACTCGCCGATTTCCTTCAGCTTTTCCAAGGTGCGTTTTGAGTCGATACCCAATTCCGCGGCAATTTCGTGCACGCGAGCTTTTGCAGCCACAATTCTCCTGTCTGGGCACACCCAGCCAGGGCGTGCCTCTACCTACAAACGAGGCTCATTTCGAGCCACTCATGAGGATTCCATTAGCCATTCAGCCTTGTCTTAGCGAGGTCGGGTGACCTACTGAGGTTATCCAATGCGGAACAATCCAGCGAAGCTTCGGTTTTCAAAGCCCTGCTCCATGCCCGCCGCTGAAGAGATCGAGAGAGACAATCCTGGTTGCGATGCACCCACGCACCACGGCCAGGTTCCCTTTCTTTCTCATCCACGACGACCCGGTTATCTCGTGCCACACAGCGCAGAAGATTTTCTGTACTGTCTGACTCGTGACAACCCAGGCACCGCCTGGAAACTTCCATTGTAGTCCCCTCCAGGGTGCTCATCACGCCCACGCGAGCGTCGGACTAAGAATCCATGACCGAATCAGGTTGGATATCGATCTTCGCGCCCGTCAACTTAGCCGCCAAACGGGCGTTCTGGCCTTCTTTCCCAATGGCCAGTGACAACTGGTAGTCCGGCACTAGTGCCCGCACCTGTTTTGCTGCTTCATCGAGCACAAACGCGCTCGACACCTTCGCTGGTGACAGTGCATTCGCCACAAACTGGGCAATATCGTCCGAGAAATCGACGATATCGATCTTCTCCTCGCCAAGTTCTGCCTGAACAGCTCTCACGCGCTGACCCAGTTCACCGATGCAGGCTCCTTTGGCGTTGATGCCCGGCTCCATGGCCTTGACCGCAATCTTGGTGCGGTGACCAGCCTCACGAGCAATAGAGGCAATATCGACGAGACCCTGGTGTATTTCAGGAACCTCCATGGCGAAGAGTTTGCGGACCAGTCCAGGGTGCGTGCGGCTCACTGTGATCGAAGGGCCCTTCGTGCCTTTCTCCACCTTGGTGACATAGACCCGCAAGCGCGACCCATGTTCGTAGGTTTCCCCCGGCACCTGCTCCTCGGGGGGCAAAATTGCTTCCACCTCACCCAAATTGATGTGAATCATCCGGGGATTGGGGCCCTGTTGAACAATTCCGGACACAATGTCACCATCTTTGCCGCGGTATTCGCCGAGAATGCGATCATCCCCGATGTCGCGCAGTCGCTGGTTGATGACCTGTTTCGCGGCGTGAGCAGCAATACGCCCAAAATCCTCGGGACTGTCTACTTCTTCGCCGACCTTCTCCCCCTCCTCGTTGAGGATGGGGATGAACACGGTGACGTGACCGCTCTTGCGATCGAGTTCAACACGAGCCCTCGGAGCGTCAGGATCGCTGCGCTGGCCACGATAGTCAGCGATTCCCAGGTGCTTTTCGTAGGCAGTGAGTATCGCTTGCTCAATGATGACGACGAGCTCATCAAACGGGATTTCACGCTCAGACTCCATGAGCTTGAGCACACTCAGGTCAATATCCATGAGAGGCCCTCCTATTCGATTGTGGACGCGACATATCGTATCCGTCCCACCAGAGTACAAGTGGGGTGCGGTTTCGGCTAGTTAGCGCTGAGGTCGGAGCACTCCTGGCACGTCGCCCAAAGCCATATCGGTGCGCTCACCACTGCGGCGATCCCAGTATTCGACCATTCCCTGGGCGGCACCGCGCCCCACAATCACGATGTGGGGAACACCCAAGATTTCGGCGTCAGCAAACTTGACTCCGGGAGAGAGCTTGGGGCGATCGTCATAGAGGACCTCAAGCCCCGCGTTCTCCAGAGTCGCCGCTAGACCGGCAGCCACCTCGAAAATCGCCTCGTCTTTTCCGGCCGCCACGATGTGCACACCAAAGGGGGCCACCGCTTCAGGCCAGATCAGACCTTTGTCGTCATGGTTTGCCTCGGCGAGAACAGCTACCAACCGGGTCACACCGATGCCATAGGAGCCCATAGTCACGGTCACCAGGGAACCGTTTTCATCCAACACCTGAAGACCCAACGCCTCGGCATACTTACGCCCCAACTGGAACACGTGGCCAATCTCCATACCCCTGGCTGCTTTCAGAGGGCCTGAGCCATCGGGGGCTTCGTCCCCTTCACGCACGGAGGCGACATCAGCTGTTCCATCGGGAGTGAAGTCTCTGCCACACACCAGATTAAAAACATGCTTTTCGTGTTCGTTCGCTCCGGTAACCCATGATGTCCCCTCCACCACGCGCGGGTCCACCAGGAATCGGATACCGCTGGTCGAGGCCTCTCCCAACACCGGTCCACCTGCAGACCACGGTCCGATGTAACCCTTCACCAGAGCTGGGTGCTTCAAGAAATCAGCGTCCTCAGCTTGTTCTACTGTCGCCGGACCAAAAAATGCTTCCGCACGTTTCATATCAACGTCCCGGTCGCCGGGAACCCCCACGATGACCAACTCTGCATCACCATCAGGGTGGGTGAGTTTCAGTACCACGTTCTTCAGAGTGTCTGACGCTTCCCAAGCGGCTCCCTCTCGAGGGTGACGCTCGTTG
>JAIOWW010000005.1 GCA_021741925.1 Pontimonas sp. | reverse complement strand
GGTGAGCGTGGGGGAGGAAGCCGAAACTATTGAGTCGGTGGTCGAGCCATTCTTGGTCCGACAAGGCTTCATCCAACGCACCCCGCGGGGTCGACAGGCGACGCCGGCAGCGTATGCCCACTTGGGCCACGAAGCGCCCAGTCGTAATGACCTATAGTTACCAGGTAGCGCAAACCGTCTAGAGGCAATGGAAAGGCACGTGGTTCGCCATGGATCCCATCTCCCTGTTTATGATCGCCATCCTCGGGATGTTGATCTTTTTCATGATTCGCAACTCCCGGAAGCAGCGAAAGACCCAGGAGGAACTGCAGGAGAAGCTCAAGCCCGGCGCTGATGTGATGACCTCATTCGGTCTCTATGCGACTCTGCTCGAGCTGGATGATGAGAACAATGTGGCGACCTTGGATGTCGGTAAGGGCGTCACCATCAAAGTGCACCGCCAAACCCTCACTAAGGTTGTCGAAGAGGAAACCAGCGACGTTGCAGCGCCCGCTGATGAAGCTTCCGATAAGTCCTCCTAGACCAACTCTTTACTGAAAGTTTCGTTGTGGCCTCTCAATCAGCCGTGTCCTCTGCGTGGAGGAAGCTTCTCTGGCTCGGAGTGATTTTCCTTCTGCTCGTCGGAGGCAATGCTTTTGCGGTGTGGCAGGGCACTGGATCCTGGGCCCCCAAGCTTGCTCTTGACCTTCAAGGCGGAACGCAAATCATTCTTGCGCCGCAAATTTCTGAGAATCAGACAGTCTCGGAGGAGCAGCTCAATCAGGCGGTCTCGATTATCCGCCAACGCGTTGACGCCGGTGGCGTTGCGGAAGCAGAGGTGAGCACCCAAGGCGGAACCAACATTGTGGTCTCCATACCCGGTGTTCCCGACCAAGCCACACTCGAGCGAATTCGGTCCTCTGCAAAACTCGAGTTTCGCGCGGTGCTTCGCTCCGGTGTCGCCACTACGGAGGCGACGGTGCCCGCTGAGGGCGTCGAGTTCGTGGAGCCGGAGCGCACACCGGAGAATCCGAGCGATTTAGCCTGGATCACCTCTGATGTCGACCAGGCCTATAACGACCTGACCTGTGACCAGCTCGATGGTTTGGGCGCTAACGTCGCAGATCCCGCATTGCCGTTGGTCACGTGTGACGAGTTTGGCGCTGAGAAGTATGTGCTGGGACCGGTCGAAGTGGGCGGTGAGACCATCGAGGATGCTATCGCTGGACTCGTGCCAGGGCCCCAGGGAACGGTCACTACAGAGTGGGGGGTATTCCTCGACTTCGACGACGTGGGAACGGAAAGCTTCCGAACAGTAACGGAAAGGCTCGTTGGTCTGCCGGGAGTGCAAAATCAGTTCGCCATCGTCCTGGATGGACGGGTGATTAGCGCACCGCGCACATTGGCTGCGATCACGGATGGGCGACCGCAAATTAGCGGGTCCTTCTCTCAACTTTCTGCAGAGGTGTTGGCTGACCAACTGAAGTTCGGTGCGTTGCCGATTGGTTTTGAGGTGCAAAGCGCCGAGACGATTACCGCGACACTTGGTCTGACCCAGCTGCAGAGCGGTTTGTTGGCAGGTGCCATTGGTCTTCTGCTAGTCGTGGTGTACTCGCTTTTCCAGTATCGAACGCTGGGATTCGTGACAGTCTTCTCCTTGACGGTGGCCTTCATCCTGAGTTACTTCGTGATTACCTATCTCTCGAACTCGCAGGGTTATCGCCTGTCCTTGGCGGGTGTCGCGGGATTGATCGTGGCCATTGGTATTACGGCCGACTCGTTTATCGTGTTCTTCGAACGCATCCGTGACGAGTTGAGAGATGGGCGAGTTCTTGAGTCGGCGATTTCTGCGGCATGGAAGCGCGCATTTCGGACGATTCTCGCCTCTGATGCGGTGGGATTCCTCGCTGCGGCAGTCTTGTTTATTCTTGCGGTCGGCAATGTGCGAGGCTTCGCCTTCACTCTCGGCATTACGACCATTGTCGACCTCATTATTGTGGCGCTCTTCACTCAACCCCTGATGACGTTGATGGGTCGCACTCGGTTCTTCAGCTCCGGTCATCCCCTCAGCGGGTTGGACCCTCGTGCGCTAGGAGCTGTCTACCGGGGAAGAGCAAAGTTCAGAGACCCGATTGACGTCGACGCCACTGCTCGTAAAAAGAGCGCGCGAGAGGTTAAGCGCCGCCAAACTATTGCGGAGCGCAAAGCTGCTGAAGAAGCCAAAGCGGAAAGGAAGAGCTGATGTCTCGACTGACGACTTTTGGTAACGCCCTCTACACGGGGGAGAGGTCCTTCGACTTCGTCGGCAACAGGGTCCGCTGGTATGCGATAGGTGCCGCCATCGTGCTGCTGGCCATTGTGCTGACGGTACTTCGTGGTGGGTTTAGCTTTGGAATAGAGTTCCGTGGCGGTTCTGAGTTCCGTGTGTCCGCACCGTCATCGTTGTCTGAGCAAACCGCCATAGACACCGTGACCTCGGTGGCTGGAGTGACCTCCAACCCTCGCGTCTCGATCGTGGGGGGTGACTCTGTGCGGGTGCAGACGGAGCAACTTACCGATCAGCAAACGACTCAGCTTCGAGGTGATCTGGCAGAGGCTTACGCAGTCGACCTGGAGGCAGTGACAGCATCGTTTATCGGGGCAACCTGGGGTCAAGACATCACACGACAGGCTCTGATCGGCCTTTTTGTGTTTCTCATCCTGGTTTCGCTCGTGATGGCGCTGTATTTCCGCACATGGAAGTTGTCAATTGCAGCATTGACCGCGCTCGCCCACGACCTCATCTTGACTGCCGGTGTTTACGGTGTGCTGGGATACGAAATCACTCCCGCGGCTGTGATTGGGTTACTGACCATCTTGGGTTATTCGCTCTATGACACTGTTGTGGTCTTTGACAAAGTTCGGGAGAACACCGCCCACGATGGCGAGGAGAGTAGGCGAACTTTCGCCGAGTCGGTCAACCTTGCGGTCAACCAAACCTTGGTTCGATCCATCAATACCTCAGTCGTCGCAGTGCTCCCCGTGGGTTCGATTCTCTTCATTGGATCAGTCCTTCTCGGTGCGGGCACTTTGCGGGATATTGCGTTGGCGTTGTTCATTGGAATGATTGCCGGGACATACTCGAGCATTTTCATTGCCGCGCCGCTCTATGTTCATCTGCGCGAAAACGAGCCAGAAAACAAGAAGCAGGGTCGTCGAGTTCGCGAAGCCCGACCCGCTTCTGGCGCCGTCCGCTAAGACCCAGCTGTTTATCCTCTATCCCTCGTACACTGTGAGGTGACAGGGGGTGGGTCGTGACCGAAGTTCAGAGTTCGTCGTCGACGAGCCTTCGCGCGCTCCTTCCTCGCTTGTTCTCGAAGGCGCCGACTGACAACGCCCTGGAAACCTTGTTTAAGACGGTGCGAAAGCATCATCCCAAGGCTGATGTGAACCTGATTGAGCGGGCCTATCGTGTCGCCGAGAAGGCGCACGTTGGGCAGACTCGCCATAGCGGGGAGCCCTACATCACCCATCCGCTTGCGGTGGCGCAAATCCTGGCGGATCTTGGAATCGGACCCATCACCATCGCTGCGGCGCTCTTACATGACACGGTGGAGGACACCGAGTATTCCCTCGATCAGCTCAAAGCAGATTTCGGTGATGAGATAGGCATGCTCGTCGATGGCGTGACCAAACTCGACAAGGTGAAATACGGGGAGAACGCCCAAGCGGAAACAGTGCGGAAAATGATTGTCGCGATGTCGAAAGACATCCGCGTCCTGGTCATTAAGCTGGCAGACCGCCTCCATAACGCAAGGACCTGGGGATTTGTATCCCCTGAGTCAGCACAGAAGAAGGCTCAGGAAACACTAGAGATCTACACGCCCCTCGCCCATCGCCTCGGAATCCAGACGGTGAAGTGGGAGCTCGAAGACCTGTCGTTTGCGGTGCTCCACCCCAAGATCTACATGGAAATTGAGTCGCTAGTGAAAACCCGCTCACCCGAGCGGGAGGCATTCGTCGACTCGGTAATGGACACAGTGCGGGATGACCTTCGCAAGGCCAAAATCAAAGCAGAGGTCGGCGGGCGCCCTAAACAATACTTTTCCATTTATCAAAAGATGGTGAATCGAGGGCGCGACTTCACGGATATTCACGATCTCACGGGTATTCGTATCCTGGTGAGCTCGATCCGCGATTGTTACGCCGCTCTCGGCGCTGTTCACGCCCGATGGAACCCGATGCCGGGACGTTTCAAGGACTACATTGCGACGCCAAAGTTCAACCTGTACCAGTCACTGCACACCACCGTGTATGGGCCCGAAGGCCGGGCGGTGGAGATCCAGATTCGGACCACCGACATGCACCAGCGTGCGGAGTTCGGCGTGGCAGCGCACTGGAAGTACAAAGAACGAATGGCCTCCCAGGGGAAGGGGGTGGAGCGCGCCTCCCATGACACTGATATGGCCTGGTTAGCCCACCTCTCAGATTGGCAAGCCGAAACAACTGATCCTGCCGAGTTCTTGGAAACCCTCCGGTATGAAATCGGCGCCAAAGAGCTCTACGTGTTTACCCCTCAAGGGAAAGTCATCGGTCTGCCCAAAGGTGCTACGCCAGTGGACTTTGCTTACGCGGTGCACACCGAGGTGGGCCATCGCACCATGGGCGCAAAAGTCAATCAGCGTCTGGTGCCCCTCGACACTGAGCTATCCAGCGGCGATTCGGTGGAAATTTTCACCTCTAAGAACCCAGACGCTGGACCCAGCCAGGACTGGTTGAACTTCGTCACCTCACAGCGTGCTCGGAGCAAAATCCGTCAGTGGTTCACCAAGGAGCGTCGCGAAGAGGCGGTGGAGCAGGGTAAGGATGCGATCGCGCGGGCGATGCGTAAACAGAACCTTCCGCTCCAAAAGCTTATGAATCAGGAGTCAGTCGCGGGTGTTGCGGCTCAGCTCAACTACCCCGATGTCGAGGCTCTCTATGCGGCAGTGGGAGAGGGGCATGTTTCGACACAGTCCGTCATCGAGAAGATTTTGGGGATTGTTCAGGACGACGACGGCGATGATGAGGTTTTCCAGACTGCAACCAGGTCACGATCTCCACGCCGAGTCAGCGAATCTGGGGTGTTGGTGCGAGGCGCACCCGACATCTTGGTCAAATTGGCACGGTGTTGCACCCCTGTGCCAGGGGACCCGATTGTGGGGTTTGTCACCCGAGGTACAGGGGTAAGCGTCCACCGCGAAGACTGCAGCAACATCAGCACGCTCATGCAGGATCCTGAGCGCATGATTGAGGTGGAGTGGGCTCCAACAAAGGGGAGCGTCTTCTTGGTGCACATTCAAATTGAGGCACTCGATCGCCCGGGGTTACTTTCTGATGTCACGCGGGTGCTCTCGGAGCACCATGTGAATATCCTTTCTGCCACGGTGAATACCAGTGACAACCACCTGGCAATCTCACGTTTTGTTTTTGAAATGGGTGAGGTGACACATCTGGACCGGGTTCTCAATGCAGTGAGACGCATCGATGCTGTCTACGACGTCTATCGAGTGATGTCGGGATAACGCTCCTGCAAGGTACGCATCCTCTCCAAGACCGCGCCTACATGGTCTCGCTGGGCCCCAGACACCCGCATCAGAGTAGGCGCTCGTTGGTCTCCGTGTAGCTCGCGGAGGAAAAGTAACTGTGTTGCGTCACCGTCAATCGAGCTCCCGTGACGAAGAAGTTCGTTCTGCGCACTCAGCGGGTCGAGTATTTTCTGCCCTGCCACAGTGACCACGGTGTGGCGAGCCGGAGAAAGCTCTCTCGCTCGCCAGAGTTGTCTCGCCAGGGGTGACAGTGCTGGCTTTGCAGGTCTGAGAACGGCGAGAGGAGTTGGTGAGCCCATTCCGGTCCAGATCCATGCGGCTGTAGCGCCCGTGGGTATCGCCCAACCGGGGATTACCTGTCCAATCAGGCCTGCTCGCTCACTTCGCGTCGGGAAATAGGGTCGGGGCCAGTAGAGACCACCGACGGAGAGTGCTTCACCATCTGCGATGGCGCTGAGTTCCTGGGGAGTGTGCATGCCCGGAGTATGGACTACACAGGCCTGCAAGTGTCAGTATCCAGAGAAGATGTGGAGAACTATCCTTCGACGACAGCGAGCCAGGCCCTCTTGGTCTCCAGTTCGGCCTCCAATTCAGCCTTGCCCTTCCCAGAGGCGCCCTCAATCTTCGATTCAAGATCAGCGATTGCCTCGACGAGTTGTTGCGCCATCGAGGAAGTTCGAGCCTTCTTCTCGGGGTCATTCTTGGACCAGAACTCTTGTTCAAGGGTTCGCACGTGGGCGTCGAACTTCTTGACCTCTTGATCAAGTGCCCGGAGATCTTTCTTGGGTACCGGACCTATAGCGCCAAATTTCTCGTGGAATAACCGGAGGCGGGCGGTTGCGGCGTCTCGGTCGTGAAGGGTGAGAATGTCGGAGAAATCTTTCAGTAGTGAACGCTTGAGCTCCAGGTTTCCTGCGTTCGCCTTATCCTCTTTCGCGTCGAGCTCTGCCTTCTGCTGATAGAGGACATCGCCGGCGGCCTTGAATTTGGACCACAGTGCGTCCTCGACGCTGCGTTGCGCGCGTGGGGCACCTTTCCACTGAGTGAGCAACTTTTGGTACGCGGCGATTCCATCGGCACCCTGCGGCGCCAGTGCCTCTGCCTGCTCAATGAGCGCTTTCTTGACGCTCTTGGATTCTTTGGTCTTTGATTCGAGTTCCTGAAAGTGAGCCCGTCTGGACTTTTCAAGGGAGTTCTTCGCTGTGCGAAACCGCCCCCACAGGACATCTGCTGTTTTCTTCGGGATGCGCGGTCCGGTCTGCTGGTGGTTTTGCCACTGCTCGAACAGCTCCGTCATTCTCTGACCAGCTGCTTTCCAACGGATCGTGGCGACGTCCTGGGCCGCAAGCTTTTCCATCTCCGCAACAATTGCTTCTCGGGTCGCCAGTGCTTCCTCGAGAGCGGCCACGTTCTCCTGCGCTTGGGCTTCGACGAGAGCGGGAAGCGCCTCATTCAGACTCTGGGCTCTCTCACGTAGAGCGGCGAGGTCTCCCACAGCAGAGGGCTCGACGAGTTCCTGAAGCAGTTTTTCCACCTGTGTTGAGAGGTCTTTGGAGGGAGCCTTAGCCGCTAGCCGCTGCTCTGCAAGCGTGACCTTGGCTTCCAACTCCGAGAACTTTCGCTCGAAGTAGGCGAGTGCTTCTTCAGGGGTCCCGTCAGGGAAGCTACCCACAGGTCTCCAGGTGTCTCCGTCATGAACGAGGACGGTCCCGTCGTCGTCAACACGACCGTGGGGATTGGCGTCTGCTGCCATGGCTCCTCGAACTGTTCAGATAGCGGTAGGACGCCCGCCAGCCTACTCCAGCAATGAGCACTGCTGGGGCCTTGCGCAAAGTTATTACCGGATTGTGATGCTCTCGACAAAGACGGGCACTCCGGGCTGACCATCGCTCGACCCATCCACGGTTCCGGGCTCAACATAGGCACTGATGAATGTGTCCAGCCCACCCGTCACCTGACCGAACACGGTGTAGCCGCCTGCGGCGTCGTTAGGAATTTCGCTGTCTTCGTAGACGATGAAGAACTGGCTGCCCATGCTGGATCCGTCGTTGGCGGCTCGGGCCATCGCGAGCGTTCCCGCTGGATAAACGCCGTCTTCTGGTGCGTTCTCGACGGGCCCAAAGGTGTAACCGGGGTTGCCGATACCCACGCCGAGGGGATCCCCGCACTGAACCACGAAAATCCCTTCTGTGGTGAGCCTGTGACAGGCGCTGTCGTCAAAGTAGTCACGGGAGTTCAGGTCCACAAAGTTTGCGACCGCCTGCGGAGCGTTGACGCCATCCAGAGTGATTTCGAGGGTTGCGTCCTGGAGGGTCAGCTGCCCTGACCATTCGCGGAACTCACTCAGACTGGTGTCAGCAACGGTGGCCGGTTTGCCCGGGCCAATGCTCGAGTATGCCCACAACCCCAAGCCTGAGACTGTGATGGCAATGACGGCTGCAACGCTCCAGACCCACTGGTCTCTGAAAGCGCGCGACCGGTGATGTGCCTGCAAAGCCTGTCGGGCTTGAAATTGCTTGAGTTGGTCTCGACGCGCTTTATCAGCTGGTGCCACGGTTGGATCTCCCTTGAAATGACCATCTCATCCTAGAGGTGTGCTCTCGAGGGCTCGCTAGCATGAGGTGATGTCCAGCGAATCGTTGTTCCAGGCCCCGGTGCCTCTCGCTGTTGCACTTCGTCCCACCACCGTTGATGAGGTCATCGGTCAGGACCACGTGCTTGGCGTAGGGAGCCCGTTGCGTGTTCTCGCGGACCCGCAACGGGAGGGGCCAGGCACTTCCGTCATCCTCTGGGGGCCTCCCGGCACGGGTAAGACCACCCTTGCTAGCGCGATTGCTCGCTCGTCTGGGCGAAAATTTGTCGAACTTTCTGCCGTGACGGCCGGTGTGAAGGATGTGCGCGATGTGATGAGCGATGCCCGAATCGAGGGAGAGCTCTCAGGACGTGCTCCGGTGCTGTTCCTGGACGAGATTCACCGTTTCTCGAAATCCCAGCAGGATGCGCTTCTCCCTGGAGTGGAAAATGGCTTAGTAGTGCTCATTGCGGCGACGACCGAGAACCCCTCGTTTTCGGTGATCTCTCCGTTGTTGAGCCGTTCGCTCCTGATTACGCTGCGTCCGCTGGAGCCCGATCACATTCGCGAGGTACTCGAGCGCGCTGTTGTCGATCCCAGGGGTCTCGCCGGGGCCCTGCAGCTGAGCGATGACGCAAGAGAAGAACTGGTCCGGTTATCCACGGGTGATGCGAGAAAAGCTCTCACCGCACTCGAAGCTGCTGCCGGGGTGGCGCATGCAGCGGGCGCTGCGACGGTGGAGGTCGAACACGTCGCGCAGGCTGTGGATCGCGCCTTGGTGCGCTATGACGCAAGCGGAGACCAGCACTATGACGTCATTAGCGCCTTCATTAAGTCAGTCCGTGGCAGTGACGCAGATGCCGCACTTCATTACTTGGCGAGGATGATCGAAGCGGGGGAGGACGCCCGGTTTATCGCTCGCAGACTCATCATTCTTGCTTCCGAAGACATCGGCCTAGCCGACCCACAAGCGCTGACACTGGCTGTTTCTGCAGCGCAAGCAATCGCACTCATAGGGATGCCTGAGGGCCGGATCCCATTGGCTGAGGTCACCGTCTACCTCGCCTTGGCTCCCAAATCGAACGCATCGTATGTCGCCATTTCCGAGGCGCAGCGTGACATTCGAGAAGGCAAGGTCGGAGAGGTTCCCGAACCCTTGCGTGACGCTCACTACCCGGGCGCGAGCGCGTTGGGGCATGGGGAGGGGTATCGCTACCCCCACAATGATGCGGCGGGGATTGTGTCGCAAGGGTACGCGCCCGACACCCTGCGCGATGCGCACTATTACCGTCCGGTGCCCAGAGGGTTGGAGCGTGAACTTCAGGAGAGATCACGACACATCCGGGACATTCTCCGCGGGTCCCAGGACTAGGGAAACCCGCGATTCTGTGATACTTTTGGCGCTGGTCTGAGACCCTTTCACCGTGCGGCTGCGGAGTCTGGGATCTTCAGAAAGGTCGCTGTAGCCGCGTCTTTCGCTAGACAGAATCCCTCAAGTTTGGATTTGTTGTGATGCCCCGGCATCGACCCCGTTATCAAGGAGAAATAGTTCGTGTCGACTCGTTCACGCACCAGAAGTAAGACCCGCCTGTCCCGTGCGCTGGGAATCCCGCTCACCCCCAAGGCGGCCAAGTACCTCGAAAAGCGCCCCTATGCTCCAGGTGAGCACGGGCGCACGAAGCGCAAAGCCGATAGCGACTACGCCGTCCGCCTGCGCGAAAAGCAGCGTCTTCGTGCCCAGTACGGCATCCGTGAAGCGCAGCTCCGTCGAGTCTTCGAAGAAGCCCGCAAATCCCAGGGTTTGAGCGGTGAGAACCTGGTCGAGCTTCTCGAGATGCGTCTCGATGCCCTCGTTCTGCGTTCAGGATTCGCTCGCACCATGGCTCAGGCTCGCCAGATGGTCGTGCACCGTCACCTCCTCGTCAACGGTGAGCTGGTGGATCGCCCCTCCTTCCGCGTGAAGCCCGGGCAAATGATTCACGTTAAGCCACGCAGCGAGGAGATGGAGCCCTTCCAGGTTGCCGCAGCCGGTGGGCACGTCGACGTGCTTCCTCCTGTTCCCGGCTACCTCGAGGTCGAAATCGACAAGCTTCAGGCGGTGCTCTTGCGTCGCCCCAAGCGTGCTGAAGTTCCTGTGACCTGTGATGTTCAGCTTGTGGTGGAGTACTACGCCGCGCGCTAAATTCCTGTCACACGGTGGTGGGGGAGATTTCTTCCCCACCACCGTTGTGTCTGTGGTGTTCTAGGCTTAGCCAGGGAGGAAAGAGCAATGGGAAAGTTTGTCGCAGCGCTTCTGGGAGTCATCTCTGGGTTCGTTATCGCCCACGTGCTGAAGGAAACTCCCGAGGGTCGGACATTCTTCGCGAGGGCTAAGGCCACGCTTGACACTTTCACCGAGGGCGTGAAACACGCCTATCGCCAGTAGGGCTGCGTAGCTACCACCGCCATGAAAACTGCCGATATCCAACAACGCTGGCTTACCTTCTTTGGTGATCGTGGGCACACGGTTGTGCCCTCAGCCTCTTTGGTGAGCGACGACCCTACGTTAATGTTCACGGTGGCGGGAATGGTTCCTTTCATCCCCTATCTGACCGGAGTCGTCCCCGCCCCTTACCCCCGTGCCACCAGTGTCCAAAAGTGCATCAGAACCCTGGATATTGAGGAAGTCGGTAAGACCACACGCCACGGAACGTTCTTCCAAATGAACGGGAATTTCTCTTTTGGCGACTACTTCAAAGAGGGTGCAATTGGCTACGCCTGGGAGCTCCTCACCACTTCGGAATCTGAGGGTGGGCTGGGGTTTGACGAAAAAGACCTGTGGGTCACGGTGTACGAGGAGGACGACGAGGCGGAGAAGCTCTGGAAGGACATCGCGGGTATTCCCGGGAATCGCATCCAGAGGATGGGACGCGCTGATAACTACTGGTCAACCGGTCAGCCTGGTCCCGCTGGACCTTGTTCAGAGATCTACTTTGATAGAGGTCCCGAATTCGGCCCTGACGGTGGGCCGGCAGTTGATGACACCCGCTATGTCGAAATCTGGAACCTGGTGTTCATGCAGTACCAAATTGAGAACGTCCGGAGCAAAGTGGACTTCGACATTGTGGGCGAATTGCCTCAAAAGAACATCGACACCGGTATGGGCATGGAGCGGGTCGCCTTCCTGAAGCAGGGCGTTGCGAACATGTACGAAATCGATCAGGTTCGACCTGTTTTGGACGTCGCTTCTGAACTCTCAGGGCGTCGCTACGGGGCAGACCACGATGACGATGTCCGCATGCGTGTTATTGCGGACCATATTCGCTCCTCGCTGATGCTGATGACCGATGGTGTTGTCCCCTCCAATGACGGGCGTGGGTATGTACTGCGACGACTTCTGCGTCGCAGTATTCGATCCATGCGCCTCTTGGGGGTCCACGAGGCGAGCTTCGCTGAGCTCTTTGCGGCATCGAGAGACGCCATGTCGAGTGCTTATCCGGATGTGGCCGCTCAGTACGCTCGCGTTGCGGGGCTTGCCACAGCGGAGGAAGACTCATTTCTTCGCACCCTGGAGGCAGGAACATCCATCCTTGATGTTGCGGTGGGACAGACACGAGCTGCCGGGAAGCCAGCGCTGCCTGGAGACACGGCATTCTTGCTGCACGACACCTACGGCTTCCCGATCGATTTGACGCTAGAGATTGCCGAAGAGTCCGGGCTCAACGTGGATCGTGAAAGCTTTGACGCCCTGATGGCCGAGCAGAGGATTCGCGCCAAATCAGACGCAAAATCGAAGAAGTCGGCACTGGCGGATTTGTCGGTCTACCGTGAGTTCCGGGCTGCTGGCGAGACGGTCTTCACCGGCTACGACGTTCTCGAGACGGAGTCCGAAATTTTGGGGATTCTCCTCGATGGTCAGAGCGTGAGTGCTGCTTCCCAGGGCCAGCAGGTAGAGATCATCCTGGCGTCCACGCCGCTGTATGCAGAGTCGGGGGGTCAAGTCTCCGATGCTGGCACTCTCAAGGGGGAGGGCGGTATTGCTCGGGTACTCGATGTCCAGAAGCCAATTCCCGGGCTAATTAGTCACACCGTCATGATTGACGCTGGCGCTCTGGGTGTGGGCGAGAGTGTCGTTGCCGAAGTTGATGCTCCCATTCGTTACGAAGGTCAGCGGGCACACTCCGCAACTCATCTTGTTCATGCCGCTCTCAGGGACACGCTTGGCCCGCACGCAACACAGGCGGGGTCGCTCAACCGTGCCGGTTACCTGCGCCTCGATTTTTCCTGGAACCAATCCCTCTCCGACGACGCCGAAGTCTCCATCGAATCAATCGTGAACCAGGCGATCCGGGATGACCTCGACGTCACCACGAGGATTCTCCCCGTCGATGAGGCCAAATCCCTCGGCGCCATGGCTCTTTTTAGTGAAAAGTATGGGGACACCGTGCGCATGGTCGACATCGGTGGCCCATGGTCTAGGGAACTCTGCGCAGGGACACATGTCGGTCGCTCGTCGCAGATTGGGGTCGTCACCGTTCTCGGAGAGTCGTCAGTGAGTTCGACAGCGCGCCGCATCGAGGCACTTGTCGGCGCCGCAGCGGTGGAGAACTTCTCTGTGGAAAAGGCAATCATGCGCAGACTCACCAGTGTTCTCAAGACGCCGAGGGAAGACATCCCGACACGAGTTGAGGAATTGATCAATCAGGTCAAAACCCTCGAGAAGAAGGTGTCTCAAGCTGGGGCTGCTGGGCTGAGCGCCATGGTTCCTTCGTTGGTGGCACAGGTGCGTGAGGGAGCAGTCTCGTCTCTCGTGACGGAAGTTACCGGAGTCGGAGGTGCTGATGACCTGAGAACACTCGTGTCCTCCGTAGCTGGGACCCTCCCGGAAGGACCACACCTCGTTGCTCTGGGTGCGCTGATTGAGGGCCGTGGAACCCTCGTGGTTGCCGTATCTCCTGAAGCGGTAGCGCTAGGTGCACATGCTGGTGAGCTGGTCAAAGCCGCATCCGCAACGATGGGTGGGGGCGGTGGCGGAAAGCCGCAGCTAGCCCAGGGGGGTGGACCCGATGGGCAGTCTCTGACCGCGGCGCTCCGCGATGTCCAGAGCGCAGTGGACTCAATTCGGTGAGAAAAGGCTCTCGTCTAGGCGTCGACGTCGGAACAGTCCGCGTGGGGGTTGCGCGGAGCGACGCTGAGGGCCTGCTGGCAGTTCCCGTGGAAACTCTCGCAAGGGAGTCAGCGCTCGCCGGTATTGCAGAGCTCGTTGAGGAGATCGAACCCCTGGAGGTGATTGTCGGTTTGCCTCTAGGACTCTCCGGATCTGCGACCGCCTCGACAGAGGATGCGCGTGGTTTCGCGCAGGCTTTGGCTGCAACTATTGGCGTCCCAGTTCGAATGATCGATGAACGATTGTCCACCGTTCAGGCGCAGGCAAGTTTTAGGGCCGCCGGGAGATCCCAGAAATCCCAGAGGGGCATCATCGACCAAGCTGCCGCTGTTATTCTTTTGCAACATGCGCTTGATAGCGAGCGAGCTCAGGGGGTGGCGCCGGGACATCGTGTGGATGTGAACGGCTTGCGCAATGAATAGCGACTCTGACTTCGACAAAATCTTCAATACTCTTCCCGGCGAGCGCGCTGCGGAAGGTGCGCTTCGTCCCCGTGAGCAGACGCGCCCCCGGCGTGAAACGAGCCGGCCAAGTTGGGGCAAACGCATCTTTGCCGGCGTCGCTCTGGCTGTTCTGGTGTTGTCGAGCACCGGTATTTGGTTGATGTGGAATGAGTATGGAACCCGCATCATCGAGTACTTCGCCCAAGAAGAGGTCGCAAACTTTGAAGGCGGTGGAGCAGAACCCGCGGTCGAGATCGTGGTGAACCCGGGGGATATCGGAGAGACAGTCGCTCGAAACCTTGCCGAGTCTGGTGTAACTGCGTCCTTCGAGTCTGTGTATGAAATCCTCCTCCAGGACGCCACCATCACCTTCCAGCCCGGTACATACCGACTTCTCACCGGAATGTCGGCTGACAGCGCAATCGCCGCGCTTCGAGACCCCAACAACCGTATTCAAATTGAGATCCTCATTACCGAGGGCATCATTATGGAACGCGCGTTGGAAATCATCGCGGAGAAAGCGTCTCTCTCACTCGACTCGCTCACCGAGGCAGTGTCCGAACCGACGCTGTATGGAGTCAATCCCCCCAGTGGCAGCCTGGAGGGTTATCTCTTTCCAGCCACGTATCAGTTTGAACCGGGTACCTCCGCCGGCGACATCATCGCCAGAATGGTGGACGAGATGAAGTCTCGGTTGACCGCGATGGGCGTTCCGGAAGACCAGTGGCATGAGGTTCTTACCCTGGCCTCCATCGTGCAAAGAGAAGCACGTTTTGAGGAAGACTTTTACAAAGCGTCCCGGGTGTTCACCAACCGCCTCGACATCGATATGCCGTTGCAGTCTGACGCAACGGTGGCGTACTGGACCGGCGATTACACCGGGGTCAGCACATCGGATGCTGATCGTGCCGACACCGATAATCCCTACAACACCTATGTCCGCACTGGCTTGCCTGTTGGGCCTATATCTCTCCCCGGCGAGCAAGCCATTGACGCCGCGATGAATCCGGCCGATGGCGACTGGTTGTACTTTGTCTCGGTCGACCTCCGAACCGGTGAGACGATTTTCTCCGAAACCTATGCCGAGCATCTGCGGGCGGTGGACCAGTGGCTCTCATGGTGCAGGGAGAGTGAAGAGAATGGCGCGTACTGCTAGGACCGATTTCGAGGTCTGGGGGAATCCGGTTGAGCATTCGCTCTCGCCCGCTTTGCACCGGGCTGCCTATGACGTACTTGGTCTTCCGTGGACCTACGGTTACCGAGAGGTCAGTGAGGAGACGATTTCGTCAACCTGGGCTGACGTGGGGGCAACACTGGGAGGGGTCTCCCTCACCATGCCTCTCAAAGAGCGGGTGTTGGACATCGTTGCTTCCAGGGACTCACTTGTCGATACGCTTCATGCGGCCAACACGGTGTATCGCTCCGGGGAGACCCTAGCCCTCTCGAACACTGATCCCTTTGGCGTTGAGAAGGCACTGGACCGGTTTGAAATTCAGGCGGAAACGGCGTGGATTCTTGGCGCGGGGGCGACCGCTCGATCAGTGGGCTATGCACTGTGGAAACGGGGGACTCAAGAGGTCGTGATGTGTGTTCGTGATGTGGAGAGGGCTCAGCGGACTGCGGAGAGTCTCAGCGCCTGTGGTCTCTCTACCCAGGTTCACCACTTTTCGGAACTAGACCACGTCACACCACCCACTCTCGTGGCTTCAACATTGCCCGGGTCACGAGACGGTATGCCTGCCCTTCCTGCCCAGGTTATCGAGTCTGCAGCGCTTTTTGACGTGGCGTATTCGCCGTGGCCCTCTCACTACGCCACGGCGTGGAAGGATTCCCCCCGTCCAGTGGTGTCCGGGTTGTGGATGCTGGCGTATCAAGCATTGGCGCAAATCAGATTATTTGTCAGTGCAGATGCAGACCTCCCGCTCCCGAAGGAAGATGCGGTTCTCGCCGCGATGTTGGCGGCGGTGGGTCTGACACCTGAGTAATGTGCGCCTCGATCCATGGGAGAATATGACAATGCTTCGATGGATAACCGCGGGAGAGTCGCACGGCCCCGAGCTGATTGGTGTCCTAGAGGGTTTTCCCTCGGGAGTCCCGCTCCTTATTGAGGACATTCAAGCTGACCTCGCGCGTCGTCGACTGGGCTACGGTCGTGGTGCTCGCATGAAGTTCGAAGCGGACGCGGTGAGTTTCTCCGGTGGTGTTCGACACGGTCTCACCCAGGGTGGCCCCGTGGCGCTTCGAGTGGAGAACACGGAATGGCCCAAATGGGAGACCGTGATGAGCCCGCACCCGGTTGACCCTGCTGACCTGCAGGGGGGACGCGCTCAAGCGCTTACTCGTCCCCGCCCCGGCCACGCTGATCTTGCTGGAATGCAGAAGTATGGTTTCGAAGATTCCCGCCCTGTTCTAGAACGAGCGAGCGCGCGGGAAACGGCTGCTCGCGTCGCCCTTGGTGCGGTCGCACGGGCATTCCTCCGTGAACTGGGTATCTCAGTCTTGTCCCACACGGTAGCGATTGGTCCGGTCACGGTCCCCGAGGACGCCGCCATTCCTGGACCCTCAGATGTTGCCCGACTTGACGAGGACCCCCTACGTTGTGCGCACGAAGAGACTTCAGCGGCGATGGTGGCTGAGGTAGATCAGGCCCACCAGGACGGTGACACGCTGGGTGGTGTCGTAGAGGTGGTCGTGAGAGGCCTACCACCGGGGCTTGGCTCCTATGTTCATTGGGACCGACGCCTGGACTCTCGACTCGCCGGCGCTCTTATGGGTATTCAGGCCATCAAGGGTGTTGAGGTGGGTGACGGTTTCACCACAACCCGTCGGCGCGGGTCCGAGGCGCACGACGAAATTGTGAACGACGGTGCGGGTGTCGAGCGATTGAGCGAGCGAGCTGGCGGTATTGAAGGGGGCATGAGTACCGGGGGCCCGCTCAGAGTGCGTGCTGGCATGAAACCGATCTCCACTGTTCCCAGGGCTCTGCGCACCATTGACACCTCGACTGGTGGGGAAGCTGTTGCCCATCACCAGCGCTCAGACGTCTGCGCGGTTCCCGCAGCAGGGGTCGTTGCTGAAGCCATGGTCATGTTGGTGATTGCCGACTCTCTCACGGAGAAGTTCGGCGGAGACTCGCTTGGCGAAATCCAGAGAAACATGCGCACCTATCTGGAGAACATTCCGGACGTGATTAAGCCCGGTTCCTCGTCGCGGTGATGAAGAAGCCACTCGTTGTTGTGGTGGGGCCACCTGCTGCGGGGAAAACTCGCGTGAGTAAGCGGCTCGCCAAGGCGTTTGGTGTGGAGGCCGTCGACACGGATGCACTGGTGGTTCGAGAGTGGGGTCCTATTCCTGACATTTTTGAGAATCACGGAGAACCCTTCTTTCGAGAGAAAGAGCGTCTCGCTGTTCTCCAGGCGTTGAGTACTACCGGTGTTGTCGCGCTGGGTGGCGGTGCTATCACCGACCCCCATACGCGAGCGGACCTCGAAGCACATCGGGTCGCTCTCATCACTATTTCGCCCGAGGCGGTCGAGCCTCGACTCGACAACGCGAAAAGACCCCTTCTGCGGGGAGGACTTGAGGCCTGGAAAAGCTTGGTGGCATCGAGAGCTGAGCTTTACCGTTCAGTGGCTACGCGCGAATTTGATGCCTCACACCAGAGTGTCGACACACTGGCGGAAGAAATCCTGCAGTGGGTGCGAGAGGATGCAGGACTATGACACACACCATTACGGTCCGTAACGCCGCGCAAGGCGATTACCCCGTCATTGTTGGACCTGGTGCGATGAGCCAGATTCCCCAGCACATTCCCGGTGACGCCAAGAAACTTCTCATCATTCACGCACCCGCACTGGGACGAATTGCGGAGGATCTGAAAGAGCAGCTCAGTCCCATGCTCGACGTCTTTCTCGCGGAAATACCCGACGCTGAAGGTGCTAAACGTGTGGAAGTTGCAGCGTTTTGCTGGGGCATTCTGGGGCAGCTCGACTTCCAGCGCAATGACGCCATTCTGGGCCTCGGGGGAGGCGCGACTACCGACCTCGCTGGATTTGTTGCCGCGGCGTGGCTGCGCGGCGTTGCGCTCATTCAGGTTCCTACGACTGTCCTGGGGATGGTTGACGCTGCCGTCGGTGGTAAGACCGGTGTCAACACTCAAGAGGGCAAGAACTTGGTCGGGGTCTTCTACTCTCCCAACGCTGTTATCGCCGACACGGATGTCCTGGCGGGTCTGAGCGAGAACGACGTGCGGGCGGGTTTGGCCGAGGTGGTGAAGTGCGGTTTCATCGCCGATCCCGTAATTCTCGATCTACTCGAATCTCACCCCGAGGATGTCACCGATACCGCTTCTGCTGTCTTCGTGGACTTGGTCCAGCGCGCTATAACGGTGAAAGCCGACGTAGTTGGCGATGATTTCAAGGAGGCCGGGCGTCGGGAAATTCTCAACTACGGGCATACGTTGGGGCATGCCATAGAGCATGCCGAGCGCTACCAGTGGCGTCACGGTGCGGCTATTTCTATTGGAATGGTCTTTGCCGCGGAGCTCTCGCGAATTGTGGCGAATCTCGGTGATGACGATGTTCAACGCCACCGGAGGATTTTGGGACAGTTGGGGCTCCCTGTTGACTATCCGCAGGGACGCTGGCGCACTCTCTTGGCGACCATGCAGAAGGATAAGAAGGCGAGGGGTGGGGTTGTCCGTTTTGTTGTGCTCGATGCCCCGGGCAAGCCTCGAGTCTTGGCGATCCCCGACGAATCCGTGCTGTTTGCGGCATATCAAGAGCTCGGCTCGTCCGAGAGCTAGGCTGTTGGTATGACGAGCATCATGGTCCTCAATGGGCCCAACCTGGGTCGCCTGGGCTCCCGCGAACCAGAGATTTACGGGTCTCAAACGCTCGCTGACATTGAGCTCGGACTGCGGGGTATGCTTCCTGCCGATGTGTCACTCGACTTTCGGCAAAGTGATGATGAGGCAACTCTGATTGGTTGGCTCCACGAAGCCGCGGACGCCCGCTCGCCCGTCATCTTCAACCCGGCAGCGTTTACTCACTACTCCTACGCGCTGCGGGACGCGTGCCAGATTGTTACCGATGCAGGTGTGCCAGTCATCGAGGTTCACCTGTCAAACCCGCACGCACGGGAGTCCTTCCGTCACACCTCGGTGATTTCGGGTTCTGTGCTGGGCGTCATTGCAGGGTTCGGCGAACGGTCCTACCAACTTGCACTAACCCAGATCCTGACATTGCTAGAGAGGCATTAACGTGGCGACGACGAACGACATCAAAAATGGAAGCGTATTAAACCTCGAGGGTCAGCTATGGGCTGTAGTGGAGTTTCAGCACGTGAAACCTGGTAAGGGTGGCGCTTTCGTTCGCACGAAGATGAAGAATGTGCGCTCGGGGAAAGTTGTCGATAAGACGTTCAATGCTGGCACCAAGATCGACTTTGCTGTCGTCGATCGTCGTGACTACACGTTTTTGTACGAGGACGGCGCTGACTACGTCTTCATGGATCAGAGTGACTACGACCAGGTGACTGTCCCTGGTCCTGTTGTGGGGGACGCGGCGAACTTCATGCTCTCCAACCAGTCAGTCACGATTGCTATGCATGAGGGTGAGCCTCTCTATGTAGACCTCCCCGCATCAGTCGTGCTGGAAATCACCTACAGCGAACCGGGTCTTCAAGGTGATCGCTCGACGGGTGGAACAAAACCGGCAACATTGGAGACAGGTTTTGAGATTCAGGTACCCCTCTTCGTGGAGCAGGGGACGAAGGTCAAAGTTGACACGAGGACTGGGGAGTATCTCGGGCGAGTGTCAGACGAGTGAGTGCACGGCACAAGGCTCGAAAGCGCGCCGTAGACATCCTCTTCAGCGCGGATATCAACGATCAGCCCCTGGAAGACGCACTCGTCAGTGCCGAAACTCGGTCGAACAATGAGCCCGAACGCTCATCCAGCTGGGACTATGCCAAAACCATAGTCGAGGGCGTCCTCGCCCATCGTGAGGCGGTTGACCAGCTACTTCGGGACACGTCCCAATCGTGGCCGTTGGAGCGCATGCCCACAGTGGATAGAGCGGTATTGAGGGTCGCCACCTGGGAATTGCTCCACAACCCCGATATTCCCGCGGCTGTGGCCATAGCGGAAGCTGTCGACCTCGTGAATGAGCTCAGTACCGAGGCGTCTTCAGGCTTTGTTCACGGAATTCTCGCGGCAATCTCGAAAACTGCCGAGCGCCCCTAGCGCGAGTGCGTAGGCGTGCGCTAACCTACACACAGCAGACCTGCTTTAACCTGCGTCCCGTGAGGCGCGAAAGGAGGGCTCGATGAGTGCGCGTACCGTTCTCACAGGGTCAGACATCGATCGGACTCTCCGTCGCATTGCTCATGAAATCGTCGAGGCAGTTCCTGCTACCGACCAGCTAGTTTTGCTCGGTATCCCCACTCGAGGCGCAGTCTTGTCCTCGCGCCTTGCTCTGCTGATCGGAGCAATCTCAGGCACCGCCGTCCCTCACGGAACCCTTGATGTCACGATGTATCGCGATGACCTCCATCGAGGGGGGCATCGATCACCGGTGGCCACGGTTATCCCCGACGGAGGGATCGACAACACCGTGTGTGTGTTGGTTGACGACGTGCTTTTTTCCGGGCGCACAGTTCGCGCGGCGCTTGATGCGCTGACCGCGATTGGACGCCCCACCATGGTGAAGTTAGCGGTCCTTGTCGATAGGGGGCATCGGGAACTTCCCATTCGGGCAGACCACGTCGGAAAGAACCTCCCCTCCGCGCTCGGCGAACGGATTACCGTTCGTTTGCTCGAGACAGACGATGTTGATCAAGTGCAGGTTGTGACATGAAACACCTGCTGACCGCACAGGATCTCACGCGCCATGACGCAGTGAGACTGCTTGATATGGCCACAGAGTTCTCTGACGTCGCAAACCGATCTGTTCCCAAACTCCCCACTCTTCGGGGCGTAACGATGGTGAACCTGTTCTTTGAAGACTCCACCAGAACCCGACTGTCGTTCGAGGCTGCCGCGAACAGGCTCTCCGCTGATGTGATGACCTTCCAGGTTCAGGGTTCCAGTGTCTCCAAGGGGGAGAGCCTGAAAGACACGGCTCAAACTGTGGAAGCCATGGGGGCCGACATCATCGTCATACGCCACTTCTCCTCGGGTGCCGCGCACCGTCTTGCACACTCTGGATGGGTTGATGCGTCCATCATCAACGCCGGTGACGGAACACACGAACATCCCACCCAGGCTCTGTTGGATGCGGCCACTGTGCGGGAGAAGATGGTGTCCCAACCCCGAGGCGCGGACCTTTCTGGTCTACATCTGGCAATCGTGGGAGATATTGCCCACTCCCGTGTGGCCCGCTCCAACGTCTTCCTCCTGACAACGCTTGGTGCCAGGGTGACGGTGGTTGGGCCACCAGAGTTGTTACCCAGCGGTGTGGAAGGCTGGCCGGTCCACACGAGCTCAGATCTTGACGCCGTCATTGATGAAAGTCCCGATGCGATAATGATGTTGCGCATCCAAAAAGAGCGCATCAAGGGAGATTTTCAGCCTGCATCGGGGGACTACGTCCGTCATTTTTCCCTCACGAAAGATCGCGCGAGCCGCCTCGCGGAGCACGCAATAGTCCTGCATCCCGGACCCATGAATCGGGGCGTTGAGATTGCGTCAGAGGTTGCAGATTCGTCGCGCTCGGTCATTTTGGATCAGGTTCGTCACGGTGTTGCTGTGCGCATGGCAGTCCTCTTTGAAGTCTGGGGTGGTGAGTAATGAAGAGCACCATCATCAGAGGCGCCTCTTTGATGGGCGAGAAGGTGGCTGATCTGGCCATTGTTGACGGGAAGTTTGTCGAGCCAACGGATATCGCCAGCTCCTCGCGGTCGAGAGTCGTAGACGCAACTGGGCTGGTGGCGCTCCCTGGACTGGTTGACCTGCACACTCATCTTCGCCAACCGGGTGGGGAGCAGGCCGAAACTGTGCTCAGCGGATCGAGAGCTGCCGCCTTGGGTGGATTCACCGCGGTACACGCCATGGCAAACACGCTCCCTGTTGCAGACACAGCCGAGTTGGTCACACAGGTCTGGCATTGGGGTCGGGTCGCCGGCTATGTCGATGTGAGACCGGTGGGCGCGGTGACGAAAGGTTTGGCAGGCGAAGCGTTGGCAGCGCTGGGCTCAATGGCCAGGTCTCAGCCGCAGGTCAGGGTGTTCTCCGACGACGGAAAGTGTGTTCATGATTCGGCTCTGATGACGAGAGCCCTGGAGCAAGCCCGCAGCCTCGATGCGGTGATCGCGCAACACGCGCAGGACCCTCGCCTGACTGAAGGCTCCCAAATGAATGAAGGACCTCTAGCTGCGACACTGGGCCTTGAGGGTTGGCCCGCGGTCGCTGAAGAGTCCATAATCGCGCGCGATGTCCTATTGGCGGAGTCCGTGGGTGCAAGGATTCATATTTGCCACCTCTCCACCGCTGGCTCGCTGGAGGTGGTCAAGTGGGCCAAGAATCGCGGTATCGCAGTCACGGCAGAGGTGACTCCTCACCACCTCCTCCTGACGGAGGACCTGGTGACCACGTTTGACCCGGTCTATAAGGTGAACCCCCCTTTGCGCAGAACAGAGGACGTCCTCGCTCTGCGAGAGGGGGTGGCATCGGGGGTCATCGACATCGTGGCAACCGACCATGCACCGCATCCCAGCCAAGCAAAAGATTGCAGTTTTCCCGAGGGAGCTTTTGGGATGTTGGGCCTCGAAAGTGCTCTCCCAGTCGTCATGACGACACTGGTGAAACCCGGCCTGATTACGTTGCGAGACGTGGCTCGGATAATGTCCACCACGCCGGCTCACATTGGCCGTGTCCGTGGATATGGCGACCCGCTCATGGCGGGGCAACCGGCTCATCTCACTCTGGTTGACCCTGAAGGATCGGCTAGGGAACCTCACGGTAGTTTGAGTAGTAACAATCCGTACCGGGGTCAAGAATTGGTGGGTCGAGTCGTGCACACGTTCTATTCCGGCACTCAGACCGTCACCGACTCTCAGCTTGTGGAGCTTGGAGAGAGGACCAGATGACGCAAGAGATTGCGGCGAGCTTGATGGTCGTCCTCGCTTTACTGCTGCTGGGGCTCGCCTGGTGGGGGTGGCACGGCCGCCGGCGTCGCTTCGCTCATCTTGAGAGCGCGCTAGTGCGAAATGTTCCCGCATCACCGTCGTTGCTTTCGTTTCGTGGGCTTTACGTCGCAACGACAGTGGCCGACCAACCCCTCGAACGTGTTCCAGTGGGTCCTCTCAGTTTCCGTGCGAAGGCGAAGTTCTCCCTCCACCCCGAGGGGGTCGTGGTGGCTGCGCAAGGTGAGATGCCAGTGCTGCTCGACGCCAGCATGGGAATCGAAGCAGGCCTTGCGACCTGGACCATTGACCGGGTGGTGGAACCTGAGGGTTTGGTCATGATTCGCTGGAATTTGGGAGGGACCAGTGTTGATAGTTACCTCCGAGTAATGGAAAGCGATCCGTCCACGATTGTTGGTGCTGTGAATTCATTGAGGGGAAAAGTGGAGTGACGAGAGACCGAGCAGTTCTGGTGTTGGAAGATGGCAGTCGTTTTGAGGGTGACGCTTGGGGAGCCAGGGGAGAAACCCTCGGAGAAGTGGTGTTCTCAACGGGCATGACGGGCTACCAAGAGACCCTCACCGACCCCAGCTACGCCGGTCAAATTGTCGTCATGACAGCCCCTCATATCGGCAACACCGGTATGAACGACGAAGACTCCGAGTCTCGGAGAATCTGGGTTGATGGGTTTGTGGTCCGGGATCCTGCCAGGCGCCCCTCCAATTTTCGCTCGACAAGGAGCCTTGATGATGACCTTGTCGCGGATGGGATTGTTAGCATCAGCGGTGTTGACACCCGCGCAATCACCTTGATACTCCGCGAAGCAGGGGTTATGCGGGGTGGAATCTTTAGCGGTGCGAGTGTTGACCTTGACCCTCAGGAGCTCCTCACTCGGGTGCGCACCGCCCCAGATATGAAGGGGAAGAACCTCTCGGACCAGGTGAGCGTCAAAGAGCTGCGAGTTGTACCCTCGGTGGGGGCTTCGATCGGGCGATTGGTTGTGATCGACCTTGGCGTAAAAGAATCAACTCTGCATCACCTCGCGGCGAGAGGGTTTGACGTTCATGTTCTGCCCTCCAGCGCCACATACGACGAAGTGAAGACGCTCAATCCGGTGGCCCTGTTTTACTCCAACGGTCCCGGTGACCCTTCCGCCAGTGACCACCACGTTTCACTCCTCAGGAGTGCACTCGGAGACAGAATGCCTTTCTTTGGTATCTGTTTTGGTAACCAGCTCCTGGGAAGAGCACTGGGCTTCGACACCTACAAGCTGAAATATGGCCACCGAGGCATCAATCAGCCTGTGGTGGATCGAATAACCGGGAAAGTTGAGATCACCGCGCAGAACCACGGATTTGCTGTCGACGCTCCCCGTGACGGCATCGTTGAGTCCCCTGCAGGTTTTGGGAAGGTCCAGGTGAGCCATGTCAGCTTGAATGACGATGTGGTCGAAGGGATCTCGGCGCTTGACATTCCGGCCTTCTCCGTTCAGTACCACCCGGAGGCAGCCGCGGGACCACATGACTCCACCTACCTGTTCGACCGGTTTAGGGATCTCGTCGAAGCCGAGTTGTCGTCTTCCCAGAAGGGCGGTCGGTAATGCCCAAGCGCGATGACATTCGCAGTGTGCTGGTTATTGGGTCTGGTCCGATCGTCATCGGACAAGCAGCAGAGTTCGACTATTCCGGAACGCAAGCCTGCCGAGTACTGCGGGAAGAGGGCATCCGGGTCATTCTCGTGAACTCCAACCCGGCGACGATTATGACCGACCCCGGTTTTGCAGACCAGACCTACGTTGAGCCGATCACGACCCCCGTTCTCGAAGCCATCATCGCTCAGGAGAAGCCCGACGCTATCCTGCCAACTCTTGGGGGACAAACCGCTCTGAATGCGGCAATGGCTCTCCACACTGAAGGGATTCTGCAGAAGTACGGGGTGGAGCTAATTGGAGCCTCGTTTGAAGCAATCCAGCGCGGTGAAGACCGTCAGATCTTCAAGGACCTGGTCCTCGAGGCCGGGGGAGACGTCGCCAGGAGCCATATCGCCACCACTGTCGAGGACGCCATCACGTTCGCAGATGACCTTGGCTACCCATTGGTTATCCGGCCGTCCTACACCATGGGTGGGCTGGGATCCGGATTTGCTCACGATCGGGAAGAGCTCGTGCGCATGGTCACTGACGGTCTTCACCAGAGTCCAACTACCGAGGTTCTGCTCGAGGAGTCGATTCTGGGGTGGAAAGAGTATGAACTCGAGCTCATGCGAGACAGCGCAGATAACACTGTGGTTGTGTGCTCTATTGAAAACGTGGACCCAGTCGGGGTCCACACGGGAGACTCCATCACGGTTGCTCCGGCTCTCACGCTGACAGACAAGGAATATCAGCGTTTGCGGGACATCGGTATTCAAATCATCCGCTTGGTCGGTGTGGATACGGGTGGGTGCAATATTCAGTTCGCTGTGGAGCCCTCCACTGGTCGAATCATCGTGATCGAGATGAATCCGCGGGTTTCCCGAAGTTCTGCGTTGGCGTCGAAGGCGACTGGTTTCCCGATAGCCAAGATTGCAGCGAAGTTAGCACTGGGTTACCGCCTCGATGAGATTCCTAATGACATCACCAAAGTAACCCCAGCGTCGTTTGAGCCAACACTTGATTACGTTGTCGTCAAAGTGCCTCGTTTCGCCTTCGAGAAGTTTCCTCTGGCCGATCGGACGTTGACCACGACGATGAAGTCCGTGGGGGAGGCCATGGCGTTGGGTCGTAACTTTTCCCAAGCTCTCAACAAGGCTCTGCGCTCGCTCGAGCAGCGGGGGAGTTCCTTCCATTGGGGGGAGCAGCCCTTGACGGCGGCTGAGCTCGTGGAGCTTGCCCGCGTCCCCACCGATGGACGC
>JAIOWW010000004.1 GCA_021741925.1 Pontimonas sp. | reverse complement strand
TCATGGCGAGCGCGTAGAGGTGATGTCCGAGTGTGTACCTCTTTGTTGTTCTGTCCCGATTGAGCAGACCAGACTTCAAGAGGGTTTGGCATACGCGAGAAATCTGGCCTTTGTCTCGCCCCAGCAGGTGGGCAATCTGTTGAACCCCATAGCCGCCTTCTTCCCAAGCTCCGCGCGTGCCCAGAATCTCCAGAACCTCCAGGTCTCTCGCTAGGCCAGACGTGTGAGTAGTCACAACCCCAGGCTAAGTGATTGTTGATATATGGACAACTCGGTTAGCTATCGATGTCTAGCTTCCCTACGGTTGAAATATCGAAACTAGAGGAGGAATGCCGAACTAATGAAGAAATCGCTAAGAAATGTGATGGCCCTGATGGGCGCTTCAGCACTGTTCGCAGTAGCCGGATGCGCTACTGATACAACTACTGAAACTGCTGAAACGACTGGTGGCGACACCACGGAGTCAACAGCAGAGGTGACAACACTGGCCAAGTACGACCTCTCAGGAATTGAAGTCAGCGTCGGGTCCAAGGACTTTCCCGAGCAGTTGATTCTGGGTGAGATGATGGTCGCTGCTTTTGAAGAAGCAGGCGCAACCGTTGATAACAAGGTCGACTTGGGTGGAACGAATATCGCCCGGTCTGCTCTGGAGTCCGGTGAGATCGACATCTACATGGAGTACAACGGAACCGGATGGACCGTTCACCTGGGACAAGATGACCCCAGCTTTGACTCTGATGAGTTGACGACCGGTGTTCGTGAGATGGATCTCGAAGAAAACGGAATTGTCTGGGTTAGCCGGTCACCGTTTAACAACACCTACGGATTTGCGTCGTCACCTGCGGTGACGGAGGCGAATGGTGGAGCTTTCTCTCTCCAGACCATGATGGAGTACGTCCAGGAGAACCCTGACGCAACCGTCTGCATGGAGTCTGAGTTCCCCTCGAGACCCGATGGCCTGATTCTCACGGAGAACGCCACCGGAATTAAGTTGCCTGTCGATCAGCAGCTCATTCTCGACACAGGAATTATTTACACCGAGACAGCAGCCGACAACTGCGACTTTGGTGAAGTATTCACCACGGATGGGCGCATCCCTGCGCTGAACCTGACCCTCGTGGAGGATCCAGGCGTCAACATTCTCTACAACGTGTCGGGAACGATCCGTCAAGAGAAGTACAACGAAGCCCCTGAGGCTTTTGATGGCATCATCACCGACATCCTTGCTCCCCTCGATGAGGTGCGCATGGCAGGGTTGAATGCTCTTGTCTCTGCAGAGGGACAAGACCCGGCCGACGTCGCGAGGGCATACCTCGTCGAGGAAGGTCTTATCTCCGGCTAGATCGATGCGTAGTGACCGGGGGCATTTGCCCCCGGTCACTCGTCGGATAGCGAGGACTCATTATGGACTTCTTGGAGAGCTGGTGGACGTTTATGTCCACCAGAGGCGACCAAATTCAGGTCGCTCTTGGCGAGCACACAGTGTACGTCGTGAGTGTTCTAGGGCTCGCCAGCGTGTTCTCAATTGGCTTGGGTATCGCTACAAGGAGAAATGTTCTTGCACGTGAACTTTCCCTGGCAGTCACGTCGGTGTTCTTGACGCTGCCTTCCCTCGCCCTCTTCACGATTTTCATTCCACTCGTCGGGCTTGGTTTTGCTCCCTCTTTTATTGCACTCTTTTTGTATTCGCTACTCCCGATTCTCCGCAACACCATTACGGGTTTGGACGGGATTGATCAGAGTGTTCTGGAGTCTGCCAAAGGCATGGGGCTCACTCCCCGTCAGGTTCTCCTGACTGTTCAGCTGCCCTTGGCCTGGCCCGTCATTCTGGCGGGTATTCGGGTGTCCTCCATGCTCATTGTCGGGATCGCCGCTATTGCCACGTTGGTCGCTGGCGGAGGGCTAGGAGATTTCATCAAGAGTGGGCTTGCCAGGCTGCCGTTACCTAACTCACTGGAGTCCATTTGGACGGGAACTCTCCTGTGCCTTCTCCTAGCTCTGGTTATTGATCTCATGTTGCAGGCGCTCAAGCGCGCCACCATATCGAAGGGAATCCGATGAGCGAGCCGCTTATTCGTCTAGAGAACGTCACAAAGTCTTACCCAGGAACAGAAGCTCCGGCGGTGGGCAATCTCACCATGGATGTCTACGAGGGTGAGGTGTTGGTGCTGGTGGGTCCTTCGGGGTGCGGAAAAAGCACGACGTTGCGACTGATTAACCGGCTCATCGAGCCGACCAGCGGCCGGATTTTCCTCAAGGGTGAGGATGTCACCGATATCGACTCAAGCCAGCTGCGTCGAAAGATTGGGTACGTCATTCAGCAGGTGGGTCTCTTCCCTCACCGAACAATCGCAGAGAACATCGCAACTGTTCCCAAGCTCCTCGGCTGGGACAAAGCAACGATTACCTCCCGTGTAGACGAGATGCTCGAGTTAGTGTCGATGGATCCGTCTGTCTACCGAGATCGCTACCCCAAGGAGCTTTCTGGCGGACAAGCTCAACGTGTTGGAGTGGCCCGAGCTTTGGCCGCCGACCCCGACGTTCTGTTGATGGACGAGCCCTTTGGTGCAATCGACCCGATTACCCGCGGCCGCCTGCAAAACGAGTTCCTTCGTTTGCAGCAGGACTTGAAGAAGACGATTGTCTTTGTAACCCACGATATTGATGAAGCAATCAAGATGGGTAATCGCATCGCGATTCTGCGTGAAGGCTCCGAGATCGCTCAGATCGACACCCCTGAGGTGATCTTGTCCGATCCAGCCGACGAGTTTGTGGAGAATTTTCTGGGTTCAGGAGCCATCTTGAAAGGATTGACCCTCAAAAAGGTGCGAGACATTGACCTCCACCCCATTCCTGCTCTTGAAATGCCGGTGATGCGCGATGAGGCGCTTCGAGTGTTGGAGGAATCCCCTGAGAAAACGGCAGTTCTCCTAGACAAAGACCACCGGCCTTTGCGGTGGATCAGTGAAGCATCTCTGAATCGCACCACTCAACCCATTGAGAAAAGCGGGAAGCCCATCACCATCGACCTGCAACCTGAAGATACCTTGCAGGATGCCTTGGGAGTGATGTTGCAGTCTTCCGTGGGAATGGCAGTCGTTGTGGATAGAAGCGGTAAGTATCTCGGGTGTTGCAGCATCGAAAGTTTGGCGTCCCTCATCATTAGTGACAGCGGAGGGACACCCTCCTCATGACCATGGTGAGCCCACCTCGGGTTGAGCGTACGACTCTGGCAGAGCGGCTCGACCTCATTGTTGCGCCGATCTTCGCCACAATCTTGGCGGTGATTGGGGGTGCAGTATGGCTGTATTCCGATATCGATGACATCACCAGGGCGATCCTCGCCCCTGAGAAGCTTGAAAATCAGCTCGTTCAGACCGTGGTCCTGGGGTTCGCATCCTCTGCACTCGTCATCGTGATCGCTATCCCCATTGGTATCGCCGTGACCAGACGAGGCCTCCCCCGCCTGAAGAACTTCCTCGTGGACACCTTGGGACTCGCTCAGGCTCTCCCGGCCTATGGCCTCATCGTCCTGTTTTTCTCCTGGATGGGCGCAGGAATAGGTACCGTCATCGTCGCCTTGGCAACGTTCTCACTCTTGCCTGTGCTCAGAAATACCATCGTGGGCCTCGAGCAAGTGGACCAAGCGGTCATAGAGGCCGGCCGAGGCATGGGTTATACGAAACGGCAGGTTCTTTTTGAGATTGAGCTTCCACTCGCTGTTCCCGTGATCATTGCCGGTATTCGGACCGCAATCGTCATCAATATCGGCATGGCAGCACTGGCTTTCCTCATCGGTGGCGGAGGGCTAGGCGAAACAATTAACTCAGGACTAAAGCTAGATCGAAACCCCGCAATTTTGATTGGCGCGGTTTTGGTCGCAATCCTCGCGCTGGTGTTTGACTTCTTGAGCGCTGTCGCCCAGCGCTACCTCAAGCCCAAAGGAATGTAGGGACTCAGCCCTCGTCCTCGACCCACAGGTCGTCATCAGCGCGAAGCGTTTGCCATGCCGCATAGCCCACTAGGGCTAACGCGAGAGCGCCAATGGCCATCAGAACATAGACAAAAGGGTTGGACGACTTACGGGGAGGAGCAACCTGGCGCCAGGGGATGCGGGCAAGCGTGGGCTCGATAGTGTCTCGATAGGTTTCCTGAGCCCTGGGCAGAACGTCGCGCCGGGCGATGTCGCTCGCGCTCTGCGAGGCGTGGCGAGCAACATTCTTGGCGTGAGAGAGGACGTCCCGCTGCTCTTCCCAGAGCCTTTTGGCTTCCTGAGACAGTCGAGCCAATTCACGTTGGGTCTTGCGATCCATAGGTCTCACGTCCTTTCTTCTCGATGAAGAACCTCTAGTCTCCCAGAAATTGTTAGGAAGTTCCTGGGCTTCTCTCTGGAGGGAACCCTCAGTGGTCCCTGACAGAATGGAAACCATGACTCTACATACACACACAGCGACTTTGCACACTAACCACGGGGACATTGTGGTGGGCCTGTATGGCAACCACGCTCCCAAGACCGTGGATAACTTTGTGGGACTTGCCACCGGAGAACGGGACTGGACCCACCCCACCACCGGTGGCGCCGGAGAAGGCCCCCTCTATACGAACGTCATTTTCCACCGCATCATCCCCAGTTTCATGATTCAAGGTGGTGACCCCACTGGGACCGGCATGGGTGGACCTGGCTACCAATTCGACGATGAAATCCACCCTGAACTGAACTTCACCGAGCCCTACGTGCTCGCGATGGCGAACGCAGGTAAGCGTGGTGGACAGGGAACAAATGGCAGCCAATTCTTCATCACCACGGCCGCGACCACCTGGTTGCAGGGCAATCACACCATCTTCGGAGTCGTTCTGGACGACGACTCGAAGAAGGTGGTGGACGCTATCGAAGGTGTTGCTACCGACGGCAACGACCGCCCCCACGACGATGTTGTGTTGACGAGTGTGACGGTGGTCGCTGTCTCCTCATGAGCCCCTCCCGCAATCGCGATGACTTCTGTTATCGCCACCCTCAAGCGGAGAGCTTTGTTCTGTGCCAGAGGTGCGGGAATACCATTTGCCCGGCGTGCCAAACTCAGGCCCCAGTGGGATTCCACTGCCCTGACTGCTCTGGGGTTAAGGCAAAGAGTGGCCTCGGCGGAGCCCTCCGCCGAGGCGGCACCCGCTTAGTCGCACAGGGCACGAGGCCCACTGCCACCTATGTGTTGCTGGGGATCGTTGTTGCGGTCTATCTGGGACAGCTGCTCACCGGTGGATTTCTTACCCAACTGCTGTTGTATTGGCCACCGCTCACGGCTATTGAGCCGTGGAGGATGTTGACCACCATATTCGTACACTCGAGCTCATCGGTCTTTCATATTCTCTTCAACGGGTACTCATTGTTCATTCTCGGAACCCTGGTGGAAAGGCTCATTGGTCCCGGTCGATTTGTGACCCTATTTCTGTTCTCTGGTTTTGGTGGGTCAGTGCTGGTGTTGTTGCTTTCACCGGCGTCCGCGGTGGTGGGAGCATCGGGAGCAATCTTTGGTCTTTTCGGGGCCCTCTTCGTGATTCAAAGATCCTTTGGAGGAGCCAACACTCAACTCCTCATCGTCTTAGGCCTGAACTTGGTGATGGGCTTTATCGTTCCGGGAATCTCGTGGCAGGCGCACATTGGAGGCCTCATTACGGGCGCCATGGTCGCTAACGTCATGGTGAAAACACGAGGGGAAGAGCCGCGGCGACAACGGCAAGGTCTAGCCCTGCTTGGTGTCGGTCTGGTCGCGCTCACTGTTGTGGGCGCGGTGGTCTAGAAGTTATCCACAGCTTCTCCCCACTGGGGAGAACTACACAGTTGTAACTAAAGAAGTATTGATTACTTCCAGCGGGTAGTCATCAAGAAACCGACAAACATGATGCCAAAGCCGACGGCGATGTTCCAGGCTCCAATGGCGGGGACTGGCCAGCCAATTCCTGAGATGTAGTAGGTGAGAATCCAGGCAAGGCCCAGCAGCATCAGACCGAACATGAGGGGCTTAAACCAGACAGGATTGTCGTCGCTCTCTTCGTATGTAGAGCGGGACTCAATCGGATCTCTTGGTTGCTTAGCCATGCCGGACAGTCTACTGGGGGTCACCAGTGGCACAACTTTTCCCCCCGGCATCTCTCGGGGTTGTGCTTGGTAGGCTGTGCCCGTTCACGAGAGGAATCCGGAGCTCATGACCCACATCCTGGTTGTCGATAACTACGACAGCTTCGTCTACACCCTCAATGGCTATTTGCACCAGTTGGGTGCCACAACGGACGTCATCCGCAACGACGATGTGGCCGTGGAGGATGTTCCAGCCCTCGTCGCCCGCTACGACGGGATTCTCGTGTCCCCGGGTCCCGGAACACCCGCCGATGCGGGAGTGTCTATTGCCATCGTGAAGGAGGCTGTCGCGCAGTCCATTCCGTTGCTGGGTGTGTGCCTGGGGCACCAGGCTATTGCTGAAGCATTCGGGGCCACTGTGGCTCATGCTGACGAGCTCATGCACGGAAAGACCTCCACTGTCACACACGATGACAGCACACTGTTTGAGGGCGTTCCGGAGCAGTTCCAGGCGACGAGATATCACAGCCTCGCCGTTGTCGATGGGACGGTCCCAGATGAGTTAGTGGTCACCGCTCGCACGACGGGGGGCGTCATCATGGGTCTCAACCACCAAAGTGCCCCGCTGTATGGTGTTCAGTTTCACCCAGAATCGGTGATGACCGAGGGCGGTTACACCATGGTTGGAAACTGGCTTGAAGTGACCGGACTTACGGGTGCAGCGGAAGCGGCTCGTTCGTTGAGTCCTCGCGTTACTGGTCTTTAGCCCGTTGCGCCAGGATCCTCAGTAGCGACAGCGCCGCAGTAAGTCAGGGTGATTTCAGAGCGTTGGGGGTGCTCACCGGGGGGCAGTGATTGGCTTCGCACCGTTTGACCGATGCAATCGGTGGCAATCTCGAGGCGGACGGAGAGCTGCATGGAGGGACCGGTGAGGAAGGGGTTTGCTTCACCCACCGTGAGTCCCACCACATTCGGGACGAGAACCATGCCGTTAGAGACGGTGATGGTGACGGAATCCCCTGGTCGAACTGGGGTGTCTTGTTGAGGTGTTGTTGCCATCACCAGGCCCTCTTCGAGGCTCGGCGAATACGTGTCGACAACTGACTCGACGACGAGTCCTCGCTCCTCCAAGAGGGCACGAGCGTCTTCGATGTTGATGTTGCGAACATCGGGCAGGTCAAAGCGCGCGATTCCACTCGAGACGACAATCTTGACCGGCTCGCCCGGCGCAACTCGCGTTCCCTCCTCGGGGAAAGTCTCGATAACGATGCCTTCGGGGACTTCTCCACTCGCCTCGTATTCGACGTCGGGCGTGAGACCGAGGGCTGAGATCGTTTGGGTGGCGACACCCTCTGTTTGGTTGACCAGTGCGGGGACAGCAGGTGCTGCACTGGTAGCAGTCGTGGAGGGGTTGAGCGTGAATACCCACAACACCACACCGATGACGAACAGCACGGCAAGGATAGAACCCAAACCGATTGCCAGCGTAGGGACACTCTGTTGTTTGATTCCTCGAGATTCAAAGATTTCAAAACCTTCGACCGGTGTTCGGTAGTCCGGCTCGACAGTGGCTTGGGGGACGCTTCCGGTTACCGCGGGTTCCACTCGAACCCGGGCACCGGGCGCAGGGAGCTTGGGTGCACGACCTTGTGCGACATCTTCAATGGCTGCCCGGAAGGCTTGAGCAGTGGGGAAGCGCTCCTGTAGTTCCTTCTTCATGGCGGCGTCGACGATGAGAGCAACATCCTCGGAAACGCCGGGGTTCACCTCTCTCAGAGGTCGGGGTTCTTCACTGATGTGTTTGTAGGCGATAGATACCGGTGATTCTGAAGTGAAAGGGGGAGCCCCTGCCAGAAGTTCATACATCACCACACCGAGCGAGTAGAGGTCAGTCCGGGTGTCAGGCTCTTCGCCTTTGGCTTGCTCGGGAGAGATGTAGAGAGCGGTGCCGAGGATCGAAGTGGTCTGCTCCAGGTTTCCTGTCGCGTCGCTGACAGCCCGAGCGATACCAAAGTCCATGACCTTGACCGTGCCATCCTCAGAAATCATGATGTTGGCAGGCTTGATGTCGCGGTGAACAATCCCTGCTCGGTGTGAGACTTCAAGTGCGGTGAGAACGCCGTCAGCCACTTTCAGAATGTGGCGCTCCTCGAGCTTTCCCTGCCTCATCAGCGTGCTGAGCAGGTGGCCCTCCACATGTTCCATGACGATGTAGGGGGTGGTGCTTCCCGGCGGAATCTCCCCTGCCGGCCCGTTTTCCTCATCGCCAGCGTCGAACACACGGACGATGGAAGGGTGAGACATCTTCGATGCCGACATCGCTTCGAGACGAAAACGATTGCGGAAGGTGGGGTCTGAGGAGAGGGTCGACTTCAGGATTTTGAGGGCCACTTGACGACCCAGCCGAGCATCAACACCAAGGTAGACGTCTGCCATGCCACCACGGCCGATGACCTCGCGCACCTCGTAACGGCCACCCAATAGGCGACCGGTCCAGGGTCCTGGCGCGTTAGTGTTCACACAATCCTCAATCTGACCTTTGTGGGCCGACGTTAGTCTACGGGCGGATCCTCGGGGGTCTCTGGCTCCAGGGCTGTAATACCCACCGACAACTCGGTGGAGAGTGGGGAGGAGAGGCTTCCACACTTCACGAGGTAACTGACGGTCATGTTCTCCCCGTCACCCAGGAGAACATTGATAGCGGTTTGCTCTGGCTCCAGGACTGTCGCACCGTCGTTGTCGAGAATCTCACCGCCCACAATCTGGATGGTGTAGCTCACGAGATCGAACCCTGCCGGACATTGAGCGTAGCCAGGCCACTCCAGCAGAACCTCATCACCAGGAGCCCAGGGGCCCTCTGCTGGGGTGACGACCATTGTCCGGGGCTTCGGGGGTTGTGGGATTGCGGCATAGAAGTACACCGCGATGAGGGTGTCGCTGGCCACGGTGCCCTGCGGGTTCACCCGATAGGCCGTGGCAACGAGATCCTGGGTGGGAGCGATGTTGCCGGTGATGGCGTCGAGCCGGAGGCCTTTGAGACTCAGTACTTCCTGGACTTGCGATTGGGTCTTTCCGACAATCTCGGAGGCCGCGATCTCGACGGTGGTGATCTCCGCGCCGGGTTCCTCTTCTACCGCTGGGTCTTCCTCAGGAAGTTCAGGTGTCTCTGTGGCAGGAACCTCGGGCAGCACTGGGATAACCGGGTCGTCGACAACATCTGAGGAAGGTGATTGGAGGAGAACAGTCAGTGAGGTGGCAATCAGCGCGATGGCGACAAACGCTCCGATGCCGCTGAACAGCCAGAAGTTTCGACCCAGCTTCCGAGGCTGGTCAAGAGAAGACGTATCAGGGGAAACCGGGGTCGACTTCTTTTTCTCACTGGAGTCAGGTGAACTCGTCGGGTCAGGAATCAACGCTAAGCCTGCAGCGTCATCCCCGCGCGCGAGAGCCAACGAGGCCTGCGCGAGGTCATGAGCGGACGCGGGACGACCTTCTGGTTTCTTCGCCATGCAGGACATCACAAGTGCTCGTACTGCCGAGGGAATCGACGAAGGAAGTTCGGGAGGCGTCTCTTTGATCTGTGCCATCGCGATAGCAACCTGGGACTCACCGCGGAACGGTCGTTTCCCTGCGAGAGCCTCATAGGCGACGATTCCCAGTGAATAGACGTCGGTCGCGGGTGATGCTGGTTTGCCACCGGCTTGTTCCGGAGCCAAATACTGCACTGTTCCCATCACCTGGCCTGTTGCGGTCAGGGGAACCTGGTCGGCGAGGCGTGCGATACCGAAGTCGGTAATTTTCACGCTGCCATCCGGCGTGATGAGCAAGTTCCCCGGCTTGATATCTCGGTGGACGAGACCGGCCTGGTGGGCAGCGTGCAGGGCTGAGGCGGTCTGCGCGACAATGCTCAACACACGGCTTGCGGGCAGAATCTTCTCCCGTTCGAGGATGCTACTGAGCGCTTCTCCGGGAACAAGCTCCATCACCAGGTAGGCGCTGCCCTCCTCCTCGCCATAGTCGAAGACATTGGCGATGCCTTCATGGTTGACCAGCGCAGCGTGCCGGGCTTCAGCCCGGAAGCGTTCCCGGAAACCAGAGTCGCCCATGTACTCGTCTTTGAGGATCTTGATCGCCACCGTGCGACCAATGACAGAGTCGTTGGCTTTCCAAACCTCACCCATGCCACCAATGGCAATGCGGGAGACCAATTCGTAGCGGGAGCCAAATATTTGGCCGGTGGTGGGTCTCATCTGGTGATCACCGCCTCCATGATGGTCTTTGCCACAGGAGAGGCAATCGTGTTGGCAGTCCCCTCGGGGCTCGAACCTTCGATGACCACCGCAATGACGAGCTCGGGGTTCTCCGCGGGAGCAAAGCCGGTGAACCAGAATGAGCGACCATCACCGATTCCTGTCTCCGCTGTCCCTGTCTTTCCTGCGACGCTAATGCCTGAAATTCCCGCAGCACTGGCGACACCCTGACTCACGTTTTTCACCATCAGTCGCGTCAACTCCTCCGCCACCTGGGGACTCAGTGGTCTGGAATAGACCGTGGGCTCCCAGGCCTGCAGAACACGGAGGTTCGGAGCGATCACCTGGTCCACCAGGTTGGGCTTCATCAGTACCCCATCATTGGCCACACCGGCGCTCAGCATGGCCACTTGCAGGGGTGTGACCCGAACATCAAACTGGCCAAAGGAGCTCAGCATCAGCTGCGCATCGTCCAGCCCTCGAGGGAAATTGCTAGGTGTCACTTCAAGCGGGATTTCGAGCGTGGCTCCAAATCCAAAGTCATCTGCCATCGACCCGATAGCGGTTTCGCCAAGCGCCAGGCCTAATTCGGCATAGGGGATGTTGCAACTGAGCCGGAAAGCATCCTCTAACGTCACGGTTTCCTCGCCCCCGCAGAGCCTGCCCCCGGAGTTCTTGATGCTCTTGGTGCTGAGGGGGAGTGCCAGCTCGGCTGGATTGAGAAATTCACTCTCTGCGGTGTATTGACCAGATTCGAGAGCTGCTGCTGTCATCAGGATCTTGAACACCGAGCCCGGGAAGTACTGGTCGCCAGCAATCGCGCGGTTTGCCAGAGGGTTGTCGGGGTCTTCGGAGAGTTCGTTGTAGGCGCCTAGCACAGACGACGTGGAGTGAGCGGCCAGACGGTTGGGGTCATAGGAGGGTGTGGAGACCATCGCGAGAACGCGCCCGGTCGCCGGTTCCAGGACAACCACGGCACCTCGACGGTCTCCCAAAGCGTCATAAGCAATGCGTTGAATCTCAGGGTCAAGAGTCAGTTGGACGCTGGCGCCCTCGGGGCTGGATCCGGTGACTAAGGCGGTGAGCTGGTCAAGGATCTGGGAGTTAGCCCGACCGGTGAGCACAGGGTTGAGTGCACTCTCGATTCCCGCGTTGCCCTGGTTCAAGGTGTAGTAACCAACGACCGGGGCATACAGATCCGCATGAGGGTAGGTGCGCAAGTAGCGGAATTGGTTGTCCACCGGGATGGACGTCGCAACGGGGATACCACCGGCGAGAATCTGACCTCGCTCGGCAGAGAAGCTTTCGTAGAGCTTGCGAACATTGCGATCGTCGTTCGCGATGTCCTCACTGGCCACAACTTGGATGTAGCTAGCGGAAAGGAAAAGCGTGATGAAGAGCGCCAGAACGGCGATTCCCACTCGACGAAGCGGCCCGATCATGCGCGAACTCCCGCCTCAAGCCGCACCGATGCACGTGCCTCGTCACTGAGGCGCAACAACAGGGCGACGATGATCCAGTTCGCCACCAAGGAGGAACCCCCAGCGGCGAGGAAGGGGGTCGTCAACCCCGTCACCGGAATCACGCGGGTGATTCCCCCAATGACAACAAAAACCTGCAGAGCTAGGACAAACGCCAATCCAGTGGACAGGAGGCGACCAAAGTCATCGGTACCGGTGAAACCGACGCGGAAGCCTCGACTGACCAGCAACAAGTAGAGAGCGAGAATCGCGAACACCCCAAATATTCCGAGTTCTTCCCCGAGTGCAGCCACGATGTAGTCCGAGTTAGCGAGCGGAACAAAATCAGGTTGACCCTGACCTAAACCTTCGCCAATGAATCCACCCTCGGCAAAGCCGAAGAGCCCTTGAACCAGCTGGTAGGAGCCACCGGAGGCGTTATAAACCTCGGGGTTGAAGGAGTCCAACCAGCCCTGCAGGCGGCCTTGAACGTATCCCAACTGGCTCGCCGCCGCAGCAGCACCGGCGACGAAAAGTCCGCCGCCCAGTCCCAGCCACAAAATCCGGTTGGTGGCGATGTAGAGCATCGCCAGGAACAACCCGAAATACAGTAAGGAAGTCCCCAGGTCCCTCTGGAACACCAGAACGGCCATCGCGACCATCCACACAATGAGCAACGGTCCGAGGTCCCGAACCCGCGGCCAGCGAATGCCCGCAATGGTCTTCCCCACTTTCTGGAGACTTTCGCGAGCGGTCATGAGGTAGCCGGCGAAGAAGATGGCGAGAGCAATCTTCGCGATTTCGCCGGGCTGAAAATTCATCCCCCCAATGACGACCCACAGAGTTGCACCATTGATCGTGCGACCAATCCCTGGCCATAAAGGCATGGTTAACAGGATCACCCCGGCCAGCATGGCCAAGTAGCGGTAGCGCAACAGCACGCGGTAGTTCTTCACGAGAATCAGCACGATGATGGTGATCACTAGGGCGACAGCGGTCCATGCCATTTGTCGAACGCCCGCAGCGTCCCACCCACTCGCGCCAGCAGCAATATCGAGGCGGTGAATCATGGTGATGCCCAGCCCATTGAGCATGGTGGCTATGGGGACAATGAACGGGTCGGCATCTCGTGCGACGATGCGCAACACCAGGTGCAGGCCAAGCGTCAGCCCGGCGAGACCGGCAGCGTAGGTGAGCAGGCTCCAATCGAGCGTGCCCAGCGCTCCCCACTGAACCAGGGCCAAAGCCAGCGCACTTAACCCGAGGGCAACGACGAGGAGGACCAATTCCAGGTTGCGAAGCCTCTGCGGCATTTTGACCCGGAGCACGACGCGGCCCGTGACCGGCGCAACAGGGGGGACGCTCGATTCGCTCACGGCGTCACCGCCTCAGCCGGTCGACGATGTCCTGAGCGGCCTCCAAAGATTCAGCAGGAAGTGAGTCCACAATTCTTTCCTGTTCGAAAACCTGCAGAGAGTCAAGAGGCACATCGGTCTCTTCATACAGCGTGGACAGCGAGAGAGGCCCAACGTTCTCGGGGACACCCTGATAGATGGCGACGAAACCGTTGCTCTCCCCCACGAAGTATCGAGTTTGTGTCCATTCGTAGGCGCTAAAGGCCGCGCCGACCAAAGAGCTGATGATGATGACTACAGAGAGTGACCACACCACCCGACGACGAATCAATCGCCGCCGGTCCTCACGGATGAGCTCTTCGAGGTAGTCCTCTTCTGGCTCAAAGTGCTCATCCGCTGGGGGCAGTGCCCGCAACGGGTGGAGCAACAGCGCAGGGAGAGCAGGCCTGCGCATAACGGGCCCTGATTCGTAGGTCATCGGTCCCGCAGCGGCACCGACCATCCGGGGCTCGGCGGGGGGTGACGTATCGAGGCCCTCCGCTACTCGGACAATCACGACCGTCACGTTGTCGGGGGCACCCTCGCTCAAACTCTGGGTGATCAGTTTGTGTGCGGCAAGTTCAACATCGTCGACAGTAAGAAGAGTCTCAGCGATATCCCTCTCAGAGACATAGCCACTGAGACCATCGGAACACAGAAGCCAGCGGTCACCTGGGCGGGTATCCACGATGTGGGTGTCCACTTCGGGCTCAGCGTCAACATCACCCAGTACCCGCATCAAAACACTGCGACGGGGGTGAACCGCTGCTTCTTCCGGGGTAATCCGACCGCTGTCGACGAGTCGTTGCACAAAGGTGTGATCGGCGGTGATCTGCTCCAAAACGCCTTCGCGGAGTCGATAAATCCTTGAGTCACCGATGTGGGCGATCACCATCTGGGATTTGACCCGAATCATCGCGCTGACCGTGGTTCCCATTCCGGTTAGCTCTGGGTGCTCCACCACCGCATTCGTCAGGTCGGCCCCAGCATCAAGGACTCCGCGGAAGAGTGCCTCGCGAGCGTCCTCGACGCTGTCGTAGGTGCGATCCAGCGTGAACAGGTGCTGGACAGCGAGCGCGCTGGCCACATCTCCACCGGCGTGGCCGCCCATCCCGTCCGCTACGACAAACAAGTTGCGCCCGACAGAGCCGGAATCCTGGTTGCTGGCACGAATCTTCCCAATGTGGGAAGACGCGGCACTCAGGATCTGGTCAGAGGTCATCCGATTACTTTCGGAGCTCAAAGGTTGTGTTTCCCACGCTCACCGGAGTATTGAGAGGAACTGGGGTGGGGATGCTCACGCGGTTACCATCCACGAACGTTCCGTTGGTCGAATCGAGATCCTGAATCATCCACTGGTCATTCCAGAGCATCAAGCGTGCGTGGTGCGTGGAGGTGACATCGTCCCTAATGACCAGGCTTGAGTCTCCCGAGCGGCCAATGGTGAACTGCTCCTCGGGAAGCAGTTCAATCTCCAGGCCTTCTTTGGGACCTGACGTTACGACCAGAGACTGGGCAACGCCACCAGGAGTCGTGGGAGCAGGAGACAGTGTCGGTGGCTGACTAGCCGGCGGCTTCGCGGCGGGTTTGTCGTCATCCTCCTGCCGGTACCGGGGAGGTCCAAAGAGGTCGGTACGAAGTGCGTACACAATGGCGAAGACAAAAGCCCAGAGAAGTCCCAAAAAGGCGAGCTGCAGTAGGAACAGCGTTAATTCACTCACGATGTCTCCTCTGTGCTGGTGGGGGTGTGGTGTGCGAGGGCACGATACGAGGCTTCAGCCTGCGGAACCACCTCAAACAGGATACGCGCCTGGCCCATCACCAGGGTGCACCGGTCGGGAAGGGCGGCTCTGGTGATGCGCTCACCATCCAGTTTCGTTCCGTTGGTGGACCCCAGATCGACCGCCTCAGCGCGCTTGCCGTCCCAGCGAATCTCACAGTGGTGCCTCGAGACGCCTCTTGCGACAACGTGAATGTCGGTATCTGTTCCTCGCCCGATCACCGTCGATTTTTTGACCACCGGATAGCGAACGGAATCCCAGGTCAGAGTGGGAATCCAGACAACTCGCCCGACGGGGGTGCTGGTGACGTCTACCATTCCCTCAGAGAGCGACCCGGAGATAGCGAGGGTGACACTCACACGCTCAGCGAGACCGTAGCCACGGACGCTGGCATAGTCGGCGAGTGCTTGAGTGATCTCGGTAATGAACGGCTCACCGAGCTGGGCAAGTCGTGCGTGATCCTCAGTGGAGAGGTCGCAGGAATACAGATGGGGAGCCACGGTTCGTGTTCTGGAGACTGTGGTGGCCCTAGAGTCCATCTCTCTCTTGAGTGCTGCAACAATCTCAACCGGGTGCACTCCGGCAGAAAAGGCCTTGGCGAAAGCGCCCCCCACGAGACGCTCCACCGAGCGTTCAAAACTGTCGAGAAAACCCACGGGGCACCTCTCAGATGGTGGGGTTGCTGTGCTTAGTGATGGTAGTCCGATTGGCTGGTGAAGCTTCGAGGACTGGCCCGCTTGGGGGCTCTAGTCCTGTGGTAATCTCGGCAGGTTGATGGGCGACCATCATTGCGCGAGTGGCGGAATGGCAGACGCGCTGGCTTCAGGTGCCAGTGCCCGCAAGGGCGTGGGGGTTCAAGTCCCCCCTCGCGCACGTTATGTGCGTCGACCTCTGAAAGTCTTCATGGCTTTGTTGATACCAAAGGCGTCGGCAATCCAGTCAAACAGAGCTGTGGGCAGTAGCCGGAACACCCTCACCGAATAGACCATGCCGGGGAGAAGCAGCTCGCGTTTCGTGGACTCCACCGCGTCCAAGATTTTCGCTGTCGCGTCATCTTGGTCTTGAATCGGCAAGAGCGGGCTTCCGGACTTCACTCCGTCGAACATCCCGGTGTTGATGTAGAACGGGTTGACCGTCAGAGCACTCACTCCGCTGCCAGCATCGCGCAGCTCTGCACGAAGTGACTCCATGAACCCCACTGCTGCGTGCTTGCTTCCGGAATAATCCGTCAACCGGGACGAGCCCGCCAGTCCGGCAGCACTCGCAATTGTGACCAGTCGACCCGAGTCACGCGCCAGCATGGAGGGCAGGAAAGCCTGAATCGTCCAATACAGAGCGAACGTGTTCACGGCGTAGGTCAGGGAAACGTCTTTCTCGTCGAGGTCAAGGAAATGTTTCCCGGTGACTACTCCGGCATTGTTGATCAGCACATCGAGGTGACCAACCTTGTCGAAGACCTTGGCGGCTGCCGTGGTGACGGGCGCCTTTTTCGAGACATCCACCGACATTGCAAGCGCACTGGCTCCCAGAGCTTCGACCTCTTTCGCCACTGCTTTCGCTGCGGGAAGGTTCAGATCCCAGAGGACCAACTGGGTGGCACCCCGCCTCGCGGCACCGAGAGCCATGAGTCGACCGATTCCACTACCGGCACCGGTAATGAGAACGTGCTTTCCCGTGAGTGAATAAGGCTCTGCCATGGTCTCTACTTTCTAAAAGGGAGATATTTCATGAGGCGAAGACCCGTGGTCATCGCACGGGTGAAGGCCTCGGCGCTCATTCCCGTTGGTGCTGCGACGTTCATGCCACTCTGGGTGGCGATTGTTTGGACATCGGTGTATTTCTGGATTCCTTCGCGGCCGTGGCGACGACCAACACCGGATTCCTTGAATCCGCCCATCGGGGCATCGGTGGAGGCCCAGGACGCGGTGAAACCTTCGTTCACATTCACACTGCCCGCTTGAATCTGGACGGCAACGCTCTCGGCTCGAGTCTTTGAGCCCCAGACACTGGCGTTCAGGCCATAGCGGGTGTCATTAGCCATCGCGATGGCCTCCTCATCGCTCGAGACTCGATAAATGGCGACCACGGGCCCAAAGGTTTCTCCGCGGCAGAGCATCATGTCCTCCGTCACACCAGTGAGGAGTGTGGGCTCGAAAGCGTAGGGGGCGATGTCGGGTCGATGAGAGCCTCCTGCGAGGAGCGTTGCTCCTCGCTCCAAAGCATCGCTCACGTGAGCCTGGACTTTCTCTAATTGTTCAGCCGAGATGAGAGCTCCCACTTCGTATGAGAAATCAAACGCTGTGCCAAGCCTGAGCTTCCTGACCTCTTCGATGAGCCGTGGAACAAAGCGGTCATAGATGCCCTCGTGAACGTAGAGACGCTCAATCGACATACACAGTTGTCCCGCGTTCGAGAAACTTGCGGTGATGGCTCCCTCAAGTGCGCGCTCCAGCGGAGCATCATCCAGCACAATCATCGGGTTCTTCCCGCCCAGCTCGGCAGAGAAACCAATAAGGCGACGAGCTGCCTGTTCGGCCACGATCTTTCCCGTCGCCGTTGATCCCGTGAACATCACGAAGTTGGCGTTGTTGATGATGGCGGTGCCAAGCTCTGGCCCATCACCAATGACGACCTGGAAGAGACCTTCGGGAAGACCCGCCTGATAGAGCAGGTGAAGGGCTGACAAAGCAGAGAACGGTGTTTGCGCGTCGGGCTTCAGAACAATCCCGTTACCGGCCATGAGAGCAGGAACCGCATCGCTCAGCGGAAGAGTCAGGGGGTAGTTCCAGGGCGTGATCATGCCCACAACACCTTTGGGCTGGAAGTGAACTCGGGTTTGAGTCACAAAAGGCAGAGCACCTTGGCGCTTCTCCGGTCGCAGGTGTGTTTCGGCACTGTTGGCGTAGTAGCGTGCGGTGAGAGCAACGTCCGCCACTTCATCAAACGCTGACGCACGAGACTTCCCTGTCTCCCACTGGACAACATCGAGCAGGGTTCCCTGGTGCTCCAGCACCAGATCGTGAAAGCGCATCATGACGCGTTTGCGGTGAGCAAAGGATTCAGACTTCCAGGACTGTGCCGCACGTCGCGCTTTCTCGAAGGCACCATCAACGTCCAAGGCCTCCGATTTTGGCAACGCGGCGATGAGGGATCCATCGAGAGGGGAGAAGTGTTCCTGTGTTCCCGCTCCGGGGAACACGAGGCTGGTCCAGGCACTCTGCTGCTCGCTGGAAATCGGCGGATGCACGGAAGGTGAGACTGTCGGCGTCGTTGCTGTGGGTGACATAGCTCTATGGTCGCGCATAATCCTGAAAACGGGGAATAGTCCGGAGACGCTGCGCGTTATCGTGGAGGAACGACTATCCCCAGGAGAACCTATGTCCACGGTGATTATTGATGTTGAGGGCATGACCTGTCAGCACTGTGTGAAATCTGTCACGTCTGAGGTGGAAGGAATCCCCGGCGTCACCGAGGTGTCTATCGCCTTGGAGCCAGAGGGCACGTCCCACGTCACCGTGACTGCAGACGTTGAGGTTTCCCCCGAGGCTCTTCAGGCGGCTATCGCAGAAGCCGGATACACGATGGTGGGGGCGCAGTCCTCCTCATGAGTTTGCCCATCCAGCTCGATATCGAGGGGATGACCTGCGCGTCCTGCGCGACGCGCATCGAAAAAGCCCTCAACAAGGTTGAGGGTGTGGAGGCGAGCGTCAACTACGCCACCGAACAGGCCACGGTGCTGGGTGATGCCCCCACCGAAGCGTTACTCACCGCCATCGAAAACGCGGGCTATCACGCCCACGTTCACAGTGATGAGCCCTCCACGGGATTGGACCCGATGGTTGCCCTGCGCACCCGACTCATCATCTCTGCGTCCATGACGCTCCCCGTCATGGTTCTCAGCATGGTCCCACCCTTCCAATTCCTCTATTGGCAGTGGCTGGTCTTCGCGCTTGCGGTTCCCGTGGCGACCTGGGGGGCGTGGCCTTTCCACCGCGCTGCCGCTATTAACGCGCGCCACGGTGTTGCCACCATGGACACCCTTATCTCTGTGGGAGTGGGAGCGGCGCTCGGCTGGTCTCTCTACGCTTTGTTCTTTGGCGGGGCTGGAATGCCCGGCATGACCATGACGCTGGAGCTGTTTGGTCAACCCGGCGAAGGCAGTCACGAGATTTATCTGGAAGTGGCGGCCGCTGTCACCACCTTCATGCTGCTCGGTCGATACCTCGAGCATCGCGCCAAGCGCGATGCCGGAGCCGCTCTTCGAGCCCTGATGGAATCCGGAGCTAAAGAAGCCACCGTCCTGAGGAACGGGGTCGAAAAGGTTCTGCCTCTGGCCGTGGTGAAGCAAGGCGATGTCATGGTGGTCCGACCAGGAGAGCGGATCCCGACTGATGGCGAGATTGTCGAGGGTGCAGCGGCAATTGACACCTCGATGATGACCGGTGAGTCAGTTCCCGTCGAAGCAACCGTGGGGGACAGTGTTTTGGGCGGGACGATTAACACGTCGGGGCTTTTGAAGGTGAGGGCAACCCGGGTGGGGGATGACACCGAGCTTGCCCGCATGGCGAAACTCGTGGAGCGCGCCCAAACGGGCAAATCTGACGCTCAACGTCTCGCCGATCGAATCTCGGCAGTCTTTGTCCCCATCGTGATCGTGGTTGCCCTCGTGACCTTTGCCGCGTGGATGATTTTTGCGGGAAGCCTCACTATTGCGTTCCAAGCCGCAGTGGCAACCTTGATCATCGCGTGCCCGTGCGCGCTGGGCCTGGCCACCCCCACCGCGTTGCTCGTGGGTACCGGTCGCGGCGCGCAATTGGGACTGTTGATCAGTGGCCCGGAAGTTCTCGAGCGCAGTCGCTCCATTGACATGGTGGTGCTGGATAAGACCGGAACCTTGACCACGGGGAATATGAAGGCGCTTGCCGTCCACGTGGAGGTTGGGCACACGGAGGATGAGGTTCTGGGCAATGCTGCCGCAGTGGAATCGGGGTCGGAGCACCCTCTTGCGCGAGCCATTGTCATGAGAGCACGAGAAGAGAGCGTCTCAATCCCCGAAGCCACAGACTTCAGCACGGAAGCTGGCTTTGGCGCCAGAGCAAACATTGGCGGAGAGAGCGTTGCTGTGGGTCGACCTGCCTGGTTGGAATCCCGAGGCTTTGCCCTCTCGCCAGAGCTCCAGAAGCACTTGGACGAGCTTCACCTGACGGGAAATACCGTGGTGGGTGTCGCCTCGGGCAAAACTGTCGTGGGTCTCATCCAGATTGCTGACACGCTGAAAGAGTCGAGTGCCGAGGCGATTGCGGCACTTCAGTCCTTGGGGCTCACAACCGTCATGGCTACCGGCGATCACCCTTCGGTGGCCAGTTCCATTGCCCACAGAGTAGGAATTGATCGTGTCGAGGCTGGCCTCACACCAGAGGGCAAGGCTGACTTGATTGTTCGTTTGCAGGCCGAGGGACACCAGGTGGCGATGGTCGGCGATGGCATCAACGACGCTCCCGCACTAGCAACAGCGAACCTCGGTATTGCGATGGGAACCGGAACAGATGCCGCCATGAGCGCGGGCGATCTGACCATTACGCGGGGTGACTTGATGGGTGTTGCGGATGGAATTCGCCTCGCCAGGAAGACTCTGGGAACTATTCGAGGAAACCTGTTTTGGGCGTTTGCCTATAACGTGGCGGCGATTCCGCTTGCGGTAGCAGCGGTGTTGAACCCAGTAGTCGCCGGATTGGCGATGGCGTTCTCGTCAGTCTTTGTGGTGACTAACTCGCTGCGTCTTCGGTCTTTTCGCCCCACCAGATAGCGAGCTGACCCCGGACAAATTCATCCATGGTGAGCTCTTCGGGATCGAAAGCCCTTGCCTCACGGTAGGACTCCTGGAAGTAGGCCTCTCGGCGCACCTCAGCCCAGTCTCGAATCGCATCAAGAGGGTCGCTGGGCATCGCGCTCTGCTTCCTCACGGTGCGAACAACCCCTCGAATTCCGACAATCAACAAGGTGAGCCCTAGCACTCCACCCAGACCGATGAGCCATCCGGTCAGAGCGAAGGGAGAGACCATGATTGCGAAGAGTCCCAAGGCAGACAGAGAGAACCAGTTTCCCAGCGCCCGGGCCGGCAGTGGCGCCAACCCGCGAAAGAAGCTGTACCAGGCGGTACCGTTTTCTTCCCACCAGGGCCACGAATCAGGGATGTCAGGAGCGTCGACGTAGGGCTTCCAGCCTGGATCAGGCTGAAATCCTTGGTAGAGAGAGATCCACCGGGGGTGTGGTGTGCGCCAATTATCTGGTGGGTTGAACCGCAGGGGTAGAGTCCCGAGGTCTACGTGGCTCCTGATCACGCCTTGAGAGTAGCGGGCGCAGGTGGGGGTTTAACAAACATCGCTCCCAGAGCGACCAGCAGAGGGAAAATGGCGGCGATGAGACTCGCTCCGAGGTAGGAACCAGAGAACGAAAGCCCCAGCGCAAAATACAGTGGACCGAGCGCGGTGGAGGCAAGACCAATAGATGTGGCGATTCCTCGAATCGCACCGATATGGCCTCGGCCGTAGTAGCGGACGAAAGCTGCCGCTTCGACTCCTCGAAGAGCACCCATGGATGCTCCCAGCAACAGCCCAAAGATGATGCCGCTGACGCCCTCGGTCACTAAGGGAAGCAGCAGAAGGGTTCCACTGAGTGTGAGCATGGATCCGGCAACACCCCAACGCGGATCGATTCGATCGACGATCGCCCCTAACCCGAGTGTCGCGGCGACAGCCGCCACGGTTTGGGGGATGAAGTTCGCGGCAGCTTCGAGAGTGCTGAGGCCTTGGGCACCGAGAATCGAGATGAGGTGGAACGCGAGTCCTGTTGAGAGCATGCCCACCATGAATCCCGACGATGCGAGCACCCAGAACATTCCCGTTCGGAGGGCTTCCCGGGAGGTGTAGCCAGCCTCCGGGACAATCACGATGTGGGTACCTGTTTCGGTGGTGGTTTGTGGCAGATCTTTGGGGAGCAACACGGCGATGGGTAGGACAATGACCGCCACGAGCGCGGCTTCGATTCGCCAGGCTGTGGCGATATCGGTCAAGGCAATCAGGCGCTCCACCCCCACGGGAGCTAGTGAGATTCCGGCTGAACCGACGGTCCCTACGATCCCCAGAGCGAGTCCGGGTTTGTAGGTAATGGTGCGGGCGATAAGGGTAGTCGCGGCAAGTGAGAGCGCTCCCTGCCCCGTCATCCGGAGTCCGACGTAGGACGCGGTGAGGCCGAAAATGTCGGTGATGAAACTTGCCAGAAAGACGACCGTCATCAGCAGCACTCCGATGACGATGATGGCGCGCTTCGCGCCGTACTTGTCTAGCAGTCGACCAAGGATGGGCATAGTGAGGGCGCCGGTCAGCGTTGCGAGGAGATAACTGAAGGAAATAGCGGTCCGATTGATGTCAAGGGAGTCGATCAGAGGGTCCGTGAAGGGGGAGAGCCCCGCAGTCTGACCGGGGAAGGTCATCGCAGTGAGCATGCTCCCGGCCGCCACGATCAGAGCCCACCAGAGCAGTGGTTGCTTCGCCGGTTTCTCTTCGACCGCTGGCTCCTGGTAGACCGGGACAGATCCGGTTATGGGGAGCGGAATTTCGCCTGTCGGGGGGTGGGCCTTCACGAGTGGCCGCCGGGAAGCCCCAGTGCCTGATGTAGTTGGCGAGGAGTATCAATCACGTGGTGGGCCTGCTCCCACTCTGCAGGTCCGCCGTAACCCCAGCGAACCATGATGGTGTCAATCCCATGATGGGCTGCTCCCTCCACATCGTGGATCCGATCGCCCACCATGATGGCGTTATCAGTGGGGAAACCTTTCTGGCGAAGACCCGAGAGAGCGTCTTCGACGACTTCGGCTTTGGTGCCTCGACTTTCATCATCCGCGGCGCAGGAGATCACCTCAAAGAAATCCGACAGAGTGAAGTGCTCCAGCATGATGGTGGCGGGAGTGGTCGGCTTGGAGGTGGCGATAGCCAGGTGCGCACCCGCATCCCGAAGGCCGAGTAAGAGGTCAGCAACACCATCGAACAGTTTTGCGTCATAAACTCCCACGGCGAGATAGCGCGCGCGATATATCGTGACTGCTTCTCTCGCTTCAGCACTACTCATCCGACCCCGAACCTCGAAAGAGTGAGGCAGCGGCGGGCCGACCCAGCGCAGAAGCTCGTCCATCGAGGGAACATCACGACCCATTTCTTTCAGAGTGAAAGCGATGGTGGAGACAATTCCTGGGGCCGAATCGACCAGGGTCCCATCCAGATCAAGGAGGACACTCTGGTATTTCAGCACTGGAAAAGCCTAGGGGATGCGACCCTAGAACAAGCGCTGGTGATGGTCGTCAATTCCACGCATCTGGTCGTAGTCGAGGAGAAGACAACGGATGCCACGATCCTCGGCCAGGGTTCGAGCCTGAGGCTTTATTTCTTGGGCGGCGTAGACACCACTCACTGGGGAGAGGTGGGGGTCACGATTGAGAAGCTCGAGGTATCTGGTGAGTTGCTCGACCCCGTCAATGTCGCCGCGACGTTTGATCTCCACCGCCACGTGAGCTCCCTTTTCATCGGTGGCGAGAATGTCGACTGGACCGATCGCCGTCATGTATTCGCGCCGAACCAGAGTGAAGCCCTCACCGAGCAGCTCGATCTGTTCGGCGAGCAACTTCTGCAGGTCAGCTTCGACCCCGTCTTTGATGAGCCCGGGATCCACGCCCAAGTGGTGGCTGTGGTCTGAGTGGATCTCGTGGATATTGACCATGAGCAAGTCAGAGGTCTTGTGGTGAAGGACTTTCCAGGTTTCGATCACCCCGGCCTCGACCTGCTCAGCATCAGGCGTGAGAACCTCGAGTGAGCACGGTGGCGGCATCCAGTTCAGTGGCTTGTAGCTGCCTCCGTCGGAGTGAATCAGCACACTTCCGTCGCCCTTGACCATAATGACGCGAGTGGCCAGAGGCAGATGCGCGCTCAGTCGACCGGCGTAATCAACAGAACAGGTTGCAATGACGAGCCGCATGGGCTTTCAGTGTAGAGGGTCTACTTTGCAGGTGGTTTTGCGGCGGGAGCGGCAAAGAACGCCACGACGATGACCCCCACAACAACCCAGAGGGCGGTGAGAATTCCGAAGGACTCACCGAGCCCACCAATGAGGGGAGGGCCGATGAGGAACGCGCCGTACGCGACAGTGGCGACAGCGGAAACCCGCGCCGCGCTACCTCGCGGGTCATCAGCAGCAGCCGACATGCCCACAGGGAATCCTAGAGAGCTTCCGAGCCCCCACATCAAAGCTCCCAGAGCACTGAGCACAGGCTGAGCCACCAGAATCACCAGAGCGAGTCCAGCAATCGCCATGGCTGCCGACCCCTGCAGAACGGGAACCCGACCAAATTTGTCCAACAGGTACACGCCGCCAACGCGACCAGCCATCATTCCCAAAGTAAAGAATCCAAACCAGAGGGCTCCCACCGCGTTGGTTTGGTCACGCCCATCAACGATGGCAAGAGCCAACCAGTCGTTGGCGGATCCTTCCGCAAAGGCCATGCCGAGGGCGATCATGCCAATCGCAAGAGTCCGGGGTTCCTTCCAGACCCGAAGGCGGTCAGCCAGGGTTGATTTCTGCCCCACGCCGTCTTCCGCAACAGCGTTTCGATCGTCGGTCATGAATCGTGAGATGAACCACAGCAATGGAGCCATGATGAGAGCCATCGCGATGGTGTGGGGCGCGATACCGACCCCGATAAAACTCATCAGCGCAGAGAGTCCTGCTCCTGTCACGGTTCCTAGCGACCAAAACGCATGGAACCAGGGCATGATGTTGCGGTTCACCGCTTTCTCCACCGACGCACCCTCGACATTCATCGCCACATCGGCGATGCCGTTTCCCGCTCCCGCCATGATGATGGCGATGACGGTCAGCGTGTAACTCGAAAGCCATGCAGAGCCCACACCAATACCCGCAAGGCCGAGTAGCCCTACAAGCCCAAAGAACAGAATGGTGTTGCGTTGACCGATCCAAGCGATGATGTGGCTCGAGAAGACCAGACCGCTCACAGCACCGAGCGCGCCCGTGAAGAGGAGAGCCGCAACTTCGGCAGTGGATATATCGAGTCCATCCCGAATTGCTGGCACTCGAGCTAACCAGGTTGAGAAACCAAGGCCGTTGATGGTGAAAACCACAAAGAGGGCATTGCGCCACTGTGTGGGAGTGCGCGAGTCAGCGTGATTCACCCGTCACCATCCATCTTCCACCTCGGGCGCGAAGCCCCAGGGTCAGAGCTCTCGCACCAATGTAGCTGACCCCAAAGGCCGCTTCGAGCATCAGCAGGCCCCCCAGGTTTACACCCGAAACCTCCCACTGCGTGAGTGAGGCCAACCATAAGAATGGTGCAAACATTGCGAGGTTGAGGACGCCCGTGAGAGCCAAGTACTTGCCGTCTCCGGCGCCAATCAGAACGCCGTCGAGGACGAAGACGAAACCCGACAGCGGGAGAGTCAGTGCGAGCAAAATAAGTACCACCACGAGGACCTCACGCAACGGCCCATCAGATGTCATCATCCACGGCAAGACAGGGGAGAGCAGACCGGTCAGGATTGCGAGCATTCCTCCGCCAAAGAATCCCCACCCCATCAGAGTTGTGGTGGTTTGGCGGACGCTCTCAATATCGCCTGAACCCAAGTCATGCCCCACTAATGCTTGTGCAGCGATAGCGAGGGCATCCAAAGCGAGTGCCAAGAGGCTGAAGATCGTGAACACAATGTGCCAGGCAGCAAGTTCTCGTGTGCCGAGTCCTGTTGCGACAACCACGGTGGCGATGAGGGCCACTCGCAAACTGAGCGTTCGAAGAAGCAACCAACTTCCGGAGCGAGCCGCAGCTCTGATCCCGAGCAGCCCAGGGGCCAAGGAAACCTGGTGGGCTCTCGCCTCGCGCACCACAATGAGGAGAAAGACCGCTGCCATTGCCCACTGGGCGATGACAGTTCCGATGGCAGATCCGATAAGGCCCAGGCCCATTGCGTAGATCAAGACGGCGTTGAGTCCTGCATTCGCGCTAAATCCGGCCAGAGCAATCCAGAGCGGGGTTTTGGTGTCCTGAAGTCCACGCATCAGGCCAGTCCCCGCAATGACAAGAAGCATGCCGGGGAGTCCCCACCAAGAGATGGTGAGATACGACACCGCATCGAGGGAGACATCACCTTCGGCGCCAAACCATCCCACAACCTGTGGCGTGATGGAGTGGCCGAGAATTCCCAAGACCACACCGAGTCCTAGTGCTAGCCAAAGACCATCGAGTCCGGCGGAGAGGGCCCCAGGCCGATTTCCTGCTCCCAGTCTCCTCGCCACTAGTGGGGTGGTTGCGTAGGCAAGGAAGATCAAGAGTCCGATGACCGTTGTCAAGATTGTGCTTGCGAGGCCCAAGCTTGCGAGCGCGGGAGCACCGAGATGACCCACCATCGCGGTGTCGGTCAGTAAGAACAGAGGTTCGGCGATGAGAGCACCTAAGGAGGGAATAGCGAGTGCCAGAATTCGCTTCGTGAGGGAGGCATCAG
>JAIOWW010000003.1 GCA_021741925.1 Pontimonas sp. | reverse complement strand
GTCAAAAATGTAGAACTCGGCTTCGGGGGCGAAGAACGCGGTGTCGGCGATTCCGGTGGAAGCGAGGTACTTCTCTGCCTTGTGTGCCACCTGACGGGGGTCGCGGCTATAGATTTCGCCGTTGCGGGGGTTGTAAATGTCAAAGACCATGACCAGGGTCAGCTCATCGCGGAAAGCATCCACGTACGCGGTGGTGACATCGGGAATCAACTGAAGATCGGACTCGTGAATCTGCTGGAATCCGCGGATGGAGGAACCATCGAACAGCTGGCCGACGGTGAAGAACTCTTCGTCAACCGAGTGGGCGGGAATGTTGAAGTGCTGTTGCACTCCAGGCAAATCGGTGAAACGGATGTCAAGGAACTTGACGTCCTTCTCCTTGATGAACTTCAGTACTTCCGAAGAGTTCTTAAACATGCAGGTCACTCCTGTATTTCGTGGGATTGAGTGTGGTTGGGGTTCCAACCTGCTCTGAGAGTAAACCCCCGCAATTTCCCCGTCATATCCGGATTGTTTCCTCTGTGTTACATCAGCCTGGCAACCTACACTGGTGGGGTGGTGGACGAGGAGTATTGGCCGGGTAAGAAGTTTGGTCTTCCTCAGGATGGACCCAGGTCAACACCGACATATCTTCGCCGGGTCGCCGGGTTAGGTATCGACTGGGCCATCGCCGTCGGTGTTTCCGTGCTCTTCTTTGACTACGACGGGTGGTGGACGCTCGCGGTGTTCATTCTCCTTCAGATGGTCGGGGGCCTGGTGATGGCAGGATCTCCCGGGCACCTGCTGACGGGGATACGCATTGCGCCCATCACAGGGGGAGCGCTCGGCGTTCTCGCTCCCGTGGTGAGGCCGTTACTCGTTGCAGTGGTTATCCCTGCGGTCCTTGTGGATGAAGACTTGAGAGGCGTCCACGACCGCCTGGTCGGGACTATTCTCGTTCGACGCTAGCGCGGTCTTGGTGCTCGAACTTTGCTCGGATCCATTCCTTTGGGGATAGGCATCGCGGGGCCGTTCTTCAACGAGTTCAAACGGTGAGATACCGCAAGGACCTCGGCTTTGCGCAAAGAATTCTTGAAAGACTTGAGGGTCCGATTGAGTTTGTGTAGCGGTGTGGAATCCGAGTCGGGGCCAACGTACACAAAGTGCACCGGAATCTCGGGGACAGCTCGAAGGATTGCTCGCCGTTCATCCTCCAGCATCTTCTTAGTTTTGGTTTTGGACCCCTCGGCGATGAGGACAACACCTGGCCTCCCCACAGCGCGGTAGACCGCTTCCTGAGTCCTCGGGTTTACCGCAACCGGGAACTCGCTCGCTTGCCATGCCCTGCGCAGTGCGCTGCGCAACACGGCGCCCACAGCACCCGGTTGCCCGGAAATTTGCTGATACGCGGTGCGCTCAGCTCGTTGGCCGAGGACGACCAGGGTGAGCAGTATTGCCAGCAGGATGCCCGTGACGATGTAGAGAATCAAGGTCAGGATGCTGCCCCCGGAAATCGCAACGGCAGCTACAGCGCCCGCCGCAATCGGGAGAATGAGCGTGGCGAGGAGTATCGGCAGGAGGAGCTTGTCCGATTTCCTGGTCAAGTTGAAAATCTGCCACAGCTGTTTGATGCGGCCTGGCTCTTTCTCGGGGGAGTCCTTTTTCGCCATAGTGTCTACTTTCCTCCTGCGGATGCCCTAGATGCCCAGATCGGCGTCAAAATCGCCGGCCTCGAGCCGATCCTTAACCATGGTCAAGAAGCGTGCAGCATCAGCACCATCCACAATTCGATGGTCATAGGACAAGGCAAAAAACACGGTCTGGCGGATAGCGATGGAGTCATCCCCGTTGTGTGTCACCACGACAGGCTTCTTCTGCACGATTCCGGTCCCCAGAATCGCCACCTGAGGCAGGAACACCACCGGAGTATCAAACAGGGCCCCCCTCGAACCGGTGTTGGTCACCGTGAAGGTTCCGCCAGCCAACTCGTCTGGGCTCAGAGCATTGGTGCGGGTGCGCTCGGCAAGGTCTGCAATATCTTTGGCGATACCTGCAATGGTCTTCTCTCCAGCGTTTTTCAGCACGGGCGTGAGAAGACCCCGTTCGGTGTCCACGGCGATGGAAATGTTTTCGGTCGCCGGGTAGACGATGGTTTCGCCGTCAACAACGGCATTGACGATCGGGAACACCCGAAGGGCCTCTGCTGCCGCCTTCACAAAGAAAGGCAGGAAACTCAACTTCACCCCGGTGACCTGGTGGAACTGATCCTTAGTCGCCTGACGAAGCTCCGCCACCTCGGTGACATCCACTTCAACGACAGACGTGAGCTGAGCAGTTTGTTGCATAGAGGCAACAGCGCGCTCAGCAATGACCTTTCGCAAACGACTCATCGGCACGGTGGTGCCACGGAGTGCCGATGCTTCGACCACGGTGGGCGCTGCGGCAGGCGCAGGCGAAACACTTCCGCCGGCCTTGGCGAGAACGTCCTCTTTGCGAATGCGCCCTCCGACACCGGTGCCGATGACACTGCTTAAGTCGACACCGTGATCGTTGGCGAGTTTGCGAACGATAGGAGTGACGTAGGGCATGGAGCGCGAGCCCGTGGGAACCGGCTGCGGCAAACCTGCAGGAGCAACAGGGGCGGCGGCAGCTGGTGCTGGTGCAGGAGGAGCGGCAACCGGAGCTGGAGGGGCGACAGGAGCCACCGGCGGTGCGGGGGGTGCCGCCACGGGTGGAGTAACTGGAGCTGCGGGAGCTTCCACAACGGGAGCTGCGGCAGGCTCAGGCGCTGCTGCAGGCTCTGGCGCTGGCTCAGCGACCGGTGCGGCGGCTTCAGGGGCGCCAGACGGGGCTGCGGCACCACTGCCATCACCCACGCGGACCAACACGGCACCGACCTCAACGGTCTCATCCTCCGCGACAAGAATCTCTTCTATCACACCCGCAATCGGAGAGGGGATCTCAGTGTCAACTTTGTCCGTGGAAATTTCGACCAAAGGCTCATCGACCGCGACAGTGTCGCCAACATTCTTGAGCCAGCGGGTCACAGTGCCTTCGGTGACACTTTCGCCGAGGGCGGGGAGGGTTACATCTTGACTCATGGTGGTGGGTCTCCTTGTGAGAGGGGTAAGGGTGACTACATCGCGTGCAGGGGTTTGCCTGCGATGGCCATAAACGCTTCTCCGAGCGCTTCGTTCTGGGTGGGGTGCGCATGCAACAGCGGTGCAACATCCTCGGGGTAGGCGTCCCAGTTGACAGCCACTTGGGCTTCACCGATCAGCTCACCCACGCGGGCGCCAATCATGTGCACTCCAAGAATTGGTCCATCGACCTGGCGGATGACCTTGATGGATCCCGCGGTCTCCAAAATGTGGCTCTTGCCATTTCCCGCAAGGTTGTAGTCATAGACCGCGACTGCTGCGTCACCGAACTCTTCCTTGGCGGCTTTCTCGGAGTAGCCGACGGAGGCGACCTCAGGCTCTGAGTAGGTGACCTTGGGAATGTTGCGATCCACGACGACCATGGGATTCAAACCAGCGAGCTCCTCGGCCACAAAAATGCCGTGCTGGAAACCGCGGTGAGCCAGTTGGATGCCCGGCACGATGTCACCCACGGCGAAGACACCGGGAACATTCGTGCGCAAGCGCTCATCGGTGAGGACATAGCCACGATCCATCGCGACACCGACCTCTTCAAAGCCCATACCCTCAGTCTTCGGACCCCGTCCCACGGCAACCAACAGAAGGTCTGCGGTTTCGGTGGTGCCATCCTCGAGGGTCACGGTCACACTGGCGTCATCCTGGGTGGCGGACTGGAAGCGCACTCCGATGTGGAAATTGATACCGCGCTTGCGGTAGGCGCGCTCGAACTGCTTCGAGATGGACTCGTCTTCCGCGGGCACAAGATGGGGGAGGCCTTCAATGATGGTGACCTCGCTCCCAAAGGAACGCCACACACTGGCGAACTCGACACCAATAACGCCGCCACCGAGCACCAGCACCTTGTTCGGAATCCAATCCAACTGGAGTGCCTGCTCCGAAGTGATAATGCGACCACCGATATCGAGACCAGGCAAAGACTTGGGGTAGGAGCCTGTTGCGAGGATGACGTTCTTGCCCACCACGGTGTCCTCACCGACAGCGACAGTCGTGGGGGATACCAGTCGTCCGGTTCCCTCAATGGTGGTGATGCCCCGGGCCTTAATCAGCCCCTGAAGTCCCTTGTGCTTGGAGCTCACGATTCCGTCGCGATAGGTGTTGACAGCAGGCAGGTCGACACCCTCCAGGGTGGCCCGCACACCAAACATGTCTGAGTGACGAGCAGAATCCGCTACCTCCGCGGCGTGGAGCAAAGCCTTCGTGGGAATACAGCCCACGTGAAGGCAGGTTCCCCCTACCTTGTCTCTCTCGATCAAACCCACAGTCATGCCGAGTTGGCTAGCACGCAACGCGGCGGCGTATCCTCCCGAGCCTGCTCCTAGAACGACAAGGTCAAAAGTGTGCTCAGCCACGTGTAAGGGACTCCCTAATCAACGATTCTCGACAATAATCCGCCACGACACAATGCTCATCGGACGACAATCGCCCACAAGCCTACTACCTGATGACTATGACCAAAGAGGTGCTCCCTCAGGACAGCACCACATCCAGTACCGTGCGCGTGAGAGCGCCGGTGGCCCCCTTTGGTGTGTAGCCAAACGCTCCCGAGGAGTTGTTCGCAGGACCAGCGATATCCAAGTGAGCCCACGGAATGCCCTCGCCCACAAACTCTTTGAGGAAAACCCCAGCCAGAAGCATTCCGCCAAGAACCTCACCCGGTTTGGCATTGGCGATATCGGCAATGTCGGACTGGAGCAAGGAGCGAAGCTCACGCGGGAGCGGCATCCCCCACACGCGCTCACCCACGCGGCCCGCGGAAGCTTCTAGCTCAGCAATACCCTCCGGGGTCCCCATGAGACCGGCGTAACGCTCACCGAGAGCAATCCTCGCGGCACCCGTCAACGTTGCAATGTCAACAATCAGATCCGGTCCAAGCTCAGTGGCCAGTGAGAGGCCATCCGCCATGACGAGGCGACCCTCGGCGTCGGTGTTGAGAATCTCGACAGTCTTGCCGCCCTTGATGGTGATGACGTCATTGGGCCTGGATGCACTACCACTAGGCATGTTCTCCGCGAGGCACAGATAGGCCGTGATACTCGTCGTCGAGGACAGAGCGCTTGCCGCCAAGGTGACGGCTGCCATGACTGCGGCGCCAGTCATGTCGTATTTCATACCGACCATGGCGTTGGGAGCCTTCAAGGAGAGCCCACCAGAGTCGAAGGTGATTCCCTTGCCCACCAGCGCAACATGGCGACTCGGAGAGGTCGGCCGATGGCGCAGAATCATCAGACGAGGAGGATTCTGTGAACCCTTTCCCACCGCGCTGATTCCCCCCAATCCTTGGGCTAGCAGCTGCTTTTCATCGAGTACTTCAATCTCGAGCCCGGTGCCCGAAGCTAAGGATGTGATGTGCTCGACAAAACTGACGGGGTTCAACAGATTGGGAGGCATCGTGACCAAGTCCCGAACCCGCCACACGGCGTGAGCAGAGACCATAACTTTGGCCAGAGCGCGGTCATCGAGTGACCCCAGGAACGCCAGGGATGGACGGGGCTCCTCCGATGACTTACCGGTCTTCTGAACCCGGTGGGAGCCCAACAGTGCACCCTCAACAACAGCGCTCAACTCGTCACCCGATTCTGCCAAGGCGAACACGATGCGCTCACCCTGCGAAATCTGAAGCGCCGCATAGCCCGCTGATTCGCGGAGCCGGTCCACGGTGATAGCTTCATCGCCCAGACCGGTGAATACGACACTGCGGACATTGAGCCCTACCGGTGGTCCCTGGCGCCACGCACTATCGATGGAGCCATCCGCGTCGATCGCAGCCGCTAGCGCGGTGAGCCCTTCGAGCGCGCCTTTCTCGAGGCCAGGGGCATGGATTGTGGCACCGTTGTCGGACTTGTGAAGGCCCACGACAAGAATGTCGGCGGAGCTCAAAGCGTGGGGGGAGTCAAGGAACACAGGGGTAGGCAGAGTCATGGCCCTATCGTACCGAGCGATTCGATATCGCTCAGGGCGAAGCTTCCTGAATCCGGTGGGCCGGCTCGCTAGCATGGAGATATGTTCCGTGATGAAATCTTTCGTGAAGCCATGGAGCTCTCTGACGTTCCTCGAGGGCTTCCGCTGGTCGCGGGATTAACTGGATTCGCTGATGCAGGTGGGGCTGTCAGCCAAGTGAACAAGTACGTCTTTGAGACCCTGGAGACACAGCGTGTGGGAGCTTTCGTCAACGACCTACTCATTGACTATCGTGCGCGTCGCCCACTCTTCCATTTTGAGGAAACTTCACTCACCTCGTATGAGCCACCGAGACTTTCTTTGGATCTCGTCAAGGACGAGCTGGGTGCCCAGTTCTTGTTTCTTTCCGGCTATGAGCCGGATTTTCGTTGGGAACAGGTCAGTGACATCGTTCTCGACCTGATTGATGATCTTGGCGTGGAGAGTAGCTCCTGGGTCCATGCGATACCGATGCCGGTTCCCCACACCCGGAGTCTGGGTGTCACGGTGAGCGGAAATCGCGACGACATTACCGATGCTCTGTCGGTGTGGAGACCCACCACGAGTGTTCCCGGCACCCTGATGCATCTCATCGAATACCGCCTGCAGGAAACAGGACACCCCACCGCAGGTTTTGTGGTCCTGGTCCCGCACTATCTCGCAGACGCGGAGTTTCCCGACGCGGCCATTGCTGCCCTCCAGAGCGTCAGCCAAGCGACGGGACTCATTTTCCCGACCGACGCGTTGCGGGAATCCGGTCGTTTGTTCTTGCAGGGAATTGCCGAGCAAGTGGACGACAATCATGAGCTGCGAAAACTTGTTGACACTTTGGAGAGTCGCCATGACTCCTATATGGAGGACAACCCGATTCCCTCGCCCCTGATGGGTGCCGATGGGGAGATCCCGAACGCGGACGATATTGCCCAAGAGTTGCAGGACTTCCTTGCTAAGCGCAGTGACCAAGACGCCCCTGGCGAGGTTCTCGACGAAACCTAGGGCGCGCGGGTCCGAGGTGTCCTGCGCCGTGGTCGAATCGTGACATAATGTGGGAGAAGGCCCTGCAAGTTCACGTCCGTGAAACTTGACAAGGGTTTTCTTACTGCCCGTCACACAGTGGAGCAGGTGGCTCATGGCTCAACGCACACCTCCCGAATCAAGTGCGGGAAAAAAGCCACAGAAACAGAGTCTTTTGGATCGTGTCCGTGGTTTTGGACGTGGTTCCGCGAAAACTAACAAGAAAGCAGCACCAGCACCTGTGACCCCAGCAGCAACAAAGCCCGCCACAAAGTCCGCACCTTCGAAGCCTGCAGCGACGGCGGTAGCGAAGAAACCTGCGGTGAAGAAAGCTCCCGCCAAGAAGCCCGCACCAGCGAAGAAGCCTGTCGCCGCTAAGCCCGCAGCCACCAAGGCTCCCGCAAAGTCGCCTGCCGCGAAGAAGCCTGTCGCCGCTAAGCCTGCGGCGAAGAAACCTGCCGCGAAGAAACCTGTCGCCGCTAAGCCTGCGGCGAAGAAACCTGTCGCCGCTAAGCCTGCGGCGAAGAAACCTGTCGCCGCTAAGCCCGCTGCAAAAAAGACTCCAGCTGCGAAGCCAGTCACGAAGACTCCCGCGAAGAAAGCCACCCCGTCTAAAGCTGCAACGAAGGCTGCCGCGACAAAGGCTCCCGCTGCCAAAGCGCCCGCAAAGAAGACTGCACCGAAGAGAGCTGCGTCCCCTGCTCCGAAGACCAGTGGTCCCGCCCGAGGCAAGAAGCCCACTGCCGCGGCTGATGTCATGCAGAGCGACGACGATGAACCAGATGTCATCGAGGTAGAGGACACGTCAGATGACACAGACGCGGACACGGACACAGATGTAGTCCCCGATGCCGTAGCAGAGAAGCTGGGTGCAGACATCATTGCAGGGCTCGCGGAAGCCGCCGTCGATGATGACGACGAGGTCGAGAAAGAGATTTTGCCCCAAGGCGCCCTCGTGCTCTCCAGCACTGATGACGATGATGCTCCCATCATTTCCACGACCATCACCGGCGCAACGGCTGACCCTGTCAAGGATTATCTGAAGCAGATTGGTAAAGTCGCGCTGCTCAACGCAGAGCAAGAAGTAGAGCTCGCGTTGCGCATTGAGGCGGGACTTTTCGCTGAAGAAAAGCTGTCCTCCCTCACAGCCTCACAGCGCACGACGAAATTGGCTCGTGAACTGCACGAGATTGCGAAAGATGGCCAGCGGGCGAAAAACCACCTCCTGGGAGCCAACCTGCGTCTCGTGGTGTCGTTGGCGAAGCGCTACACCGGTCGAGGCATGCAGTTCCTGGATCTCATTCAAGAGGGAAACCTCGGTCTCATTCGTGCCGTGGAGAAGTTCGATTACACCAAGGGTTTCAAGTTCTCCACTTATGCCACCTGGTGGATCAGGCAGGCCATCACCCGGGCAATGGCGGATCAAGCACGCACCATCCGTATCCCTGTGCACATGGTCGAAGTGATCAACAAGCTTGCTCGTGTGCAGCGCCAAATGTTGCAGGACCTCGGACGCGAACCCACGCCCGAAGAGCTGGCCCGAGAACTCGACATGACTCCCGAGAAGGTTGTCGAGGTTCAAAAGTATGGTCGCGAGCCGATTTCACTCCACACGCCATTGGGTGAGGATGGCGACAGCGAATTTGGTGACCTCATTGAGGACACTGAAGCAGTAGTCCCGGCCGATGCGGTGGGATTCACCATGTTGCAACGCCAGTTGGAAATGTTGCTCGATTCGCTCTCTGAGCGCGAAGCGGGTGTGATTCGCATGCGTTTTGGTCTCGGCGATGGTATGCCCAAGACTCTCGACCAAATAGGAGACACCTTCGGTGTCACGCGTGAGCGCATCCGCCAGATCGAGTCCAAAACGATGGCGAAATTGCGCCACCCTTCCCGCTCGCAGGCACTCCGCGACTACCTCGAGTAGGACCAGTGGGTAAGTTTCCCTCCTTCGTCATCGCGAAACTCCTGCGGTTTCTCACACGATTGCGCGGAGGCGGTTCAGCTTTTCCGGGTCTCGCCCTCCTGAGGATGCGTCCTCATGTCCTTGCGGAGACTCTAGGGGCTTTGACTCAGGGCACAATTTTTGTGTCCGGGTCCAACGGAAAGTCCACGACGACGACAATGGTGGCGTCGCTCCTGCGCGCGCACGGGCTTACGGTGTTCACTAACCCTGCCGGGGGGAACCTGCCGCAGGGTTTGGCTTCCGCCGTAGTGGGAGCTGCCGGAGTCACGGGACGCGTCCGCGCAGATATCGCTGTGCTCGAAGTGGATGAAGCCTACGCAGGGATCATTGCCGATGCCCTCACCCCTGATTGGGTGGTGCTGACCAATCTTCAAGTTGACCAATTGAATCGGTTTGGTGAGCCAGAGAACGTTTATCGAATGCTGCGTGATCTCGCTGCCCGAGCCCGAGTGGGTGTGTTGGTCAACGCGGGAGACCCCAACCTTGTTGCCCTCGGTGCAGAGGTGGCCCTGCGGGGCGTACGGGTTGAGTCGATTGACCTGTCATCAACTGCTCTGGCGAGTGCTGCGCACGGTGTCGTCGCGGCCCCGCTCTTCGCTGACGGGACTCCAACGCTTCCCGGTGCGCCAGTGGTGACGTTGCTATCGACCGACAATCAGCAGGCCACACTGCAGCTGGGCGGGGAGGACGTTGAGATCACCCTTCCCGCCCCTGGTTTGCACTACGCCGTCGACGCAGCTCTTGCAGTGGGGTGTCTTGCCACAGTTCTGCAGGTACCAGTCGATGTCGAGGCGTTACGTGAGGCGATGAACTCAGGCGCCCCGGTCTATGGGCGCGGGGAAGTCATCACCCACAAAGGCGCGCAGATTGCGCTCACCATGATGAAGAATCTCCCCAGTTTGCAGGTGAACCTCGATGCGATGGCCCACTCTCCGGACCTTGTGTGGGTGGCAGTTGATGAGGGGACACCAGATCCTTCCTGGCTCTACGACGTTGACCTTGGCCCCATCGATCACGTGGATGTGCTCACCGGCACCAAAGCGTGGCAGTGGGCGATCTTCTTGGAATACCGAGGAATTCCTTGGGGCCAGGTGATCGAGGACTCGGCGGAGGCTCTTTCCGCGGTTCGAGAGATGGCACTGGAACGAAACGTCATGGTGTCGGCCATCGTTAACTACGAACAGATGATGCTCATTCGACGACTTGCCGGATACAAGGAACTCGAGGGAGCGCCATGACGCACTGGTTCACCATCGCGCGAGTACTCCCGCAACGTCTCGGGCTCAACGGCAGCACGGCTTCCGCGGAGATTCTGGCCATGACGTTGCGTCAGATGGGGCATGAAGTGGCGATCGTTGACGTTCACGGCCCTGCCGACGCACCCAGCACAGTCGATATCGTCACCATCGGGAGTGGTTCCACCTCGCAGCTTGCTCCCGCCGCGACGGACCTGATTGCACTGGTGCGACTTTTCCAGCGGTGGAAGGACTCTGGGGCAGCATGGGTTGCCGTGGGGATGGGATGGGATCTCCTCGGGGAGTCCCTGGTCACGGCTGAGGGTGAGACGGTGCCGGGAGCGGGAATCTTCCCTTCACGCGCGGATTATCGTGACGGACGTCTTTCCGGAGAGGTTCGAGGCCTGGACTTTGCGGGGCGCGAGTGTGCCGGGTATATCAATCACGTGGGCACAACCGAACTGGTCGGGGAGGCGACCCCCTTGATGGAGTTGCAGGGCGCTCCCGAGGGTTGGCCCAAGGGAGAGGGACTTCGTGCGCCAGGTCTTTTTGCGACCAGGCTGGGTGGACCTGCCCTGGCTCTCAATCCACATTGGGCCCTCGATATCGTGACCGAGGTGTTGGCGTCTCGGGGTCTCACGCCAGAACTTTCTGATTTTCACCACCGCGTCGAGTCTGCGGCAACACGCGCACGAGCGTTGATTGTGGGGCGACTCAGTTCTCGTCGATAACTTTTCTCTGGACGTGGGCTCCCAGCGAGGACACCACCTCATCGCCGATGGTGTCTGCCCACTCTGCCCAGTCCTCGGCCCGTGGTGACTCTCCCCGGGAATCCCCCCAGAGCGTGATCCACTCGCCGACCGGAGGAAGAGCCACATCAGCTGCGGAGCCGATGATCAGGTGGTCAGCCTCCACGCTCTCGATGGGGTAGCGAACACCTGCATAGGTGACCCAGCCGCGTCCAGCGTGCGGAGGCAGGAGTCCATCACCAAAACCCATTCCCAGTGTTGCGGTGTCGCCGCGCGGGCTGTGAGAGACCACCTGAGCACGGACCGACATGACGGGCTGGAAGCCCAGCTCCTGGGCAGTGCGGTCACCAAACGGAGAGACTCCATAGGCGATGATGCCAACCCGAACCATGTCCAGGCGCGCTTCTGGCACATCGGCTGCCGCTGCTGATGCAGCAATGTGGAGGAGGGACGGTGTGAGACCAGCTGCACGGGCAATCTCCACGGCATCGTGGAACCGCTGTAGCGAGGCATTGTCTTCCTCGAGTGACGTGTCGGCAAGGTGGGACCAGATTCCGACTACGGTGATGTGACCGTCGGCTTCTATGGCGGCAGCGTGGCGCACGAGGTCTGGCCACTGCTTCGCTAAAGCTCCGTTTCGGTGCAGACCAGTGTCAATTTTGAGGTGCACACGGGTGTTCATCCCTGGCGCCTGCGCTACCAGAAGGTCTAATTGCCAGGTGCCCGAGATTCCCAGGTCCAACCCTGCGCGTGCGGCACCACCAAAATCACTGGTGGGGGAGTGCAGCCAACACAGGAGTGGGATATCTGGTTCAGCCGCCCTAATCTGAATCCCCTGGGCGATATCGAGCACAGCGAGTGCGTCAGCTCCGGCTTCTCGGGCGGCATGTGCGAGGGTGAGACCACCATGGCCATAGGCCTCTGACTTGACCGCAATCATGAGCTTCGCTTTGCCGGCGAGTGTCTTCTTGGCGTGCCGGACATTGGCTCGAAAAGCGGGAAGGGAAATCTCCGCATAGCAGTGCTGGGTTAGTTCCATATTTTCACCACTCGAGGTGCTAGCTGGGCGATAAGAAGCGATACCGGCCGTGAGGACCACTGTGACCACTGGGCTACGGTGGGATCGCTACCCCAGATGGTCACCACATCACCCAGCTCGGCAGGTGCGTCTCCGATATCGACAACCATTTGATCCATGGCGATTCGACCCGCAATCAGGTGGCGAGTACCCCCCAGTGACACTTGTCCCTTCATGGATGCGCTTCGCGGGACGCCATCGGCAAATCCCACACTCACGAGAGCCAGTGTGGTCTCGGAGGGTGTTCGATACTGGTAGCCATACGACACGGGCGTCCCGGCAGGGACCCGCTTCAGCGACACTACGTCGCCTTCTAGCGTCACGACTGGTCGCGAACCCTCCAACCAGACCGCGGAGCCCGGTTTGTCTGGGGAGGAGGGGGGAAGAACTGAAGCATCGCAGTCAGCGATGGAGAGCACCGCGTGGGTGGCGCCAGCGTCTCGAGCCAATGCACTGACATGGTCAATACCCAGTCCGTAGGCATTGCAACGCAGGTCCGGGACGAGTCCGCGTGAATTCAGATCGGCAAACGCGTCAACGAGTGCCTCCTGGGAGAGCAGTGCTCGTCGCAGTGGGGCGCTCAGACTAGCTGGCGCGGTCATCCCGTAGGCGGTCTGTCTCGTCGTGCCATCCGACCACCTTGTCGCCGAGGGACTCGCGGTGCTTGGCGGCATGGTGACCGCAGAACAGAAGCTCGCCATGTGCGAGCGTTACGCGCACATAGGCCTGGGCTCCACAGCTGTCGCAGAAGTCCATTGCGCCTAGCGCTGTGGAGGTCTCGAGGGGTGCTTCGGTGGTTTCAGGTGCTGCGTAGGACATTCCGTCTCCTCGAGGTCGTGGGTCTGTTGCACTATTCCACCATGCCAACTTGTTATTCCCCTGCCAGACTCTCCCAGTTTCGCCGACCGCGTATTGAGAGTTATCGGCGGTGCTAGGAGTCTCGCGGGGTGGTCAGCAATAGGCTCGGGACGTTGGTTTGCAAGGAAAGAGAGACCGTGGCCTCACCTGATTATTCCGCCAGGCATTTGACTGTTTTGGAGGGGCTCGAGGCGGTCCGTAAACGCCCTGGAATGTATATCGGGTCTACCGATTCCCGGGGCCTCATGCACTGCCTGTGGGAGCTTATTGATAACTCTGTCGATGAGTCTGTCGGCGGACACGGTTCAGACATCACGGTGGAGATTCACGGCGATGGCAGTGTTCAAGTGGGAGATCAGGGCCGTGGAGTCCCTGTCGATATAGAACCCCGCACGGGCCTGACGGGTGTGGAGCTTGTTTTCACGAAGTTGCACGCGGGGGGGAAATTTGGCGCGGGTTCTTACGCCGCCTCGGGAGGACTCCACGGCGTGGGGGCCTCCGTCGTCAATGCCCTCGCGGAACGACTTGATGTTCAGGTTGATCGTGATGGCAAAACGTGGGCGATGTCCTTTCACCGCGGTGAGCCAGGGGTATTCCATGACACGACAGAAGGCCCTTCCCCACGGTCACCCTTTGAGCCTTTCGTGGAAGGGAGCGAACTCAGCATCCTGGGGAGTGTGAAAAAGGGATTCACCGGCACTAGAGTGCGCTTTTGGCCGGACCCTCAAATTTTTGGCAAGGGCGCAGCGTTCACGCCCGCTGAGCTGACCGAACGGGCACGCCAAACAGCGTTTCTGGTTCCCGGGTTGTCGATTCATGTTGACGATGACAGTTCAGGGGAACGCGTTCGGACAACATTCTCGGCTGCCGGGGGTTTAGCAGACTTTGTGGAGTTCCTGGCTCCCGATCAACCCGTTGTTGGTCCCTGGCATTTCCATGGTGAAGGTCAATTTGAAGAGACCGTTCCGGTATTGGATGACACCGGAAAGTTAGAGTCGCGCGATGTCGTGCGCACTGCCGCAGTTGACGTCGTTGTGCAGTGGGGAACCGGGTACGACACAGTGCAGAAGAGCTTTGTGAACATCATCCAAACTCCCAAAGGAGGGACCCACCAGCAAGGTTTTGATCTTGCGTTGGTGAAGACGATTCGCGCTGAGATTGAGAAGAACGCCAGAAAGCTCAAAGTAGGAAAAGACAAAGTCGAAAAAGACGACATTTTGGCTGGCCTCACCGCGATTATTGCGGTGAGGGTGCCGGAACCCCAGTTCGAGGGTCAAACAAAAGAGGTACTGGGAACTCCGGGTATCAAGGCCATCGTGTCTCAGGTCGTCTCGGAAGGACTCAGCCAGAAACTCAGCTCGAGTAAGCGCGAGGACAAAGCCTTTGCTGCGTTGTTGCAGGAAAAGATCGTCGCCGAGATGAAGACGCGTGTCTCCGCTCGCGCGCTGAAAGAAACTCAGAGGCGCAAGAATGCGCTCGAGTCATCTACTCTCCCGACCAAGCTGGTCGATTGCCGAAGCAAGGAAACCGAGGGGAGCGAGCTGTTCATCGTGGAGGGTGACTCTGCACTGGGCACGGCGAAGCTGGCTCGCGATTCTGAGCATCAGGCACTCCTGCCGATTCGAGGGAAAATCTTGAACACGCAGAAGGCTTCGGTCCAGGACATGCTCGATAACCAAGAGTGCGCTGCGATTATTCAGGTGATTGGGGCTGGGTCTGGAAGGCCGTTCGACGTGTCCCAAGCCCGCTACGGGAAAATCATCATCATGTCGGACGCAGATGTTGATGGCGCCCATATTCGCACCCTCCTGCTGACACTGTTCTTCCGCTATATGAGACCCCTGGTCGAGGAAGGGCGAGTGTATGCCGCCGTGCCCCCACTACACCGGGTTGTCGTCAATGGCCGCGGGAAAGCTCCGAAGGAGATTATTTACACCTATTCGGAAGATGAGTTGAGAAATCTCTTGGCAGATCTGCAGAAACAGGGCAAGACCTATCAGGAGCCCATTCAGCGTTACAAAGGTTTAGGCGAGATGGACGCCGACCAGCTGGCAGAAACAACCATGAACCGAGACAACCGAATGTTGCGTCGGGTGCGCGTGTCTGACGCAGAGAACGCTTCGCGTGTCTTTGAACTCCTGATGGGTAACGACGTGGCGCCCAGGCGAGACTTCATTGTCCAAGGACCCGGCCTTGCCTCGGGGCGAATCGACGCTTAGCTTCGTTGCTCGCCGAGTGAACTCACCGATCCCTCGATGAGCGTCCCGGAGGCGTCTCGCTTGGAATTCTCTTCGGGAAGAGCAACAGCTTGGCCACGAGGGCCCAGCGCTAGGGGTTGATAGCCCACAAAAGCGGCGACCAAAATGTCCTCACCCTTCAGGAAAGCGTGCGCTCTCACCCCCGATGTTGCACGGCCTTTCACCGGGAACTCGGTCAGAGGCGTGCGCTTCGCCCGCGCCGATTCGGTTCCGGGAAGAACCTCGGTTGACCCGGAGAGCGTGATGACGACAGCACGCTCTCGTTCCACTGCATTCATCGTGACCACGATGTGATCCTCACCTAGCGTTATTCCCTGCATCCCTGAGGCTCCGAGTCCTTGAGGTCTAACCAGGCTGGCAGGGAAGTTCAGCAGCGCTCCGGCGGAGGTGACCCAGACTACGTGGTGGTCATCTGACGCTATGGCTGCGCCCGCTAGGGAGTCTCCGTCTTTTAGGGAGATCAGGCTGTGCTGAGGGCGCTCAGGCAGGTCAGCAAGGCTGACGCGTTTGACTATTCCCCGCTGGGTTCCCAGGGCGATAGTGGGACCCTCATCGAGATTGACCACGGCGAGAATTGCTCCATCCGCAGCACTCAGACCGAGATAAGTCCTGAGCGCTGTTCCGCCGGAAAGTTTCGGAGTTCGCGCATCGAGGACGGGTAGGTCCATCGGTGTGAAGGTGTGGAGAACTCCCGCGCTGGTGATGGCACCTAAGGAGCCACGAACGCGTGTTGACACGGTTGCGAGCAATGCATCGTGGGGAGAGCGCTTCGCGGGGGGTGAGTCATCTTCCAAGATTTCGCGGCGCCCCGCCAGTCCCGAGGCGGACACCAGCACCTGACACGGGCTGTCCATGATTTCGAGGTTCTCTGGGGCCTGCGCGGCCCGTGGAGCACTCGGGGTGGCCCCCGAGAGAATAGTCCGCCGAGGGGTGTCGTAAGCGTCCCGCGTTTCGTTGAGCTCCACCTTGACCTGTGAGCGGATCAGAGCGGGATCAGCCAGAAGGGTTTCAAGCGACGAGATTTCCGCCACCAGTTCGTCGCGTTCAGTTTCGAGCTCGATACGGGAAAACTTGGTGAGGCGTCGTAAGCGCAGCTCAAGAATGTACTCGGTTTGCTCATCGGAGAGGTCAAAGACTTCCTGCAGTCGTAGCCCAGCTGTTTTCGAATCGTCAGAAGCGCGTATGACCTGAATAACTTCATCGATGTCGACGATGGCAACGAGAAGACCCTCCACGAGATGCAGCCGAGCCCGTCGTTGTGCGAGGCGGTGGACTGAGCGCCTCGTGACAACCTGAACACGGTGATCGACATACACCTGGAGGAGTTCGCGCAGACCCAAGGTGTGAGGTTGACCTTCGACTAAGGCCACCGAATTGATCGAGAAACTCTCCTCGAGTGGTGTCAGTCGGTAGAGCTCCTGGAGAAGAACCGCGGGATCAAAACCACTCTTTACGCCGATAACAAGGCGCAAACCGTGGTGACGATCGGTGAGGTCCGTGACATCGCTAATGCCGACAAGCTTCTTTGCGTTGACCGCATCCTTGATTTTCTCGATGACGCGTTCAGGGCCAACCAGATAGGGGAGCTCCGTGACGACGAGGCCCGTCTTGCGTGGACCCACGCTTTCGATGCTGACCGTGGCGCGGGTCTTGAAGCTTCCTTTGCCGGTTTCGTATGCTTCGCGAATACCGTCGAGACCGACGATGGTTCCGCCGGAGGGCAAATCAGGGCCTGGCACAAACCCCATCAAATCGTCCAAAGAGGCGTCAGGGTTGTCGATCAGGTAACAGGCGGCGTCGATGACTTCGCCCATATTGTGTGGGGCCATGTTGGTGGCCATACCGACCGCAATACCGCTCGCTCCGTTGACGAGGAGGTTGGGGAAGGCGGAGGGAAGCACACTCGGTTGTAGGAGCTGGTTGTCGTAGTTGGGGACAAAATCCACCACATCCTCGCCGAGGTCGCGAACCATGGCCATGGCCTCTGGTCGGAGCCGCGCTTCGGTGTATCTGGCGGCTGCAGGGCCGTCATCAAGTGATCCAAAGTTCCCGTGTCCATCCACCATGGGGACACGCATGCTGAACGATTGAGCGAGGCGAACGAGGGCATCGTAAATCGCGCTATCGCCGTGCGGGTGCAGTTTGCCCATCACATCGCCGACAACGCGGGCGGATTTGACGTGACCTTTCTCAGGAGAGAGACCCATCTGGGACATCTGGTAAATGATCCGGCGTTGGACAGGCTTCAAGCCGTCCCTGGCATCGGGCAAGGCCCGCGAGTAGATAACCGAGTAGGCGTACTCGAGGAACGATCCCTCCATTTCGTCGGTGAGTTCGACGTCAACAATTCGTTCGGAGGGCTGGGACGCAGAAGTCTTGTCAGTGAGCGCAGTCATAGGATGGCGCCTATGGTACTGCCCGGGAGTGTCGCAACCGTAAGGCTTGCCGATGTCCTCTCCAGTTGTTGGAGTGCGATGCAGGGTGAGGACAACCCGCTATCCCTCACCCCGACAGCCAAAGCTGCTGTCGTGCTGGTGGATGGCTTGGGAGCCCACAACCTAGAGGACCGTCGAGGACATGCTCGATGGTTGACTGAGAAATGGCGACAGCGATCCATCGTCGGTGATTCGGGTTTTCCCTCTACGACTGCCTCTGCCCTCGCATCTCTCACCACTGGCCAGGCTCCAGGGGAGCATGGGATCGTGGGCTATACGGTCCGGGACCCTTCTTCGAGAGTGCTGATCAACCACCTGAAGGATTGGGAGCCCCATGTGGACCCCGCGCGCTGGCAACGCTGCGAGACGATTTTCGAGAAGGCGCAGGCCGCCGGTGTCCCCTCTCTCTCTATGGGGGAGCGTCGCTTTGCCGGCACCGGCTTCACTCATGCGGTGTGGCGAGGTGCCACGTTCGTGGGCACTGATTCGTTGGACGAACAGTTCGCCCACCTTCGAAATTTTTTTGATGAGAATGATCGCGCTGTGGCTTACCTCTACTGGCCGGCCTTAGATCGGACGGCGCATTCCTCCGGGGTGGGTTCTGACGCGTGGATTCGTCGACTGGAAGACCTCGATCAGGAACTTCGAAAGCTCGACTCAATTCTTGGTTCCGATGAGGGTGTCGTCGTCACTGCTGATCACGGAATGGTGGATGTGCCCGATGAGCGCAAACTTATGGTGACCGAGAACTCTGCCCTCCTGCATTCCGTGAAAGCGTGGGGTGGCGAGCCACGCGTCGCCCAGCTCTACGTGGACACTCCAGACGCGACGGAGGATGTTGCGACACGGTGGCGGGAATCCCTCGGTGACGACGCCCTGGTGGTGACCCGAACTCAAGCACTTGAGCAGGGGCTCTTCGGTCCGGTGTCCCCTGAGGTTGTTCCTCGCATTGGTGATGTGCTGGTGATGGCACTGACGGACAGAGCGTTTTATCGCTCGGAGTTGGCGTCGGTGCAATCTATGCGCATGGTGGGCCAACATGGCTCGGTTACAGCCACTGAACGGGAAATTCCGGTCATCCCGCTGGGGGCGTGGCTCTAGGCGGGATCGTCGTCGCTTCGCGCTCCAAACACGATGTCATCCCAGCTGGGCATCTCAGGTCGCTTCTTCTTGGGAGGTGTTGGCTCAGGGTCATCGTCGTCCTCGGAACTCGCATGTCCCCCGATGGGAGTGACAGAGGCGTCACCGGAGTCATCGTCAACGAGATGGATCCCTCCTGTTGCCGGGTGGGCGCTTCTGGAATCTTCGTCTGAAGTAGGAGCGGCTTCCCGCTCGCCACGTTTGCGTCGCAGAACCTCTAACAGGTCTGCGGTGTCCGCCATTCGACCGTCGTCTTCTGAGCGTCCATACGACACAGGTTCGAGAAGTGGGCCTGTCTCGCCAAGATCTGAGGATTCAAAAATTTCGGAGTCGAAACGGTCAGGTTCGGGATCCGCTGCCGCCACCGCGCTCAGCTTGGGAATAAGGGTGGTGGGCATCGGTTCGTGACGGGAGAGCACCGTGGCGTCGTCGTTCACAGGTTCCAGCAGGTGTTTGCGCTGGTTAAAGGACCAACGGGCGACATGCTCAACGTCACCCTCCTGGAAAGTTAGCTCGACAAGCCAGCCCGACTCTTCCTTCCACGCACTCCAGTTTTCTTCCGCCGCAGCGATTTCTTCTAGGCGCTCCCGGACTGACGTACCAAACGTGATTTCGTCACCGCTTCTGGTTGTGACCGCTACAGCGAGCGCCTGGTCAACAATGAAGTTTCGCTCCGCAATAACAGCGCCTTCAAACTTTTCGATGTAGGAAACGTCTTCCCCCGTCAAATCTGCAACCTGTTGCGCGGTGAGGCCACGTCGAATGTGGGCCTGGATGTCTTTGGGGCTGACCCGGTGAGCCGCCCCGTCCGAGGAAGGTTTCTGGCGCAGTGCATCCCGTAGGGCGTCGCTAACGGGAACAAAGTATCTTTGGCCGTCTTCGGACACTAAGACGAGCGAGTCATTTTCGACCCCGACGACAGTGAGTGTGGTCATTGTCTGTACACCGTCCTTACTGCTAATGACTTTAGCTTGGCACGCCCGTCGCTCAGTTTTCAGAATATTTCCGGGTGTGGCGTCGTGTTATGTCGGTGCTTCGGGTTACCCTGTAGCCCGATTGTGACCTACGGTTTGCGGTTTACCTGGTTTATCAGGCAAACTATCGCCGTCTTTCCCCACCACCCCAGCACTGAGGGAGTGAACTACCACCATGGCAACGGATTACGACGCCCCACGCAAGACCGAAGAAGACACTGAGTCCATACAGGCGTTGCAAGAACGGGTACCGGACAAGCTCTCCGGTGTCGTCGATGCTGAAGATGCGGACAACCTGGGTTCACTCGAGTTGGCCGGGCAGGACCTCGCCAACGTTGAGTTGGACGTCGTCGTGCTTCCACCTCAGGCAGACGAGTTCACCTGTGTGGAGTGCTTTCTCGTCAAGCACCGGTCACAGGTTGACCACGAAACCAAATTAGGCCCCGTGTGCCAGGAGTGCTCTCGCTAGTTTTTTCCGAGAGCTCGCAGGAGCTCGTCAGGGTTGCGCGTTGACACGAGCCAATAGGGCGTGGGGTCCTCGGGGTCCGCGACGCTAATCTTCGCGACAGGCTCGACCCAGGGGCTCAGGCTTAGCCACGCGAGGCCGTGGGCTCCGGGTCCCTTCTCGTGCCGCGCCTGATCACCGCGGAACGCAGAAACTTCTCCGATATAGCGAGCCTCCAGGGTCGCGTTCCCCACCCGAAGGCCACCTTCCTGCACTGTGATGACCGGAGAGAAAAACCACAGCACCCCGAGAGCGCCAGCCCACATGCCGACACCTGCGCCCAGGCCTACGACAACATTCAACGGGAGAAAAATGAGCAGGGAGGCGGGCACCACGAGGCCAATGGCTACCACCATCCACCAGCTCGGGGAGAGGCGCTCTCGATAGGAGGTCATGCTCCTATTGCACCACGTATACCCTGGAGGAATGACGCACGAGCTCAATCCTGAGGTTCTGATTACCGGTGTTGAGCCAACCTATGCCCACCCCGGTGATGCCGGAGCGGATCTGCGTGCTGCTTCAGCGCATGTCCTGCAACCAGGAGAACGCGCGCTCGTGCCCACCGGTACCTCGATAGCTCTCCCGCATGGTTTTGTGGCCTACGTTATGCCTCGCAGCGGGCTTGCTCTGCGCCACGGTATTGGCCTGGTCAACGCTCCCGGGGTCATCGATGCCGGCTATCGAGGCGAGATTTCGGTCGTCATGATCAACCACGATCCCCGGGAAAGCTTTACCATTGAACCAGGCGATCGCATCGCTCAGCTCGTGGTGTCTCCTGTGGCGAGAGCGGTTTTTCACCCGGTGACTGCTTTGCCGGGAAGCCAGCGAGACACCGGTGGATTTGGTTCTACGGGCGTGCAAGGAGAAGACGCGTGACCGATACCTCAACGACCCTCGCGGGCGGCGGCGAGGAATATCCGAAGTCCGCCCCGATTGATCGAGAGATCAACGGTCCGCTCGATGAGACCGAGGCGGGAGCTATCCGACCTTCTGTCGATCTTGGGGCGCTACGCATTGAACCCAAGCGTGGCATGCAGCTTCGACTGGAGATTGACAAGAACAACAACCGAGTCATCGCAGTAACACTCGAGCACGATGGATCGACAGTTCAATTGCAGCCTTTCGCTGCTCCCCGCTCGAGCGGATTGTGGCACGAAATTCGAGCTCAGATCATGGAGCAAGTTCGTAAACAAGGCGGGACTGTATCGGAGATAGAGGGCCCGTTCGGTCCGGAGGTTTCTGCCAAGGTGCCCGTTCAGACGGGTGAATCATTTGGTACCCGCAATGTGCGGTTTGTCGGCATTGACGGCCCCAGGTGGTTTCTGCGGGCTGTTATCGGTGGTCCCGCCGCGACGACACCTGAGGCGGCAGACATCATCCACAACATGATCCGGCGGGTTGTCGTGGTCCGGGGGAATACCCCTCTGCCGCCGAGAGACCTTCTACCGCTGCGAGTGCCACCCACGGGAGAGAACCCAGGTGTGGAGGGTGCGTAATCGTGGGTGATGCCCTCCCCAACGCGGCAGGAAACGGAGCCATACGGGGAAGCGGTCTGGGTGCGATTGCCCCCGGCGAAACTCCCACTGTTGATGCGTTGTGGTCAGCGGTAGGGAAAACCAGAGGCCTCGTGGAGTCTTTGGCCCCTGGCCTTGGTTTCCTCATTACGTACACGCTGACCGGGGCTCTTGTGCCTTCTGTGACTGCGCCCATAGTGCTGTCGCTCGGGTTGATCGCAGCGCGACTCTTGCAAAAAACAGCGCTGATGCCGGCGGTTGCGGGGCTGGTCGGTATTGGAGCCTCTGCAGGAATAGCGTTGTGGTCAGGGCGAGCTGAAGACAACTTTTTGCTGGGATTCGGCGCTAACGCCCTCTGGCTGGGCGCGCTCGTGATGTCTCTCTTGGTGCGCAGACCGCTCTTGGGTTACCTCGCCGGTTCCCTGGCGGGAGACCCAACATGGCGCGAGAAACCAGGCACCAGGCATATCGGCACCGTGGCGACCTGGCTCTGGTGTGCCTTGTTCGCGCTCCGCCTCGTGGTTCAGGTGCCACTCTACCTTTCCGCCTCGATTGGCGCTTTGGCAGCCGCAAAATTGATCATGGGTTTGCCACTGTATGCAGCGTGGTTGTGGGTGACATGGCTGCTCTATCGCGCGGTCTATGGCTCCAGGCCCACTGCTGCGCGGTGATAGTATTTATCTTGATGTAAAGATACCGCGCAGAGCGGCAGGTGAGGAGTAATCGTGGTTTCACTCAACAGTTTCCAGGCCAAAGACACTCTCGTGGTTGGCGAGAAGCAATATGAGATTTTCCGCACAGACGCTGTGCAAGGTCACGAGACGCTTCCGTTTAGCTTGAAGGTCCTTCTGGAGAACTTGTTGCGCACCGAGGATGGAGCAAACATCACCAAAGAGCAGATCGAGGCTCTTGGTAGTTGGGATGCTGCGGCCCAGCCGTCAACGGAAATCCAGTTCACTCCCGCACGTGTCGTGCTGCAAGACTTCACAGGCGTGCCCTGCATTGTTGACCTCGCCACCATGCGCGAAGCCATTGTCGATCTCGGTGGAGACCCCAATAAAGTCAACCCGCTCTCGCCCGCTGAGCTCGTTATCGATCACTCGGTGATCGCCGACCTCTTCGGCCAGCCAGATTCGTTCGAGCGCAATGTTGACATCGAGTACGAACGCAACGGTGAGCGCTACCAGTTCTTGCGCTGGGGTCAAACCGCCTTCAACAATTTCAAGGTGGTGCCACCGGGAACAGGAATTGTGCACCAGGTCAACATCGAAAACCTCGCCAAGGTTACCTACACCAAGGACATTGACGGCGTGACGCAAGCTTTCCCCGACACCTGTGTGGGTACTGACTCACACACCACCATGGTCAATGGACTCGGTGTTCTCGGATGGGGTGTCGGCGGTATTGAGGCTGAAGCAGCGATGCTCGGTCAACCCGTGTCGATGCTGATTCCTCGAGTTGTCGGCTTCAAGCTCAGCGGTTCCATTCCCACCGGAGTCACTGCTACCGATGTCGTGCTCACCGTCACGCAGATGCTCCGGGAGCACGGCGTGGTCGGGAAATTTGTCGAATTCTATGGTGCTGGTGTCACCCAGGTGCCGTTAGCAAGCCGCGCGACCATTGGAAACATGAGCCCAGAGTTTGGCTCCACGGCCGCCATCTTCCCAGTGGACCAGGTCACCCTGGATTACTTAGCACTGACGGGACGTACGGCGGAGCAAATCGCCTTGGTCGAGGCCTATTGCAAGGCCCAGGGCCTATGGCACGACCCGAGTGTCGAGCCCCGCTACTCCGAGTACATGGAACTTGACCTCGCCACCGTTGTCCCCAGCATTGCCGGGCCGCGTCGCCCGCAGGATCGTATTGAACTCGACCACGCGCGGGAGCAGTTCCACAAGGATCTGGAAAATTTCCTGTCCGAGGAAACCGCTCGATCAGAGGTTGCTGTCACCCGAGGTGACGAAACCTTTGGGATTGCTAATGGAGCTGTGACGATTGCTGCGATCACGTCCTGCACCAACACGTCGAACCCTTCAGTCATGCTGGCGGCTGGACTGCTGGCCCGGGACGCAGCCATGAAGGGTCTGAAGTCAAAGCCTTGGGTCAAAACAACACTCGCTCCTGGCTCCAAAGTTGTCACGGACTACTACGAAAAAGCCGGACTGATGGACGATCTCGAGGCTTTGGGCTTCTACTTGGTGGGATATGGCTGCACGACCTGTATCGGAAACTCTGGACCGTTGGACGAGGAAATTTCCAAGGCCGTCAACGACCATGACCTCGCGGTGACCGCGGTCCTATCGGGAAACCGTAACTTCGAGGGACGCATCAACCCCGATGTCAAGATGAATTACCTGGCAAGCCCTCCTCTCGTGATTGCTTACGCCCTTGCGGGGACGATGGACTTTGACTTCGAAAACCAACCCTTGGGTCAGGACTCGAGCGGCAACGATGTTTTCTTGGCAGACATTTGGCCAGACGCTGCGGAGGTCCAAGCCACGATTGACTCCTCCATTGACACCGAGATGTTCACCACGCAGTACAAGACGGTGTTCGATGGTGACGAGCGCTGGCAGTCGCTTCCTACCCCAACAGGCGACACCTTCGAATGGGATGCGAAGTCGACCTATGTTCGCAAGCCCCCTTACTTCGAGGGAATGACTCTGGAGCCCTCGGCTGTGAGTGATATTTCCGGTGCCAGGGTCCTGGCGCTGCTCGGAGACTCGGTCACTACCGACCACATCTCGCCCGCAGGATCGATAAAGGCAGACTCACCCGCGGGCCGTTACTTGAGCGAACACGGGATTGACCGCCTCGACTTCAACTCCTATGGCTCACGGCGCGGAAACCACGAGGTCATGATTCGTGGCACGTTCGCCAACATCCGCCTCAAGAATCTTCTCCTTGATGGCGTTGAGGGTGGGTTCACTCGCGACTTCACCACCGACACCGGCGACCAGGCTTTCATTTATGACGCGGCGGAGAATTACCGTCACGCCGGTGTCCCTCTGGTGATTCTTGCCGGCAAAGAGTATGGCTCTGGGTCCTCCAGAGACTGGGCGGCGAAAGGCACGAACCTTTTGGGGGTGCGGGCCGTTATTGCCGAGAGCTTTGAGCGCATTCACCGTTCAAACTTGATCGGCATGGGGGTTGTCCCGCTGCAGTTCCCAGCAGGGCAGAGCGCAACGTCGCTGAGCCTGGATGGTACTGAGATTTTCAGCGTTGAGGGGATTACGAAGCTCAATGATGGTGTTACCCCTTCAACGCTGCGCGTGGTGGCAACACCCAGTGAGCACTCCGCTGCGGGCCGAGAAGCCGTGAGTTTTGAGGCTGTGGTCCGGATCGACACCCCTGCCGAAGCCGACTACTACCGCAACGGTGGAATTCTGCAGTATGTCCTGAGGTCATTGCTCTAAGCGGGGTTCCCGTTTTCTGAAGCGTGTCATCAGAAAACACCTCATAGAGTGTAGACATGGCACTACTGGATGGGATTAAGTCGCCTGCGGACCTGAAAAAGCTCTCCGGCGATCAGCTGGAGGATTTGGCAGCAGAAATCCGCAGTTTCCTCATCGAGGAGGTTTCCAGGACGGGCGGACATCTAGGGCCTAACCTCGGTGTTGTCGAGCTGACCATCGCTTTGCACAGAGTTTTTGATTCACCACGCGACCCGTTCATTTGGGACACCGGACACCAGTCCTACGTCCATAAAATCCTCACGGGTCGACAAGACTTTTCGGGACTTCGTCAGAAGGGTGGTCTCGCGGGTTACCCCCAGCGCAGCGAATCCGACCACGACATTGTCGAGAGTTCTCACGCGTCTAGCTCTCTGAGCTGGGCTGAAGGAATTTCTCGGGCGTTCCACTTGCAACACGAAGATGACCGATATGTGGTGGCGGTCGTGGGCGATGGCTCCCTCACGGGCGGCATGACCTGGGAAGCGCTCAACAACATTTCTCACGACAATGAGCGCAACCTCATCATCGTCGTCAACGACAACGGACGCTCCTACGCCCCCACCATTGGCGGTATGGCACGGTTCCTTGCCGATGTTCGCTCCCGTGGCTCATATCGAGCCATCAAGGGTGGCACCGAGAGGTTCTTCTCGATGTTCGGGATGCCAGGTAAAGCTTTGTTTCGCGGTCTTCGTGGTGGAACCAGAGGTTTCCTCTCTCGCTTTGCGAACAATGAAGACCTGTACTCCAACTTGGACATCAAATACTTGGGGCCAATCGATGGGCACAATATTGAGGATGTCGAGCGAGCCTTGCAACAGGCGAAGGACCGCAGTGCTCCAGTGATTGTGCACGTCATAACGGAAAAGGGCCGCGGTTACGCTCCCGCACGAAATGATGAAGCTGATCAATTCCACGCGGTTGGACAAATTGACCCTGTGACCGGGGAGGCCAGGGAATCATCTGACGCGGTGTCGTGGACCCACGTGTTCTCCCAAGAAATGGTCGCCCTGGCCGAGGCCAACGACAAGATTGTCGGCATCACCGCGGCCATGTTGCGCCCCACTGGGCTCCACGCGATGGCTGCTAGGTTTCCCCGACGGGTGTTGGATGTGGGGATTGCTGAGCAGCACGCAGTGGCGAGTGCGGCGGGACTCGCGTACGGGGGAATGCATCCTGTAGTCGCGGTGTATGCGACCTTTATCAACAGGGCCTTTGACCAGGTACTCATGGATGTTGCGCTCCACAACGCGGGAGTGACCTTTGTCCTCGACCGTGCCGGGGTGACCGGACCCGATGGTCCAAGCCACCACGGTATGTGGGATCTCTCTATCTTGCAGGTTGTGCCTCACATCAGAATTGCTGCTCCACGAGATGCTAAACGCCTCCGTGAAGAGCTGGGAGAAGCGGTCGCCATCGACAATGCCCCCACCGTGGTGCGGTTTCCGAAGGGGTCCGTATCACCCGAAATTGAGGCAGTGCGTAGGACAGATGATGGCGTCGACGTGATGGCTGAAGCCGCGCACAAGGATGTTCT
>JAIOWW010000002.1 GCA_021741925.1 Pontimonas sp. | reverse complement strand
TTCTTGACCCGTCCCAGCCTCACGCATTTCACCGGGACTCCCGAGGAACTGAGGTGGAGAGCATCTGAAGTATTCGAGGCGCTTGAAAATGGATCGCTGTCCTTCTCGCTGCACGGGACTTACCCGCTCGAGAACGCTCGCAAGGCCCACGCGGATCTTGCCGCTCGTCTCACCTCAGGCAAACTTCTCCTTCTTCCCTAGGTTGCGCTGGCATACCCCCGGGGTGTTGTTCACCCATGAAACCAATGTCCCGCCGGTCTGTCCATGACCGGCAGTGGATCAAGCGATGACATCATGGCCCGTATTGCCCAGGTCGATGCAGTGTCTTCCAAGGGGACAAAGTAGACCCTTTCGCACTAGCGTTGAAGTATGAAAATTCTGCTTGTTGGCGCCGGAGGCGTTGGGAACTCTCTCGCGAAACTACTGGCGACACGTGACTTCTATGAGTCAGTAGTCGTCGCTGACTATGACCTCTCGCGGGCGGAATCGGTAGTGGCGTGGATTGAGAAACGCTTCCCCGCGGCTCACCCCCGATTCAGCGCCGCCCGAATAGATGCCTCACAGCCCTCGAACGTGACCGATGCTGCTCGTGCACACGGATCCACCATCGTGATGAATGCTGTGGAGCCCTCGTTCGTGGAGAGCATCTTCGATGGCGCGCTAGCCGCGGGGGCCGACTACATGGATATGGCCATGAGTCTCTCTAAGCCTCACCCCACTGACCCGCATGCCACCCCCGGCATCAAGCTTGGCGACTACCAGTTCGAGAAGGCTTCGGAGTGGGAGAAGGCGGGGCGTCTGGCGCTTGTCGGAATGGGCGTGGAGCCTGGCATATCGGATGTCTTCGCCAAATACGCTGCCGATCACCTCTTCAGCGAGATAGACGAGATTGGTGTTCGTGACGGGGCAAACCTCGTCGTGACAGATGAGAACGGGCGCGAAATCTTCGCGCCCTCGTTCAGCATTTGGACGACGATTGAAGAGTGCCTCAACCCTCCCCTCATCTGGGAAAAAGACAAAGGCTGGTTCACCACAGCACCCTTTAGTGAGGCTGAAGTGTTCACCTTCCCTGCGGGTATCGGTCCGGTCGAGTGCGTAAATGTTGAGCACGAAGAGGTCGCCCTCGTCCCGCGCTATCTCGATGCGAAACGCGTGACCTTCAAATACGGGCTCGGCGAAGAATTCATTGGAGTTCTGAGAACTCTCAACCTGCTCGGTTTGGATTCGATCGAACCGACATCGGTGCGCACCGCACCTGACTCCGAGGGCAAGCGTGCCGTTGCTTCCGTGTCACCCCGCGACCTGGTGGCCGCAGTATTGCCAGACCCCGCCACGCTGGGTGATCGCATGAGCGGGACCACGTGCGCGGGTACCTGGGTGACCGGGAAAGGCAAAGATGGGGCACCTCGCGAGGTCTATCTGTATCACGCTATTGACAACGCCTGGACGATGGAACACTACGACGCTCAGTGCGTTGTGTGGCAGACCGCCCTGGCGCCAGCTCTTGCCTTAGAGCTGCTCGCCACAGGGGTCTGGTCAGGCACCGGTGTTCACGGGCCTGAAGCCTTCGATGCGAAGCCCTTCTTGGACCTCATGTCGCAACCCGAGTCCGAGGGTGGCTACGGTCAGGCTTGGGGGCTCGAGGAGCGCTAACTTAGGCTGAACCGCAAGGACAAGCACGACACTCCGCCATCAATTTTTTGACATTCGGAGTTCTCAACCTCTATTACAACGAAGCCAGCACTCCGAACTCGCTGGGCGGTGACCGGGAAACCAGAGGGCATCAACACGACATCGTTGACACGGATACTATTTGCCGCCGGCTCCTCACCCTCCGCCACATCCACCACGGTGTAGCCCTCGAAGCATCCACTCGCGCTGAGTCTCGGTGTGGACAAGACGGTGGAGCCATCCAACAGTGAGCAGTCGGACTTGAAGTGCAGGACGCCCGGAGGGGTCACCACTTCCCGAACGGTGTAGCCCCAGTCTGCGAGGGCATCACGGAGTTCTGCGATGCCTTCGGAGTTCGTTCTTTCTGATCTCCCTACAAGAATCTCTGACTCCGTGGTCAAGATATCTCCACCCTCGATGAAGCCGGGACCTGCGAGTTCGCGAACTTCGGAGTACAGGGCACGAAGGTGCGGCGCCATGGCCATCGACTCACCAAAGCGACTCGGCGCACCAGGGCGTAAGACCACAGCGCCCTCCCGAAGGCAGAGAGCCGTATCCTCCACGAACAACGAGTCGGGGAACTCTTCAAGAGCATCGAGGACACTGACCTCCACACCTGCCTGGCGCAATGCCAGGACATATGCATTGTGGTGGCGCATCAGAAGATCACTGTCGGGGTTTCCCACGTCCTTTGCTCGCAAACCATGGACGGCGCTGATGGGTGGGCGCCGAGTAATGGCGTGAGTAAACCGAAACGATCGTTCAGACATCAGGCGAACTTACTGGCGGTGAGCTTCTTCCGCGGCCACCAGAAAGAGTCTCCCGTGATGAACGCGAGTGCGGGCACCACCACAGTACGCACTAGGAGGGTGTCGATCAGCACTCCAATACCGACGATGATGCCGATTTGGAAGAGCGCAATCAACGGAAGAACCCCCAAGACTGCGAACACGGCAGCCAAAAGAATTCCGGCGCTGGTGATCACCCCACCGGTTGCACCCAGTGCCTTAATCATCGCGTGACGGGTGGGCTGGCGTGACGATGTCGCCAGGTTTGCCGACTCCTCTCTCGCTCGCGAAACCAAGAAGATGTTGTAGTCAACACCCAGCGCGACCAGGAACAAGAAGGAGTACAGGAAAACGCTGAAATCCAAACCTGACATCCCGAAGACGTTCTGGAAAATCAACCAGGCTGCTCCCATGGCAGAGAAGAACGAGAGGACGACACTTCCCAGCAGCAGAACCGGAGCAAGCAGGGCCTTCAACAACAGAACCAAAACAATAAACACCAACACCAAAATGAGCGGTATGACCAAGAGTTGGTCCCGCTCGTACGCCTGCTTCACCGCAAGCCGGGTGGCGTCATCGCCGCCGACGAGGGCATTCGCCCCGGGAACAGCCTGAACCCTGTCACGAAGTGTGCCGATTGCCGCGTATGCCTCCTCGCTACCACCCTCTGCATCAAGGACAACATCGATCCTCGAGAAATCATCGTTCTGGTCAACAATCTCGGCAGATGCCACGAGTGGCGAGTCGAGAGCAGCGTCGACAACATCCTCCGCTCGATCATTGACGGCAATGACCTGAGTGGGAGCACTTGCCCCTGCAGGGAACGCTTCGGCGAGAACTTCAATACCGGTAACCGCTTCTGGCTTGACCCGGAATTGCTCTGTCTCTGGAAGTCCAATACTGATGCCCGTAGCCCCGGCGCTCAGTCCACCGAGGACAGCAATTCCGAGAATCGCTACAATAATCGGGCGCTTACTCACACCCTTGCCAAGCTTCGCCCACCAGCCAGACTCGGACTTATTCACGCCACCGAATTTCGGAACAAAGGGCCAGAACAAGCCGCGACCAAAGACGACTATTGCTGCCGGGAGAACGCCGAGGGCAGAGATCATGGCGACCACAATTCCGCTGGCGCAGACCAATCCCAACGCACGGTTCCCACCCAGCTCCGCAAAGCTCAACGTCAGGAGGGCAAGAGCCACTGTCCCCCCAGAGGCGAGAATCGCTGGTCCAGCACCCTTCACTGCTTTGGTCATCGCTTCGTGGCGATCTTCCACCGTGAGCAGTTCCTCTTTGTATCGGGCAATGAGCAAGAGGGCATAATTTGTGCCCGCACCAAAGACGAGGACGGAAAGGATTCCCGTTATGGAGCCATCCGCGGTGATGTTGAAAAATGCCGCAACGTTGCGACCAATCTGGCCGGCCATGCCATCCGCGGTTCCCACCACGAGAAGGGGGACGATCCACAGGATCGGACTTCGATAGGTCACCAACAGAAGGAAGATCACGATGAGCACTGTCGCCAACAGCAGCGTGAAGTCGGCTCCCGCAAAGACTCCTGCCAAGTCAACCTGGAAACCTTCGGGCCCGGTGACGTATGGCTCAATGCCCGAGGGCACGTTCTCCGCTATGAGAGCCCTGATTTCTGCGATCCGCTCGGCTTGTTCATCAACGTCGTCGATTTCGTCCATCGGAATGGTCAGAACTGCCGTTGTGTTGTCGTCCGAAATTGTGGCGGGGGGAACAAAAGGTTCGCCCATAACTTCGAGGTTGCTGAACTCAGTGAAGAGTTCATTCGCCCCACCGGCGGGCATCTGAATCATGGGGTCGAATTCGCCCTGCAACCACACAATGTCTTCGTCAGTGAACTCGCCTGATGCCTTCGCCAGGACCACGACCGTTGCCGTGCCCTCTGAGCCGGGCATATCGGCCAAAGCCTGCTCCACGAGAACTACCTCAGAGTCATCCGGGAGACCATTGCCAGGGCTCACATTGGTCTCTTCGGCCGCGAACACAGTGAAGGACAGCACGGCAAAAATCAATCCAATGAGGAGGGTCACCCACGCGGTCTTGGGCCCCGTAATAAAGCGAATAATGGCGTTCACTTACCAAAACTTACTCCAGATGCAGGGTTTCTCTCCGCAAATGTTCAGCTCGGACTGCAACAGTGACCGCGAGGGAGGTGATTTGAGGTGAAAGTGCTGCTCTGGTGGGCTCTCTCCCTCGTTCTCCTGGGTGGCTGCGCTTCGGCCGAGTCGACCTCACCCCCTCCAGAAGTACCGGGTGACCAAAAAGCATCTGAGCCGGCACCCCGGAGCACGCCTGGACCATGTGACGTGGTGAACGAGCGCGAGATGGGCAATTCCATTGGTGCTCAAATCGATGCACTCCGGGCCGGTGACTACGCCGCCGCCTATGAATGGGCTGCTCCGGCGTTCCAGGTGAACGTTCCACTCGAAGTCTTCGAAGCTGTCATCCAGGACGGCTACTCGAGCCTGCTCGAATCCCGTTCCCACACCCTGAGCGACTGCGTGCTCTTTCCCCGAGACCTCGGCAACACTGTGGTGACCGTCAGTACGGTCTCCGGTGAGGTGTTCACCTATTACTACGAGATGATCAACACTGAAGAGGGTTGGCGCATTCTCGGGGCCGCCGAAATCGCTCCGGTGAGCTCCGGAGCCTGAGCGCTAGTCGCGCCAGGGAGGGCTTGGCTCGAGCTCCTCAGAGCGAGGCAAGCTCTCCGAAAGAGATGCGCTGAGCTCATCCCGTTCCTCGAGTGTCAGAGCAACACTGGCAGACGATACCGAATCCCGAATCGACTCCGCCCGCGTAGCACCGGGAATCGGAATGATGACGGGAGAGTAGGCGAGTAACCAGGCCAGCACCAGTGCTTCCGGGCTGACACCTTTGTCCACCGCCATGCTGACGAAGGAGCCCACCTCACCACTCGTAATGCGATTGACCTTCTTTGACCCACCCAGCGGTGACCATGGAAGGAAGGCAATGCCCTTGTCTTCACACATCTCGAGAACCTCTAGATCGTGGCGATAGAGAGGACTGAATTCGTTTTGGACCGAAATAAGGCCGCCCTCATCGGGTCCGCCGCCGATCTCAAGCGCTCTGGTGAGTTGAGCGGCGTTGTAATTCGACACCCCAATTTCCTTGACAATTCCACGATTCTTGAGCTCAAGCACATTCTCAAACTGAGTCTCGAAAGGAATTGCCGGGTCTAACCTGTGGTGCTGCCACAGATCAATGACATCGACTCCCAGACGATCACGGGATCGCTCCGCTGCACCCACAAGGTAGTCACGGCTTCCGTTTCGTCCCCACTTTTCTCCCTCACTGCGGGTAATTCCCCCTTTGGTGGCAATCAGCACCTGCTTCTTGTGCTCTGGCTGCGCTTCCCACGTTCGAAGAGCTTGCGCCACAAATGTCTCATTGTGTCCCACCTGGTCCCACGCCGGCGCATAGATGTCTGCCGTGTCCAACAGGGTTACTCCCGCGTCGAGACCCGCATGAATGCCAGGAATAGCGCTGGCATTGCGGGTGACTTCGTCTATCGCTGCGCCCCGAGGCCAGGACACATTCATACATCCCAGGCCAATGGGATAGACCTTCCAAGGCCCCAGTCTGCGGCTTGTCACGATTGTTCTCCCTCCGGTAACGGCATGATGTCGTCCATCGTGGGTTCAGGTAACTGAATAACCCCGTCTTCGAGAGAGATTACCGCCGATGCATTCCACGGTTCACTACCGTGCCTCATGATGTAGCCGGGCACCAGCCAGGCTGTTCCCGATGCATCCCACACGAGGAGAGGCGCTTCCTCCGAGCTCTCCACCGTGAGGGTGATGACCTCACCGGGCTCCGGATAGTAGGGCTCCTCCATCGGAAGTCCGTCAGCAAAAACACTGTCAAATCCTGAGTGATACAGCGGTGCGGGACTTCCCCACCATTGACCAGACGCAAGTCTGTCTACGGCTGCCATCGGACTCACCGTGGTGAACTCTCCCCGCGAAATGGGCGTAGCAGCGTGACCTGATACTGAGGCGAGGGTCGGCCCTGGAGCAAAGAAGACGCTCCACTCCAGTGCGGTATCAACACCATCGAGTTGCTGGATTGCGCTCAGTCCGACTCCCCAGTCATCATTCGCCAAGACAGTCAAGTCGGACTCCTCGACGTCGAGACCTGATTTCTGGAGTAACTCCACCGCCGTTGCTCTGGCTTCCTCAACGCTGGGGAGTGGCCCACTGGGTTCTGGGTTTTCGCATTCAAAACCGCCCAGATCCTCGGATCCTTCTTCCGGAATGATCTCGCGACAGGTGGGCTCCTGATACGCCGCGGGGTTGCTGTAATACCAGGGTCCTGTGCCACTCCAGGTGAGATTAAGAGTTGGGCCACTCCAGTCTTCGGGCCCAAGAACGTAGCCAGGCCATTGTTCGTCAAAATATTGGCTCGGCCCAGATACTCCCTCAACACCGTAAACACTGCCTAGTTCGGTCAGTAGGTCAAGCGGATTTCCTTGCAAGGAGAGTTCATAGACCCGGCCCGACCCCTCGGCATTGGAGAGCCCAGGACCCGGAATGTAGTCGTAGTCGACAGCAAAGGACATCTCGTCCCAAGTCTCCGCGGAGGTTCCCCCAGAGTTGCCTAACACAATCAACGCTCGTGGGTCCGGAGGAAAAGCAGTCTGGAATAACACACCCACGGCGAGAGCAACTGCCCCCATCACCGCGACAACAACTGTCGAACGGTCACCACGTTCAACAGAACCCACTACGACCTCTTCCGTTGAGAAAGAGTGTACGGGCCGCAATGGCTCCCCGACATAGACTTATGGGGTGAGTGACAGTGAGCAGTTTGAACCAAATAGGCTCGCATTCGCCTCACGTCTCAATTGGCTCCGAGCAGGAATTCTGGGCGCAAATGATGGCATCGTTTCCATCGCAGCACTTGTGGTGGGTGTTGCTGCGGCAACCACAGACCTTCGCACCATTCTTATCGCAGGGGTTGCGGGAATCGTTGCTGGCTCGATCTCGATGGCGGCCGGTGAGTATGTTTCAGTCTCATCTCAACGTGACAGCGAAAAGGCTCTCATCGCTCGAGAGCGGAAAGAACTTCTTGAGCAGCCAGACGAAGAAGAAGCTGAACTTGCACAAATCTACGAGTCGAAAGGGTTAACTCCGAGCACCGCGCGCTTAGTGGCTCGCGAGCTCACAGCGCATGACGCAATTAGCGCACACTTGGAAGCAGAACTCGGAATCAACGAACGGCAACTCACAAATCCGTGGCATGCCGCACTGTCCTCAGCCCTAGCGTTTCTTGCCGGAGCGCTGTTGCCCATGCTCGCCATCACCCTTCCTGCCGCTGACTCGCGCATCCCCTTCGCTTTTGCCGCCAGCCTGCTGGCACTTGCCATCACCGGTTTTGTAGGAGCAAGGCTCGGAGAAAGCCCGCCCCTAAAACCCGTCCTGAGAGTGCTCGCCGGGGGGACCTTTGCACTATTGCTGACCTGGGGCATCGGCACCGCGCTGGGGGTGGCGGGAATCTAAGCTCTCGCTGAACTCTTCGCGCGGTCCACCTCGCAAAGAAATTCCAGCTCCGCACATTCATCACACACAACTGACTCAACAGTGCACGAGAGGCTCGAGCAGTTTTGCATTCGCGAGGAGCTCGCTCCGCAGAGAACGCATCGACCAATGACTGCCGATTCGGAGGAGAACGTCACGGCCTTGCGGTTGTCAAAAACGTAGAGAGAGCCTTCCCAGAGTCCTGAGTCTCCATACTGTTCTCCGTAGCGAACTATCCCTCCCTCCAATTGGTAGACCTCCTGAAAGCCACGCTTGATCATCATCGCGGAGAGCACTTCACAACGGACACCGCCGGTGCAATAGGTCACCACGGGTTGATCCTTCAAGTGGTCATATTTTCCGCTCTCGAGTTCGCGCACAAAATCATGGGAGGTGCGAGTGTCAGGAACGATGGCGTCCTTGAATCTGCCGATATCTGCTTCCCACTTGTTGCGACCGTCAAAGAAGGTGACCGGCTTAGTCTCGACTAGTTCATGCAGTTGCTCCGGGCTCAAGTGTTGCCCACCGCCTGTGACGCCGTGATCCCCCACCACAACTTCCTCAGGGGCCCCGAACCCAACCAATTCATCTCGAACGCGGACCTTCAACCTCGGAAAATCCTCCGGGCCACTACCCTCGCTCCATTTGAAGTCGATGTCGCGAAAAGCGGGATATTCTCTGGTTTTTCGCCAGTACTTTTTGACTGCACTCAGCTCGCCGCCGACCGTGCCATTGATGCCATGAGGCGCAATGATGATGCGACCGCCCAAGCCCAGGGATTCGCACAGATCGCGCTGCCAGAGGCGAATGGCGTCAGGATCTGCCAACGGGGTGAAGCAGTAGTACAGCAGAACCTTATAGACAGCCATAGTCTCAATCTTGGAGCAAAAACTGGCGGTACCGGTGGGATTTGAACCCACGGTGGGCTTGCACCCACACAACTTTTCGAGAGTTGCACCTTCGGCCGCTCGGACACGGTACCGCCCGCTAGTTTACACAGACACCCATCGGGCCTTCAGCCTCCGTCGGTGGGGAGCTTTAGGCTCATAACATGGCCAAGACCGAGTCCCCGTATCGCTGCGATGAATGCGGGTGGACGACCCTCAAATGGGTGGGACGCTGCGGTGAATGTCAGGCGTGGGGCACGGTCATCGAAGTCGGAGCCCCGACCAGCGCTTCTCGACAAGCTGTTGCCGTGATTCCCAGCGCAGAGCGGGCAGCGAAGCCCATCACGGAGCATTCCGGGACGGAGAGCGGTCACGTGCCCACCGGGGTGGGAGAGTTCGACCGCGTTCTGGGTGGCGGGATTGTCCCCGGCGCAGTTATTTTGCTCTCCGGCGAACCAGGAGTGGGAAAGTCGACACTGCTGTTGGATGTGGCTGCACAAGCAGCTCAAGGAGGAAAGAAAGTCCTCTATGTGAGCGCCGAAGAATCCGCCGGGCAGGTGTATTTGCGAGCGTCACGCACCAATGGCCTCGACGACAATCTTTTCCTCGCCAACGAGACGGACCTCGGTGGGGTATTGGGACACATCGATCAGGTCCAGCCAGAGCTCATGATTGTTGACTCCATTCAAACCGTGTCTTCTGGAGTCTTGGACAGCTCAGCCGGCGGCGTTGCACAAGTCAGAGAAGTTGCCGAGACCCTCATCAGAGTGGCCAAGCGCTCCCACTTGCCCATCATTTTGGTCGGACACGTCACGAAAGATGGACAGGTAGCTGGTCCCAGAACACTCGAGCACTTGGTTGATGTGGTCTGCCACTTTGAAGGGGACCGTCAGACGTCGTTGCGCTTTGTGCGGGCGCTCAAGAACCGGTTCGGTCCCACCGACGAGGTGGGATGTTTCGAAATGAGCGGGGAGGGCATTCTCGAAGTACCTGACCCCAGCTCGCTCTTTCGCTCGCACACCACCAAAGCCGTCAGCGGGACCTGCACCACCATTGCTCTCGAGGGACGCAGGGCACTTCCCGTGGAGATTCAAGCCCTCGTCGTTCCCAGCACCGCAGCTCAACCCCGACGGGTAGTCAATGGCGTGGAATCGTCTCGCGTGGCCATGATTCTGGCCGTGCTCGAGCGCCGCGCTGGGCTTCCCGTCTCCTCGGCAGATGTCTACGTCTCCACGGTAGGAGGAATCAAGGTCTACGAACCTGCCACAGACCTGGCCATAGCCCTGGCGATTGCCAGTGCTGCCAAAGATATCCCGCTGGCACAAGAGATGGCAGCAATTGGAGAAATCAGCCTCGCCGGCGAAATCCGCTCCGTCACCCAGGCACCACAGAGGGCGTCGGAAGCCTCACGGTTAGGTTTTGCCTTTGTGCTCGATCACAGCACACCGAGCATTCATGAAGCCATCACAAAGGCATTCTCGGGAAGCCCGAAGAAGCAGAAAGAACCGACCTTTTAGTAGAGCAGGAACTGCTTTGTTTCGGCGGACTCGATGCTGCCCAAGTGAACCGTGAGGTGGTAACTCGCGCCACCCGCTGGCATAACCGGCCTCTCGCCGTCACAGGTATCTGGTGTCGAGCGGGTGCGATCCCAGGGAATAGCCGTGGTCTCCTGCTCCGAACCGGGAGCCAGGGTGAGCTCATAGGGGACGGAATCAGTCTGGCAATCATCAGAGGACCAGATCAGGTCGGGTCCCGAGGAAATGACGTACTTTTGCACATCAGTCCCAGCGTTCACCGTGCACTCCACGGAGGAAACGTTCTTCACGCCCATCCACAGCTGGGGGTTCATTCCGGAGTCATAACTGGACTGGTCTGTTCGAGCCGTGATTTCCAGCTGACTCGGAAGACAAGTGGGCACTTCGACAACAGCCAGCTCGTCTGCGACATCAACCTCGGGCTCTGCGGTCGTGCCAAAACCTGGGCGCACAACAATCAACACAATGACAGCGATGACAGCGAGTAAGCCACCCAACACGATGAGACGCCTGCGCCAATAGACCGAGGCGGGAAGAGGGCGCTGAGCCTGTGACATAGCCCTAGGGTACGACTGGACTATCGAAAATCTGGGGGTTAGTGCCGGCGAGCCTAGGAACTTACAGGTTTAGCCAAGATCCTTGACGAGGCGGGAATTACCCAGCGTGTTGGGCTTGACCCTGGCCAAATCAAGAAACTCCGCAACACCTTCATCGGGTGAGCGGACCAACTCGACATAGACCTCGGGATCAACGATCTGATCATCTTGGAGATGAAAACCATTGCGTTGGAAAAAATCCACCTCAAAAGTTAGACAGAACAGAGTGCTGAGTCCGAGCTCTCGAGCCTGTCCTTCCAGAGCACCAACTAGTGCAGTACCCACCCCCTGGCCGAGGTGGGCGGGAGAGACCGCTAGCGTCCTGATCTCGCCCAGGTTCTCCCAAAAAACGTGCAGGGCTCCGCAGCCCACGATCTCACCCTCGGAAGTTGTCGCGACCGTGAACTCTTGGACCGCTTCATAGAGCACCACGAGGTCCTTGCCCAGAAGCACCCGTGCTTCGACGAGGGGCTCAATCAGATCAGCAATGGACCGGATATCCGCCGTGCGGGCACGGCGGATAGTCCACTTGTGGGGCTGGTTCACCAGGACAGCGTAGCGCTTAGGGCTCGAGCACTCCGGCTTCCACAGGCTCCGCTTCGCGCTTCTTACTGACAAACGTGAATTCGGTGCCATCGAAGTCGACAGTGATGTGCTCGCCAGGGTTTAGCTCACCCTGGAGAATGCGCTCACTCAGTGGGTCTTCCACATTTTGCTGGACAGCGCGACGCAGCGGTCGCGCTCCCATAGTGGGGTCCCAACCGAGAGAGATCAGCTGCTTCTTTGCGTCATCCGACACTGACATGGTCATGTCGCGATCCAGCAAACGGTCTCCGAGGCGCTTGATGAAGAGGTGCACAATCTGCATCAGCTCGTCCTGGTTCAACTGCGGGAACACAATCGTCTCGTCCACACGGTTGAGGAACTCAGGCTTGAAGTTCTTCTTCAGCTCCTCCACGACCTTGGCACGCATCGACTGGTAGCTCGCCTCCGTGTCACCCTCCAGGGTGAAGCCGACCGGGCCGCCAGTAATGTCCTTGGTTCCGAGGTTGGTGGTCATGATGATCACGGTGTTCTTGAAGTCCACGACGCGACCCTGACCATCGGTGAGGCGACCTTCCTCCAACACCTGCAACAGGGAGTTGAAGATATCGGGGTGAGCCTTCTCGATCTCGTCGAACAAGACGACGCTGAAAGGCTTGCGACGGACCTTCTCGGTCAGTTGGCCGCCATCCTCAAAGCCCACGAATCCGGGAGGGGCACCAAAGAGTCGTGACACAGTGTGCTTCTCGCCAAACTCCGACATGTCGAGCGCAATCAAGGCGTCTTCGTCGTCAAAGAGGAACTCAGCCAGCGCTTTGGCCAGCTCCGTCTTTCCCACACCGGTGGGGCCGGCGAAGATGAACGAACCACTCGGGCGCTTAGGGTCTTTCAGACCCGCACGAGTCCGGCGAATGGTCTTCGAGAGAACGGAAATTGCCTGTTCTTGACCAATCACGCGCTGGTGGAGAGCCTTCTCCATGAACATCAAGCGAGCAGTCTCTTCTTCGGTCAGTTTGAAGACAGGGATTCCAGTGGCTGCCGCAAGGACCTCAGCAATAACGCCCTCATCGACGACACCAGTGCCACCGGCCTCGCCACTGCGCCACTTCTTCTCAAGCTGAAGACGCTCGCCGAGGAGACTCTTCTCCTCGTCACGCAATGATGCCGCCTTCTCGAAATCTTGACCTTCGATGGCCGCTTCCTTGCGAGAGCGAACATCGGCGATTTTCTCGTCGAACTCCCGAAGCTCGGGAGGGCTCGAGAGGATGGACAAACGAAGACGGGCTCCGGCCTCATCAATCAAGTCAATGGCCTTGTCCGGCAGGAAACGATCCTGAACGTAACGGTCAGAGAGGTTTACGGCTGCCTCGATAGCCCCATCGGTGATGGAGACTCTGTGGAAGGCCTCGTATTTGTCGCGCAAACCCTTCAAGATGTTGATGGTGTGAGCGGGACTGGGTTGGTGAACCTGAACCGACTGGAAGCGACGCTCCAGAGCGGCGTCCTTCTCAAAGTGCTTGCGGTATTCATCCAGAGTGGTAGCACCCACGGTCTGGAGTTCCCCGCGTGCGAGCAGCGGCTTCAGGATGCTCGCAGCGTCGATGGCGCCCTCAGCGGCTCCCGCACCCACGAGGGTGTGAATCTCATCGATGAAAACGATGATGTCGCCGCGGGTTCGGATCTCTTTCGTCACCTTCTTCAAGCGCTCTTCAAAGTCACCGCGGTAGCGCGAACCGGCGATCAAGGAACCGAGGTCCAGCGAGTAGAGCTGCTTGTCCTTCAGCGTCTCGGGAACATCGCCCTTGACGATGGCCTGGGCAAGTCCTTCCACCACTGCGGTCTTTCCCACACCAGGTTCGCCCACGAGGACAGGGTTGTTCTTCGAGCGGCGAGAAAGGATCTGCATGACCCTCTCCATCTCGCGCTCGCGACCAATAACTGGGTCAAGCTTTCCTTCACGAGCAGCCTGGGTCAGGTTGCGACCAAACTGGTCCAGAACCTGAGAGCCCTTGTCGCTTCCGCCAGTTTCCGAGCCGCCCACAGAGACGGGGTCTTTGCCCTGGTATCCCGAGAGCAACTGAATGACTTGCTGACGAACTCGGTTCAAGTCAGCGCCCAACTTCACCAGAACCTGCGCGGCGACTCCCTCACCTTCACGAATCAGCCCGAGCAGAATGTGCTCGGTGCCGATGTAGTTGTGGCCGAGTTGGAGCGCTTCCCGAAGGCTCAACTCCAAGACCTTCTTGGCGCGCGGAGTGAAGGGAATGTGTCCGGTGGGAGCTTGCTGGCCCTGGCCGATAATCTCCTGGACTTGCACGCGGACAGCTTCAAGCGAGATCTCGAGCGACTCGAGTGCTTTGGCAGCGACACCTTCACCCTCGTGGATGAGTCCTAAGAGGATGTGTTCTGTGCCGATGTAGTTGTGGTTCAGCATCTTGGCTTCTTCTTGTGCCAAGACCACGACTCGGCGTGCCCGGTCGGTAAACCTCTCAAACATCTTCTTCACTCCTTTTCGGCGAGAGCTCTCGCCAATGCTCGTGAACACGAGAATAAGCGCTCGAGATTCGCTGTGGGTCGGTGTTCGCCCCTAGCGTGAGATGTCAGGAAAACTGAGGTTTGGAGCCATAAACTTCGACCCGTGGCGAATTCACCCAAAAAATCGGCATTCCCGCCAGCCCGGGTGGGATTACTGATCATGGTGGGTGGCCTTGCCGTGATTGTCGCCATGAGCGCACTTTTGAGCTAGGACAGCAGGATGATAGAAAACTTTTGGGCTAACGCACTGTTCTCCGTGACACCGACCATCCTTATTGGGCTGATCTTCTGGTTCATCATGCGTGCCATTCTGAACGCTGATCGTGGCGAGCGCGAGACCTACAAGAAGTTGGAACGTGAGGAACGCGCGAAGCGCGGTCTTCCCCTCGACGACTAGGTTGATTTCACCAACGGGAACAGCACGGTCTCTCGAATCCCTAGGCCTGTAATCGCCATCAGGAGTCGATCGATTCCCATTCCCATTCCGCCTGTCGGCGGCATTCCATGCTCAAGGGCGCGGAGAAAATCTTCATCAACCTTCATGGCCTCGAGGTCACCCTTGGCGCCGAGCTTGGCCTGCTCCTGAAAGCGCTCGCGCTGAATGACGGGGTCAACAAGTTCGGAGTAGCCAGTAGCCAGTTCGAACCCGCGAACATAGAGGTCCCACTTTTCGACCACGCCGGGGATGGATCGGTGGGCTCGCACGAGCGGTGACGTGTCCAGCGGATAATCCATCACGAAAGTGGGGGTAGTCAACGATTCTTTGACAAAGTGCTCCCAGAGCTCCTCGACATATTTGCCTGGCGTGGGCTGGGCGAGGTCGATACCGACCTTCTTAGCCAAGGATTCGAGCTCTGTCAGCGATGTCTCGGGTGTGATGAGTGTTCCACTGGCATCACTGAGGCTGTCATACAGACTCAGGCGATCCCACTGACCACCAAGGTCGTACTCGGTGCCATCTGCCCAGGTGACTGTCGTAGACCCCGCCACAGCAAGCGCTGCCTTCTGGATTAGCTCCTGGGTGAGGTCGGCCATCTGCTGGTAATCCCCGTACGCCTGATATGCCTCCAGCATCGCGAACTCAGGGCTGTGGGTAGAGTCTGCGCCTTCGTTTCGGAAGTTGCGGTTGATTTCAAACACACGCTCAATTCCACCGACGACTGCGCGCTTGAGATACAGCTCGGGGGCAATGCGCAAGAAGAGGTCCGTGCTGAAGGCGTTGGAGTGCGTCACGAACGGTCTGGCGGATGCGCCACCATGCTGAACCTGCAGCATCGGGGTTTCTACTTCGAGGTAACCATGATCACCAAAAGTGGAGCGAAGCGAAGCATTCACCTGCGCACGAGCACGCACCGTTTCTCGAGCCTGGTCCCTCACGATGAGATCCAAATAACGCTGACGGACGCGCGTTTCTTCGTTGAGCTCACTGTGCAGGTTGGGCAGGGGCATGAGCGCTTTGGCGGCAATCTCCCACTGCGAGACCATGATGGAGAGTTCGCCACGTTTTGAGGCAATCACTTCTCCCGAGACAAACACGTGGTCGCCTAGGTCAACGAGGTCCTTGAGGAGCTCAAAGGACTCCTCTCCCACCTCGCCGAACGACACCATCGCCTGGAGTCGCTCACCAGACCCTTCCTGCAGTGATAAGAAGGCGAGCTTGCCGGTGATTCGCATATGCACGACGCGCCCGGCGACTCCCACAACCTGGCCAGTGGTTGCCTCTGGTTCGAGGTTGGGATGAGCCTCGCGAACGGCAGAAATAGAGGTCGTGACAGGAACGGAGACCGGGAAAGGCTCGAGACCTGCAGCCAACATCTGCTCACGCTTGCCCAAACGAACGGCGTGCTGTTCGTCAATATCGTCAGCGTCGTGTTCGACGTGTGGGGCATCGGTCATGAGTGTTTAATTCCTGCGTGGGGGCGCTATACCCCGCTAGCCTACTGACCAAAATGCAGAAGCCGGTTGTCAATCAGGCGCACGCCACCCAGCGTCACCGCCACAATCAGCCGAGCATCGCCAGCGTGGGCGTCCTTGTGAAGTGGCAAGAAGGTGTCCGGATTGACCACCTCGACATAGTCGACACTCACTCCAGGGGCGCTGGCCAAAATGTCTCGCGCGCAATCACGGGCGTCGAGTGCAGTGAGCTGGCGGGATGCTTCATCCAAGGCCCGCGGGATTTCCCGGGCTTGAGTTCGAGCAATCTCACTCAACTGGGCATTGCGACTTGAGAGAGCAAGTCCGGAAGAGTCACGAACTGTTTCCACCTCCAGGATGGGAAGCGTGAGATGGTGGTCCTCCACCATCTGACGAACCAGAAAGAGTTGTTGGGCATCTTTGCAGCCGAACACCGCCATATCGGGGCTTACGTAGTCGAACAGTCGCTTCACCACGGTGAGCACTCCATCAAAGTGTCCGGGACGGGAGGCACCCTCGAAGGTGTCACCGAGAGGTCCCGCGCTAACGCTGGGTGCAGAATCTGCGCCTTCGGGATACATCACGTCGACGCTCGGCGCAAAAATGAGGTCCACCAGGGTGTCCGCAAGGAACGCTTCGTCAGCGAGGAGCGATCGTGGATACTCCTCAAAGTCTTCACCAGCGCCAAATTGCAGAGGATTCACAAAAATACTCAGCACGCATCGGTCTGCATGACTAGTTGCCTCCAGGGCAAGTGCCTTGTGGCCATCGTGGAGTGAACCCATGGTGGGCACCAAAGCCACGCTTTCCCCAGCAATCCGCCAGGTCTCGCGAATGCCCTGTAGTTCTGCGAGGGAATGAACGATTGCCGGCATCAATCCTCACCCCCGAGCTCACGCTCATTACCGGCAAACAAGCGGAGAGCATTCTCAATGCTCGAGTTCACCAAGGGCTGCATGACCACACCAGGATTATCTATACCGGCCGCTTTCAATCGGCTCGCCGCTTCGTGAATCGTCGTGTGGGAGAAGCCTGTCGCCAAAGCAATGGCGGAGGCGACCTGTGCTCTGTTCTCCTCGGACACGACGAGGGGCTCCATACCCATCTCCACGGCGAGAGCGCTAGCAATGGGTTCCGCAATAGCGGGGGCGCTAATCACACACCACGCTCCCGACATTCTGGTGAGGTCCATGCTCGTGCCAGTGAATTCCATGAGCGGATGAAGTGCCAACGGAATGACCCCTTGCGCCCGGGCACCAGTGAGGACATCGAGACCGTGAGTAATAGAGGTGTGAAGAACTAATTGCCCTGTGTTCCATGCGTTCTGGAGACTCATGCCTTCGATGAAGCCAGCGAGCTCATGATCAGGCAGAGCCACCACGACCAATTCACTGCGTTCAATAATCTGTAGTGAATCGGCGTAGACAACTCCCGGGAGAATTGCCTGCACTCGCTCGCGGCCACTCTCCGAGGGTGGAGTGATTCCAACCAGGCCGTGTCCCGCACGCGAGAGGGCAGCCCCGATCAGTGGACCCACCCTGCCGGCACCAATAATCCCAACACCCAGCCTGGTGGAATTCACGCTGGTGTCCTTCGCACTCGCCGCTTGGGGGCCGAGTCTCCAATAGCACTGACGGTCAGCGCGTGAACAGCTCTCCACCAGCTCTGGGCCTCCTCGGTTTCCACTCCACTGATGCGAGTTGACACGGGGCCCTCTACGCTCTCCACCGAAAAGCTGGAGAGTCCCAGTGCCCGATGCCACGGACCCTGGGCGACGCTCGAGCTCTGGATTCTCGCCAGCGGGACGAGGGACAGCTTGCTAATCCAGCGCCCAAACCTCAGTGCCACTACCCCTCGAATCACCGCGCTGCCCGTGACTCTAAAGCTCAGGGGAATGCGAAAGCGCGCCATCTCAGATGCCGTAACAATGGAATCCTCACTGAGACCCGCTTCCACCCACTCAGCGTGGGGTTGTCGGAGAAGAGCGGAAATCTGGGCCCTTGCAGACTCGTCGCGGAGGCTCGGCAGGGTCAGCTCCAGCATTCGCATCATGTCGTCGGCGGTGGCAACGGGGAGCAGCAAGGTGTGGGCGGGGGTCTTTGTGTTCGCTGAGCCTGGCGAGGATGCAAGGTTTGCGTCAACTTTCCACCAACCCAAGAACTTCCACGGCCACGGTTGGGAAATCTGGACGGCATGAATCCTTGCGGGAGGGATGGTCTCCACGCTGGTGGAGAGCAATCCCAGTGAGACGCGAACGTCCCCCTCAATGGAGTCGATGACAAAGTTTCCAACGCGGAAAAAACGGTCTGCCAAGTAAACGACGTACCCAAACATCACTGAGACGGGACCCAGCCATGCTGCTAGCTCCCCCGTGGCCAACGCTCCGACCATCACCGCGACAAAGACCGCGGCAAAGAACACACTCTCCACGCTCACGACCAAGGAGGCCAGGTACCGGAAGAGGGGGACTTCGAGTTCCCGGGTGCCGACCTGAGGTTCTGGTTCGCTCTCTCCGTCGCGCGGGCCTGGCGCCTGCAAGATCTCTCGGCGGACCGCCGCCGCCACGCTATAGGGAAGGTAGGCCAAGACAACGTTGGCATCATTTCCGGCCGCCTGAATATCAAGCTTCGCCAAACCCAACAGTCGAGGGACAAGTGGCCGCCTCACACCAATCGTGTTGATACGGTCGCGTCTTGCTCGCCGCGACGACTTCGCCAGTATTCCCTTCTTGACCTCGAGGACATCGTCGTCCATCCGCACCAGGTGGACTCGCCATTGCAGCCAAAACACCAACGCCGAAGCCACGACTACCGCGATGGCCCCAACAAATATCAGCGCCAACGAATCGGCAATCAGGAATGCGAGGCCACTGCCCTCGTCCTCCTCCTCTACTCCCACAAATTGGAGAATGGACCGAAGTATGACGGTTTCCCACAGTGCGGCAAAGCCCGCTCCCGCCAGGGCCAACAACACCACGCCACCCTGGAGCAACGGCGTGAGTGGATGCAACCTAAACCACTCGCCACCCCGAAGATCTTCGGCGCTGCGCAACACCGCAGCCGTCATCGCTAAAGACCTGCCCGCCGTGTCTCTGCCACCGCAATCAACTGATCTCGGAGTTCTTCCGCGACGGGCAAAGGAAGTCCTGGAATCGTAACTCCCGTGGACGCTGCTGCTGTAACAAGCTTCAGCTCAGAGAGGCCTAAGAGGCGAGAAAGTGGCCCTCGTGTGACATCGACCAACTGCAAACGCCCATAGGGCACTGCCACCTGACGTTGAAAGAAGATTCCTCGGCGGAACACCAAATCGTCAGCCCGGAGCGCATAGCCATACGCGCGGATCCTGCGGGGAATAAAAGCTCCCACAATCGCCACGATGGCAAGGGTGATCGCCAGGGGGTACCAAGACACCCAAGAGACACCGGGCTCGCTAATCCAGAGAGGCACACTTGACCCAGCAAGAGGAAGGAGGGAGACAGCCACGGTGTGGACGACTGCCTCCACCTGATATCGAGGACTTATGCCCTTCCACACGGTTTCCTCTGGGCTCATGACAGTTCTCCTTCGGGCACCATGTTTGCTCCGCCCTCGGGTGAATCAGGCGGAAGGGTGCACCACCGCTCAGCGATCAGTGCTCCCACCATCAAGACTAGGGCGCCCACGATGGCGACAATGGCGGGAATCAGTGTTTCGGAGAGGACAACGGGCCGGCTCGCAAAGAACACGGCCACTCCACCGCCGACACCACTGAGAGCAGAGCCTGCCACGGCACCGGCTTTAGCCAGGAGAACTACTCTCGTTGCATAGAAGGGATCGACCGGAGGCTTTGTCTTCTCTGACCTCACCTGAGTCCGAATAGGCCAGGCCAGTGCCAGCAGTATCGCTCCCACAGCGGCGAGGGCAACACCCCAAGTGGCAGGGGGAAGAAGAGCTGGGTTTCCCGACGCCACCAGTAACCATTGTCCTGCCCACCCCAGCACCCCTCCGATCACTGCTCCGATCAGAAGAGTGATTCCTGAGGTATGACTCATGACAACTCGGAGGGAAGGGAATCAAGTACTACAGAAATAGGGCCCAGCCCGGGGATTATGGCCTCCGGGTCAATCTCATGCCACGGTTCCAACACAAACCGGCGCTCGTGAGCTCTGGGGTGAGGGGTGGTCACCCGAGGATCATCGCTGACACGATCGCCATAGACGATGAGATCCAAATCGAGTGTTCGGTCGGCGTACTTTTCTCCGTTGCGCTCGCGACCATGTTGGCGTTCGATATCCATCAAATGCTCGAGCGTTTTCTCTGCTGACCAGGCACTCTGGAGAAGAATCACTTGATTCACATACGCGGGAGCATCAGGATTCGGGCCATCCGGCCCCAGCGCCACGGTCTCGTGGAGCGATGAAGCGGCGGTTACCCGGAAACCCTCGGTTGCTGCGATGTCGGCGAGGGCCCGGAAGGCGATGTCTTCCCGGTTGCCCAGATTTGTCCCTAACGCCACCACGCACCGAACCCAGGTGTCCTCAGTCGTCATGAGCCCGCCTCCTTGCGTCGCGAGACGGACACCCCACCAAAAGGGACCGCAATGGGGGCTTGGGGCTTATGTATAGTCACGCGGGCGGCTCTAACGCGCTCCAAGGACAACACCATGGTGATAATTCGATCACACACCGTTTCAATGAGGTCGGCGGGCTCTCGTTGAATGATCTCGGCAACCCGCTCAGCAACAACCCCGTAGTCCACTGTGTAGGCGACGTCATCGTGAACGATGGCCTCGTCAAATGATGTCTCAATCTCAACGTCCACCAGGAATGTCTGTCCCTCTCGCCGCTCCTCGGGAAAAACTCCGTGGTAGCCAAAGGCTTGTATTCCTTCGATGGTGATTACGTCAGTCACGAGGCACCCCCTTCGTGGAAAGCCTGCCAGACATCCAAAGCCTCTCGGTGCACCCGCACATTGTGCACGCGAAGCGCGAAGACTCCAGCTTCGGCCAGCAATACTCCCAACGCCGCTGATGCCCCATCTCGCTCCGCCGGTGTGTGCTCACCCGGCAGAAGTTCACCGAGGAAACGCTTTCGAGACGCCCCCACCACCATCCGGATACCCGAGGGAGCTACCTCATCCAGTTGAGAGAGAAGAGACCAATTGTGTTGTGGTGTTTTTGCAAAACCCAGTCCCGGGTCCACGAGCAGACGGGAGGGGTCGATGCCAGCTCGCACCGCCTCTTCCTGTCTGATCCTAAGTTCGTGAGCCACATCGCTGCCAACGTTGTCATAATGCGCCAGCGAATCCATCGTGTTGCTGTGCCCGCGCCAATGCATGAGGACGTAGTCAACTTCAGCCTTCGCGGCCACTGAGAACATGTCGGGATCAGCGAGCCCACCCGATACGTCGTTGATGATGCGAGCACCGGCCTCCACGGCCTTGCGGGCTGTCGAAGCTCGCATGGTGTCAACACTCACCACAACCCCCTCATCGGCCAGAGCCCTCACCACGGGGATGACCCGCTTTTCCTCCTCGTCAGGAGAAACGCGGTTCGCGCCAGGTCTCGTGGACTCACCGCCCACATCAATAACGGAGGCACCTTGCTCCACCAGCGAAAGACCGTGCTCGATGGCAGCACGTTCGCTGGCAAAAAGACCGCCATCACTGAACGAGTCGGGAGTCGCGTTGACGACCCCCCATAATTCTGGCCGGCGGCGAGCGCTCACGCCCAGTCCTCGCCTCCTGCGAGAAGCAGGGCTTCGTGTCTCTTGGTATCGCTGGACAAAGTTCCCTCTGTGGCTACCGTCACCGTCGTGAGTCGTTGCTGGGGGCCTCGATATGCCACACAGCCATGCACTGCGGACACCAACACCAGGGCACCTTTGGCCACACCAGAGGCAACCAAAGCTTGGGCGACCATCTCACCTACACGTTCCTGAAGCTGTGGCCTTCGTGCTGTCACGTCAACCAGTGTTGCCAGTGTCCCCAAACCGACAATGGAGGACCCTGGTTCATAGACCACGCTGGCGTGACCTTCGAAGGGCAAGAGGTGGTGTTCACACAGAGAAATGAAGGAGATGTCCCGAAGGGCCACCATCTCTCCTCTTTCGGATTCTCCGGCAGGTACATCTTTTGCGTTCTTCAACACGCTCACCGGATCGACGCCAACGCCCGAATACAAGTCGGCAAAGAGCTCTGCCACACGGTCGGGAGTTTTCGTGAGCCCTTCGCGGCTCGGGTCTTCCCCCACCGCCAGGAGTATGTCTCCTACCGCCTTCTTGATCGCCTCACTATCCACGAGTGCGCCCGGCTGACGGAGGTGGTGTTTTCTTTGCGGCGGGCTTTCTGGTTGCAGGCTTCTTCGCAGCCGTGGTGGCGGCTTTCTTCTGAGGAACTTTTACAGGGCCCTTCTTGGAAGGGAGACGTTCGCCACTGGAGAGCCATAGCGGGCGCTCAGGAAGCTTCTTGACCCCCTTAAAGATGGCTGCCAGTTGGTTGTGATCAAGTGTTTCTTTCTCCAGCAACTCGGTGGCCAAACGATCGAGGATTGTTCGGTTGTCCATCAAGACTTTCCACGCTTCGGTGTGAGCCTGATCGATGAGCGTTCGGACCTCCCTATCCACCGACTGGGCGACAGAATCGGAATAGTCACGCTGGTGACCCATGTCTCGACCCAAGAACACTTCACCGCTTGCTTGGCCAAGCTTCACAGCGCCGATGTCGGTGCTCATGCCGTATTCGGTGACCATCCGACGAGCAATGGCCGTCGCCTTGTCAATGTCATTCGATGCTCCCGTGGTGGGGTCATGGAAGACAATCTCTTCAGCGACGCGACCCCCCATGGCATAGGTGAGCTGGTCAAGAAGTTCGTTTCTCGTGACAGAGTACTTGTCGTCTAAGGGCAGAACCATGGTGTATCCGAGTGCTCGGCCACGAGGAAGAATGGTGACCTTCGTCACCGGGTCGGTGTTCCGCATCGCCGCAGCGGCAAGCGCGTGACCACCCTCGTGATAGGCCGTCACGAGGCGTTCTTTGTCGCTCATCACCCGAGTGCGCCTCTGCGGTCCAGCCATTACGCGGTCTACGGCTTCATCCAAGAGCTCGTTGGAGATTTTTGTCGCATTCTCACGAGCCGTCAGGAGTGCCGCCTCATTGAGCACGTTCGCGAGGTCAGCACCGGTGAAACCGGGGGTCTTCCGCGCGAGCACCGCGAGATCAACACCCTTGGCCATGGGCTTGCCCTTGGCGTGCACTTCGAGAATCTTCTGGCGACCCTTCATGTCAGGTGCATCCACCTGAATCTGGCGGTCAAAGCGGCCTGGGCGCAACAGCGCTGGGTCCAAAATGTCGGGGCGGTTGGTCGCGGCAATCAGAATGACGTTCGTCTTCGGGTCAAAGCCGTCCATTTCAACCAACAACTGGTTGAGGGTTTGCTCACGCTCATCGTGGCCTCCGCCCATACCTGCCCCACGATGGCGCCCTACTGCATCGATCTCATCGACAAAGATGATGGCGGGCGCGTTGTCCTTGGCTTGCGTGAAAAGGTCTCGTACGCGAGAAGCTCCCACACCGACAAACATTTCGACGAAGTCAGATCCCGAAATTGAATAGAAGGGTACGTTGGCTTCTCCCGCCACGGCCCTCGCCAGAAGAGTCTTGCCAGTTCCCGGAGGTCCGTAGAGAAGAACGCCCTTGGGAATACGTGCTCCTACTTTTTGGAATTTCTCCGCATCTTTCAAGAACTCTTTGATTTCGTGGAGCTCGTCGATGGCTTCATCCGCTCCGGCAACGTCCTCGAACGTCACGGTGGGGGTTTCTTTTGAGACGAGCTTCGCCCGGGACTTCCCGAACTGCATAATTCGCGACCCACCGCCCTGCATGCTCGAGAGCAGGAACCAGAAAATAAGCCCGATGATTATGAAGGGCAGGATGAGTCCCAGAAACGAGACAAACCAGTTGGTCCTGGGAACCTCGTCCGTGAACTCCGCTACATCCGAGTTCGCGACCGCTGCAATGATGTCTTCGCCGCGGGGAGCAACGTAATAGAACTGCACCTGGGTTCCCAAGCCTTCGAAAGCAGAGCGCAACTCCATGTCCACTCGCTGCTCACCGTCAATGATGGTGACAGATCGGGCCTGATTGTCGTTGAGGAGCTCTAGTCCCTGCTGCGTGCTCACCGGTTGAAAGCCACTAGCGGTGAGCAAAGAAACGCCCACTACAACGATGAGAGAACCCACCAGAACGTAAGGGAGGGGTCCCCGGATCAACGATTTCAGGGTGATTTTCTTCTGAGCCATGACGAGAGTCTGGTGCCTTTCGGTGGACCGGGAGTCAAGCTAACAGGCTAGCGCGATGCGACAACCCAAAACCACGTGTTCGCCCGAGGCAAAGGGTTGACTCACCCTCCATAAACGGAGGGCTTGACAACGCCCACACCACTGAGATTCCGATATGACTCGGCGTAATCCAACCCAAAACCGACTACAAAATCATTGGGAATATCGAACCCTAGATAGTCAATGGGGACGTCAACTTTCATCGCGTCGGGCTTGCGCAAAAGGGTGGCAACTCGAACTGATGCGGCTTGGCGGCTTTCGAAGTTCTCCAAGAGCCACGACAGTGTTAAACCGGAGTCGACAATGTCCTCCACGATAATTACGTGGCGACCCTCTAGCGAGATCTCGAGGTCCTTGACAATGCGCACCACACCACTGGATTTGGTGGAGGCTCCGTAACTCGACACCGCCATCCAGTCCATCTCGATCGGAATATGCAGCTCGCGCGCGAGATCAGCCATCACCATGACTGCACCCTTGAGCACGCCAATCAACAGTGGCGTGTGCCCGGCGTGGTCGTTCTCGATTTCTCGGGCAATCCGCGCGATGCCTTCGGCAATCTGTTCCTTTGTCAGAACAACAGATTCGATGTCAGAGTTGACGTCCTCGAATTCCATGACCCTTTGCCCTACCTGCTCGCTCGGGCCACAATGTACCCGTCCCTGCGCTCCACACTAGCGCCGGAAACATCCACTGCGGACTGGCCTTTCCACTGCTCCAGCAAACGCATCATCTGCGCGGTGTGAGCATAGGTGGGAGCTTCGCCCCCAGCTCGAACCACCACCATCCGTAGAACCCTGGTCTGCAGGGCAACACTCAGCTGCTCCAGGGCACTCACCTCCACCGCCCACGAACCATCGTCCCGGGTGATTGCATGGGCGTCGAACCAAGTTCTGGCGTCCTCGTCGAGGGCACTCGCATCAGCGCGAAAAAGTTCGGCCGTCCGAGCCAAGGCCTGCACCACCCCTGGGCCAAGCTCCTGCTCCAAGACAGGGAGCACTTGGCGCCGAACCCTCACCCTGGTGAAGCGCTCATCGCTGTTATGGGGATCTTCCCACCAGGTCTTCCCCGCATCCACGAGGGCCTGGCGAAGCGTCTCACGCGAAAGCCCGAGAAAAGGGCGGTGAAGGATTCCGTCGCGACTGGGCATTCCTTTGAGCGCGCTCGGCCCACTGCCCCTGGTTAAGCCCAGAAGTACCGTCTCAGCTTGGTCATCCACTGAGTGCGCGAGGACCACGCCTTGGGCGCCAGTTTCCCGCAACGCCTCCTTGAATGCTCGATGGCGGGCAACTCTGGCAGTGTCCTCCAGATTAGATGTCCCTTCCACATTCACAGACTTGATCACCACAGGCTGCAGACCCAGCGCCTGCGCTTCCTGTGCGGCTCTCTGGGCAACCTCGGAGGAGCCAGGCTGAAGGCCGTGGTCGACGATGACAGCGCCAACATCCAGACCAAACGAACTCGCCTCATGAGAGAGGGCCCAGGCCAATGCCACGGAATCACCGCCACCACTGAGACCCACCAAATACAGAGCGCGACCAGGAGACGCATCAAGGCTTCCTGCCCACTCCCTGGCCGCCCGCCGAACATCCGCCATGGCAGGGGTCAAACGGGGTCGCGCTCCCGAGCTTGTAGTCTGGGCCACCCGGTAAGGTTACTTCACGAAACTTTCTCTTAAAGGAGTCATTTGTCATGGCCGAATACCCCGCCATCATTGAAATTCCCCGCGGCAGCCGCAACAAATACGAAGTGGACCACAAGACCGGCCGAGTCTTCTTAGACAGAGTCCTCTACACAACGTTTGTATATCCCACGGACTATGGCTTTTTCGAGGACACCTTGGGTTTAGATGGTGACCCAGTTGACCTGCTCCTGCTCACCGAATACCCCCTGTTCCCCGGAGTAGGAGTGACCGTTCGTCCGGTCGGGGTTTTCAATATGACGGATGACGGGGGAAGCGATGCCAAAGTTGTGGGCGTTCCCGCTGGCGACCCTCGTTGGGACCACATCCAGGATGTGAACGACATTCCCGAGTACACGCGCAAAGAAATCGAGCACTTCTTCGAGCACTACAAGGACCTTGAGCCCGGCAAATGGGTCAAAACCGAAGGCTGGGCGTCAGCAGCTGAAGCAGAAAAGATTGTCCAAGCCGGTATTGAGGCGTTCCCCGGCCACTAAGTGACTATCCGAGCCTGATTCCTCGGTTGAGGAAGAAGGGGTAGGGGTCTTGAGCGACCATGTTTTGCCGTGTCTCCAGGTGCAGGTGGCATCCAGTCGATCCGCCGGTGTTACCGATGCGCCCAATCAACTGCCCGGTCACCACTGATTCACCCAACCGGACATAAAGTGAGCCGCTCTGCAAGTGTGCATACCCCGTCGTATAACCATCCTCGTGTGTGACGCGAATGAAGTTTCCTGAGGTCCCCAACCAGCCGGAGTAGCTCACACGACCCGATCTGGCCGCATACACCGGTCGACCGCACGGAGTTGCGAGATCAATTCCCGCATGGAGACGCGCAATCCCATAAATGGGGTGAATGCGCGGTCCAAAGTGGCTGGAGATGTACCCCCCAGAGGGTCTCGCCCACCCGGCGGCGCTGATTTGACCGGGGTCGATCATTCCCATGATTTCGGATTGCTGACGAGCAATCACACCTTTTTGGTAGTCAGCCTCCGTTGCTTCACGCTGCTCGATCAAAACCTCTAGCTGTGCTTCCAGTCGAGCACTGTTCTCGAGTTGCGCCTCCACTGCCGAGTAAGCACGCATCGCAGCAGCATTCGCCTCGTCGTAGGCTGCTTCTGCAACGGCCTGGAGCTCTTCGCGAATCTGGCGGGCAACTTCGGCTTGATCACTCAGAGCCTGGGCTGCATTTTGATCTGAGAGCGCCCTCGCGTAAATGCCATCTGTCTGTTCGGCGATCTTGGCGGCGTACCCAATGCGACTGAGCAACTGGTTTGCATCGTCACCGCTGATGAACAGTGTGGCAGTGAGGTCAGCACCACCCACCCGGGCAAGTTCAGCGACGAACTGACCAGCCTTGAGTCGAGATTCTTCAGCAACGACTGCCGCTGAGTCCGCTTGAGACTGGAGTTGGGCTTGCTGGAAGGTGGCCTCGTCAAGCTCATAGAGTGCTTCGTAGTAAATCTCCCCCAGCCGAGCCGCCTCTTCTTCGGCCTCGGCGGCCGCAACTTCGAGCCTCTCGAGGAGGGCCATAATCTCTTTTACTTTGGCCTCAGCCCGGGCCACATCCTTCCGGGCTTCCTGGACTTCCTCCCAGGTGGGGTATTCATCTGCATAGGCGGGACTCTGTGCGGACAGCCCCAGGCTCAAGACCATCACCAACGCACCCAGTGTCGCGATGGCAGGCCAAAATCGGCGTGGACTAAGGGCTCTCACGGAAGATAACGATAACCACATCTCCCACAGCGACCGGGGTTTCAGGCGGTGTGGCGAATGACTCTAGGGGTTTGCATAAGTTGCCCAGTCTCTCTAGACTCAATCCCTGTTGCTGTGCTTCGGTTCACGAGACGGCCCCATCGTTTAGTGGCCTAGGACGCCGCCCTTTCACGGCGGTAGCACGGGTTCGAATCCCGTTGGGGTCACCATATAATTTAATACGCAAGG